>NZ_CP054044.1:2163620-2472708 GCF_013282745.1 Yersinia bercovieri ATCC 43970
TTGCGCCAAGAGTCCCGCCGCTACTATCCAGCAGGCCAGGTGATGGCTCACATTATTGGCGTAACCAATATTGATAGCCAAGGCATTGAAGGCGTAGAGAAAAGTTTTGACCGCTGGCTCACTGGGCAGCCCGGCGAGCGTACGGTGCGCAAAGACCGCTATGGGCGCGTCATTGAGGATATCTCCTCTGTTGATAGTCAGGCGGCACATAATCTGGTGTTGAGTGTTGATGAGCGCTTGCAGGCACTGGTGTATCGTGAACTGAACAATGCGGTGGCATTCAACAAAGCAGAATCAGGTACGGCGGTGTTGGTGGATGTGAATACCGGCGAAGTGCTGGCGATGGCGAACAGCCCGTCCTACAACCCGAATAACCTGACCGGTACGCCGAAAGATGCCATGCGTAACCGGGCAATAACCGATATTTTTGAACCCGGCTCGACAGTTAAGCCAATGGTAGTCATGACGGCATTGCAGCACGGCGTAGTGAAAGAGAACAGCGTGCTGAACACCTTGCCGTACTTTGTTAACGGTCACCAGATTAAAGACGTGGCCCGTTACGCAGAGCTATCCGTGACCGGGATCTTGCAGAAGTCGAGTAACGTCGGTGTTTCTAAACTGGCGTTAGCGATGCCATCCTCAGCGTTAGTAGATACTTACTCACGGTTTGGGTTTGGGAAAGCGACCAATTTGGGGTTGGTCGGAGAGAGCAGTGGCTTATATCCTAAAAAACAACGGTGGTCTGACATAGAGAGGGCCACCTTCTCTTTCGGCTACGGGCTAATGGTAACACCGTTACAACTAGCGCGAGTCTATGCAACCATCGGCAGCATGGGGATCTATCGCCCGCTGTCGATCACCAAAGTTGACCCGCCAGTAGCTGGTGAGCGCATTTTCCCTGAACCGCTGGTACGCACCGTGGTTCATATGATGGAGAGTGTGGCACTGCCCGGCGGCGGGGGCACCAAAGCGGCCATCAAAGGCTACCGTATTGCCATTAAAACCGGTACCGCCAAGAAAGTTGGCCCGGATGGCAAATATATGGACCGATACCTCGCTTACACCGCAGGCGTTGCGCCCGCGAGTAACCCTCGATTTGCTCTGGTTGTGGTCATCAATGACCCGCAGGCAGGGAAATATTACGGTGGTGCGGTTTCTGCACCGGTGTTTGGTGCCATCATGGGGGGCGTATTGCGCACCATGAACATTGAACCCGATGCGTTACCCACTGGTGATAAAAGCGAATTAGTGATTAATACAAAAGAGGGTTCAGGTGGCAGATCGTAACTTGCGCGATTTACTCGCTCCTTGGGGGCTAGACCTCCCGGAGCGTGCGCTACGGGAAATGACATTAGACAGCCGTGTTGCCGCTGCCGGGGATCTGTTTGTTGCCATTGTTGGCCACCAGACGGACGGGCGTCGCTATATCCCACAAGCCATCGCACAAGGTGTGGCGGCAATTGTGGCCGAAGCCGATGGTGTGGCACCGGATGCCAGTGTTGCAGAGATACATGGCGTTCCTGTTATTTATTTGCGTAATTTGAATCAGCACTTATCCACGCTGGCGGGGCAGTTTTACCATCAACCGGGCGCGGCACTCCGTTTGGTCGGCGTGACCGGGACTAACGGCAAAACCACCACTAGCCAATTATTGGCGCAGTGGAGCCAGGCGCTGGGCGAAACCAGTGCGGTGATGGGGACTGTCGGCAATGGTTTATTAGGGCAGGTGATTCCGACGGAAAACACCACCGGTTCAGCGGTTGATATCCAACATTTACTGCGCAATCTGGTCGATCAAGGGGCCACTTTTGCGGCGATGGAGGTCTCTTCCCACGGTTTGATTCAAAATCGCGTCGCCGCATTGCCGTTTGCCGCCGCAGTGTTCACTAACTTGAGCCGCGATCACCTGGATTACCACGGCAATATGGCGAGTTACGAGGCGGCAAAATGGTTGCTGTTCTCCACCCATCAATCCGAACACAAAATTATCAATGCTGATGACGAAGTCGGCCGCCGCTGGCTAAGCCAGTTGCCACAAGCTGTCGCCGTCAGCATGGAAGGTCATCTCCCTGCGGGCTGGAAAGGCCCGTGGTTATCCGCCAGTCAGGTGGAGTATCACGATAATGGCGCGAATATCACCTTTGGCTCCAGTTGGGGTGAAGGCCAGATAGAGAGCCGCCTGATGGGGGCATTTAACGTCAGTAACTTGCTGGTAGCACTGTCAACGCTGCTCTCGTTGGGCTACCCATTAGCACAGCTTTTAGCCGCTGCCCCTCATCTGCAACCGGTTTGCGGGCGGATGGAAGTATTTAACGCGCCGGGTAAACCTACGGTCGTGGTGGATTATGCCCATACGCCGGATGCGCTGGAAAAAGCGCTGGCAGCAGCCCGTTTACATTGTAAAGGGCAGTTGTGGTGTGTGTTTGGTTGCGGTGGTGATCGTGACAAAGGTAAGCGCCCACTTATGGGCGGCATCGCGGAACAGCTAGCTGACCGTGTCGTCGTTACGGACGATAACCCACGTAGCGAAGAGCCGCAGGCAATTGTAGCCGATATCCTCAGCGGCTTACTGGATGCCGGACATGCGCTGGCGATCCATGGTCGTGCTGAAGCGGTAACCAGTGCCATTATGCAAGCCAAAGAGGACGACGTTGTTCTGATCGCGGGCAAAGGACACGAAGATTATCAATTGGTTGGCAATCGCCGACTGGATTACTCCGACCGCGTCACTGTCGCGCGTCTGTTGGGGGTGGTGGCATGATTAAAGTCTCGCTGCATTTCTTGTCCGAGCTGCTTAACGCCGAGCTTATTGCCACTGATAAAGGTGGCAATCACCTCGAGATCACCGAAGTGACCATTGATACCCGTAAGGTCACGGCTGGCTGTCTGTTTGTGGCGCTGAAAGGCGAGCGTTTTGATGGGCATGATTTCGCAGAAGATGCTGTTACCGCTGGTGCTGGCGCTTTGCTGGTAAGTAAACGCTTACTGGTGGGGGCACCACAATTAGTGGTTAAAGACACTCGTCTGGCGCTGGGGCAGTTTGCGGCCTGGGTTCGCCAGCAGGTGCCTGCTCGCGTGGTGGCCTTAACCGGCTCATCAGGTAAAACCTCAGTCAAAGAGATGACGGCTGCGATTTTGCGCCAATGCGGCAAGGTGCTGTATACCGCCGGCAACTTTAATAATGATATCGGAGTGCCGCTGACTCTGCTGCGTTTGACGCCAGAATATGATTTTGCGGTTATTGAATTGGGTGCTAACCATGTGGGTGAAATTGCCTACACCACGGATTTAAGCCGCCCGGAAAGCGCCTTGGTTAACAATTTAGCCGCCGCGCATCTGGAAGGTTTTGGCTCTCTGGCCGGCGTGGCGCAAGCCAAAGGCGAGATTTTTGCTGGATTGCCAGCTAACGGCACCGCAATTATTAATGCTGACAGCAACGACTGGCCTCACTGGCAGGAAACTCTGCATAACAAGCGGGTCTGGCGTTTTGCTCCTCAGGCAGCAGAAGATATCGATTTTTATGCCACTGACGTGCAAATCACCCCGCAGGCGACGCATTTCACTCTGCACTCGCCATTTGGCACTGTCGCCATTGAGCTGCCACTGCCGGGGCGACATAACATCGCCAATGGGCTAGCCGCTGCGGCACTAGCTATGTCGGTTGGCGCTGATTTAGCGGCGGTTCGTCAGGGGCTGATGCAGTTACAGGCCGTACCGGGGCGGCTATTCCCCATTCAACTCGCCGCTGGCAAGTTGCTGCTGGATGACACTTACAACGCCAATGTGGGTTCCATGACCGCAGCGGCGCAGGTGCTGGCTGAAATGCCGGGCTACCGTGTCATGGTGGTTGGCGATATGGGTGAGTTGGGCGATACCGCGATTGATTGCCATCGTCAGGTCGGTGAAGCCGCGAAACAGGCGGGTATCGATAAAGTGCTGAGTGTTGGCACGTTAAGTCAGACACTCAGCGACGCTAGCGGTAACGGCGAACATTTTCAGGATAAGAGCGCATTGGCAGCCCGCGTTAGCGAACTGCTGAGCGAACATCCGGTTATCACAGTTTTAATTAAAGGTTCACGTAGCGCCGCCATGGAAAATGTCGTGCGTGCGTTACAGGAGAAGGCATCATGTTAGTTTGGTTGGCTGAATATTTAGTGAAATTTTACTCGGGTTTTAACGTCTTTTCCTATTTGACGTTCCGAGCCATCGTCAGTCTGTTGACTGCATTAGTGATCTCATTGTGGATGGGGCCGCACCTGATTGCTTATTTGCAGAAGTTGCAGATTGGTCAGGTGGTGCGTAACGATGGGCCAGAGTCACATTTCAGTAAACGCGGCACGCCGACCATGGGCGGCCTGATGATTCTGTTCTCCATTACTATTTCGGTTCTGATGTGGGCTTACCCATCCAACCCCTATGTCTGGTGTGTGCTATTCATTTTGGTGGGTTATGGCATCGTCGGTTTCATTGATGATTATCGTAAAGTGGTACGTAAAGACACCAAGGGCTTGATTGCCCGCTGGAAGTACTTCTGGCAGTCGATAATTGCACTGGCAGCGGCATTTGCGATGTATAGCATCGGCAAAGATACCCCAGCTACCGAGTTGGTGGTGCCCTTCTTCAAAGACATCATGCCGCAACTGGGCCTGCTCTATATCTTGCTGGCGTACTTCGTGATTGTCGGCACCAGCAACGCGGTCAACCTGACTGATGGACTGGATGGCCTGGCAATTATGCCGACCGTTTTCGTGGCGGGCGGCTTTGCACTGGTTGCCTGGGCGACCGGTAACGTGAATTTTGCGGCCTACCTGCATATTCCTTATCTGCGCCACGCGGGTGAACTAGTGATTGTTTGTACCGCCATTGTCGGCGCAGGGCTGGGTTTCCTCTGGTTTAACACCTATCCGGCTCAGGTCTTTATGGGGGACGTCGGCTCGTTGGCACTGGGCGGCGCACTCGGCACTATCGCCGTATTACTGCGCCAAGAGTTCTTATTAGTGATTATGGGCGGCGTGTTTGTGGTTGAAACACTGTCGGTCATCTTGCAGGTAGGGTCCTTTAAGTTACGTGGACAGCGCATTTTCCGCATGGCGCCGATTCATCACCATTACGAACTTAAAGGCTGGCCGGAACCACGGGTGATCGTGCGCTTCTGGATTATTTCGCTGATGCTGGTGCTGATTGGCCTGGCGACGCTGAAGGTACGGTAATTATGGTTGATTATCAGGGTAAAAAAGTGGTCATTATCGGGCTGGGGCTAACCGGCCTCTCCTGCGTTGATTTCTTTATGGCGCGCGGTGTGACGCCACGTGTGATGGATACCCGAATCAACCCTGCTGGGCTGGATAAATTACCCGAAAATATCGAACGCCATGTGGGTGATTTGAATGCGCAGTGGCTGCTAGAGGCCGATTTGATTGTCGCCAGCCCCGGTATTGCACTGGCGCATCCGGCGTTAAGTGATGCCGCTGATGCGGGCGTTGAAATTGTCGGTGATATCGAACTGTTCTGCCGTGAGAATCAAGTACCGGTGGTAGCGATTACTGGCTCTAATGGCAAAAGCACTGTGACCACGTTGGTAGGCGAGATGGCAAAAGCGGCGGGTTGGCAGGTTGGCGTCGGTGGCAACATCGGCGTTCCGGCCCTCACGCTGTTGAAACAAGAGAACCAATTGGTGGTGCTAGAGCTGTCCAGCTTCCAGTTGGAAACCACCTCGAGCTTGCGGGCCAGTGCGGCCACCATACTGAACGTGACGGAGGATCACACTGATCGTTATCCGTTCGGTTTGCAGCAATATCGCGCAGCTAAACTGCGGGTGTATGAAAACGCTAAAGTTTGTGTCGTGAATGCCGATGACGCGCTGACGATGCCCGTGCGTGGTGCTGATAGCCGCTGTATCAGCTTTGGGGTCGATGTAGGTGATTACCACCTCAACAAGCAGCAGGGCGAAATTTGGCTGCGAGTACGGGGTGAGAAAGTGTTGAATACCCGTGAGATGAAACTCACCGGGCGTCATAACTACACCAATGCGCTGGCGGCGTTGGCGCTGGCTGATGCTGTGGGTATCCCGCGCTCATCTAGCTTGACAGCATTGACGACATTTACCGGTCTGCCGCACCGCTTCCAACTGGTGTTTGAGCACAATGGCGTGCGCTGGATTAATGATTCGAAAGCCACCAATGTGGGCAGCACTGAAGCGGCGTTAGATGGCTTACAGGTGGATGGCACCTTGCATTTATTGCTGGGCGGCGATGGTAAATCCGCTGATTTCTCTGGCTTGACGCGCTTTTTGCAGGGCGACCACATCAAGATTTACTGCTTTGGCCGTGATGGTGACGAACTGGCTGAACTGCGCCCTGAGGTCTCCCAACTGACCGAGACAATGGAGCAGGCAATGGTACTGCTGTCGAAGAGCCTGGCACCGGGTGACATGGTGTTGTTGTCACCCGCTTGCGCCAGTCTGGACCAATTCCGCAGCTTCGAGCAACGTGGTGATGAGTTTGCTCGTTTGGCAGAGGAGTTGGGCTGATGCGCATGCCGGGGCTAGGGCTGTTTAATACCCTAAAGCATTTTGTGATGGGATCGCGGGAGAGCGACACCACCAGTATGGTGCTTTACGACAGAACCTTGCTGTGGCTGACATTCGGTTTGGCGATTATCGGTTTTGTGATGGTGACATCGGCTTCAATGCCGATTGGTCAGCGTCTGGCCAGTGACCCATTCCTGTTCGCTAAACGTGACGCGCTCTATTTGGCGCTAGCGTTCGGTCTGTCACTGGTGACGTTGCGCATCCCGATGGCGGTCTGGCAGCGCTACAGCAATGTTATGTTATTGATTTCGCTGGTAATGCTGCTGGTGGTATTGGTTGTGGGTAGCTCGGTCAACGGGGCATCACGCTGGATTGCTTTGGGGCCGCTACGTATTCAGCCGGCAGAGTTATCCAAGCTGTCGCTCTTTTGTTATCTGGCGAGCTATTTGGTACGTAAGGTTGAGGAGGTACGCAGCAACTTTTGGGGCTTCTGTAAACCGATGGGTGTGATGGTCATTCTGGCGGTGTTACTGCTGGCGCAGCCCGATTTAGGCACCGTGGTGGTGCTGTTTGTTACCACACTGGCGATGCTATTTTTGGCTGGAGCCAAAATGTGGCAGTTTCTGGCGATTATCGGTTCCGGTGTCTTTGCGGTTTGTCTGCTGATTGTTGCCGAACCCTACCGTATGCGCCGTGTTACCTCGTTCTGGAATCCGTGGGCTGATCCGTTCGGCAGCGGGTATCAGTTAACCCAGTCGCTGATGGCTTTTGGGCGCGGTGAGTTCTGGGGGCAGGGCCTGGGGAATTCAGTGCAGAAACTGGAGTATTTACCGGAAGCGCATACCGACTTCATTTTCTCGATTTTAGGTGAAGAACTCGGGTATTTCGGTGTGGTTCTTGCATTGTTAATGGTATTCTTCGTCGCTTTTCGTGCTATGTCCATTGGGCGTCGCGCATTAGAGATAGATCAGCGATTTTCTGGCTTTTTGGCCTGTTCGATTGGCGTCTGGTTTAGTTTTCAGGCACTGGTTAACGTTGGGGCTGCGGCTGGGATGTTGCCGACCAAAGGTTTGACATTGCCACTGATCAGTTACGGTGGTTCGAGCCTGATTATTATGTCAACCGCGATAGTGCTGTTGTTACGTATTGATTTTGAAACACGTTTGGCAAAAGCCCAGGCGTTTGTAAGGAGTGCCCGATGAGTGGCAAGACCAAGCGTTTAATGGTGATGGCCGGTGGTACTGGGGGGCATGTCTTCCCCGGTTTGGCCGTGGCACATCATCTGATGGCGCAAGGCTGGCAGGTGCGTTGGTTAGGCACCGCAGACCGAATGGAAGCGTCATTGGTACCCCAACATGGCATTGAGATCGATTTTATCCAGATTTCTGGTTTGCGCGGCAAGGGGCTGATGGCTCAATTGACGGCACCGGTGCGAATTTATCGTGCGGTGCGTCAGGCGAAGAAAATCATGCGTGATTATCAGCCTGATGTAGTGCTGGGTATGGGGGGGTATGTTTCCGGCCCCGGTGGTTTGGCCGCCTGGCTGTGTGGTATCCCGGTGGTACTACATGAGCAAAACGGTATTGCGGGTTTGACCAACCGCTGGCTGGCGCGAATTGCGAAGCGAGTTTTGCAGGCATTTCCGGGCGCATTCCCCGATGCAGATGTGGTAGGTAATCCGGTTCGCACCGATGTGTTGGCATTACCATTGCCAGCAGAGCGCTTGGCGGGCCGCGAGGGGCCGATTCGCGTATTGGTTATCGGTGGCAGTCAGGGCGCACGGGTACTGAATCAAACCATGCCGCAGGTTGCCGCGACACTGGGTGAGCAGGTCACTGTTTGGCATCAGGTGGGTAAAGGCGCACTGCCCGACGTACTGCAGGCTTACCAGCAAGCAGGGCAGGGCGATAAGCATCAAGTTGTCGAGTTTATCGATGACATGGCTGCCGCCTATGCCTGGGCTGATGTGGTGGTTTGCCGCTCAGGTGCACTGACCGTCAGCGAAGTGGCTGCCGCAGGGTTACCGGCGATTTTTGTGCCATTTCAGCATAAAGATCGGCAGCAGTACTGGAATGCCTTGCCGCTGGAAAAAGCAGGGGCGGCCAAAATTATCGAGCAGCCGCAATTTACCGCGCAAGCGGTTAGCGGCCTACTCGCTGAGTGGGATCGCTCGACTTTATTGACGATGGCTGAGCGGGCAAGAGCCGTGGCTATCCCTGACGCGACAGAGCGCGTGGCGGCTGAAGTGGTCGCTGCCAGTAAGTGAAATAGATTGAGATAATGAATGGCTGGCAGCGAATGCTGGTCATGGATGTGTAACAGACAAAAAAGTGAAGAGAAACGTGAATACACAGCAACTGGCGAAAC
Source organism: Yersinia bercovieri ATCC 43970 (assembly GCF_013282745.1). Classification (NCBI taxonomy): domain Bacteria; kingdom Pseudomonadati; phylum Pseudomonadota; class Gammaproteobacteria; order Enterobacterales; family Yersiniaceae; genus Yersinia; species Yersinia bercovieri. The sequence continues at coordinate 2,172,517 of NZ_CP054044.1, forward strand.
TACGTACTATCGTGCCCGAGATGCGTCGCGTCCGGCACATTCACTTTATTGGCATCGGTGGTGCCGGTATGGGTGGTATCGCTGAAGTGTTGGCAAACGAAGGTTATCAGATTAGCGGTTCAGATTTGGCACCCAACCCGGTAACTCAGCATTTGGCTTCATTGGGCGCGCAGATCTATTTTCATCACCGTCCAGAGAATGTGCGGGATGCCAGTGTGGTGGTGGTTTCAACGGCAATTTCTGCGGATAACCCCGAGATTGTCGCGGCTCGCGAGGCGCGTATTCCGGTGATCCGCCGCGCAGAAATGTTGGCTGAACTGATGCGTTATCGCCATGGGATTGCCGTTGCTGGCACCCACGGTAAAACCACCACCACAGCCATGGTTTCCAGCATTTATGCCGAAGCGGGTTTAGATCCAACGTTTGTGAATGGTGGACTGGTTAAAGCGGCGGGTACGCACGCGCGTTTAGGCTCTAGCCGTTATCTGATAGCAGAAGCGGATGAAAGCGATGCATCCTTCCTGCATTTGCAACCGATGGTGGCGATTGTCACCAATATCGAAGCTGACCACATGGATACCTACCAGGGAGACTTCGAGAACTTAAAACAGACATTTATTAACTTTTTGCACAATTTGCCATTCTATGGCCGTGCGGTGATGTGTATTGATGATCCCGTGGTGCGCGAGTTGTTGCCACGTGTTGGCCGCCATATCACCACTTATGGCTTCAGTGATGATGCCGATGTGCAGATCGCCAGTTATCGTCAGGAAGGCCCACAGGGGCACTTCACACTCAAGCGCTTGGATAAGCCATTGATGACGGTGACCTTGAATGCACCGGGGCGTCACAATGCGCTGAATGCCGCAGCGGCGGTTGCGGTGGCGACGGAAGAGGGCATTGAAGACGATGACATCTTGCGCGCATTGGCAGGATTCCAGGGGACGGGGCGCCGTTTTGATTTCCTTGGCAACTTCCCACTGGCACCGGTCAACGGCAAAGAGGGCAGCGTGATGCTGGTGGATGATTACGGCCACCACCCAACGGAAGTGGATGCCACAGTTAAAGCGGCACGAGCTGGTTGGCCGGATAAACGCATTGTGATGGTTTTCCAGCCGCATCGTTATACCCGCACCCGCGACCTGTATGACGATTTCGCTAATGTGCTATCGCAAGTTGATGTTTTGCTGATGTTGGATGTGTATGCCGCGGGTGAAACGCCGATCCCTGGCGCTGATAGCCGCTCGTTATGCCGCACCATCCGTAACCGTGGCAAGTTAGACCCGATTTTGGTTTCAGACAGTGAAACCGTACCAGAAGTGTTGGCGCAAGTGCTGAATAGCGATGATCTGATTCTGGTTCAGGGCGCAGGTAACATTGGTAAAATTGCCCGTAAATTGGCTGAGCTTAAATTGCAGCCACAGATAAAAAACGAGGAACATCATGGCTGAGAAAGTTGCGGTACTGCTGGGGGGGACCTCTGCCGAACGTGAAGTGTCATTGCTATCCGGTCAGGCCGTTTTAGCGGGCCTGCGAGAAGCCGGTATCGACGCCCATGGCATTGATACTAAAGAGTTCCCGGTAACTCAGCTTAAAGCGCAGGGCTTTGATAAGGTGTTTATCGCCTTACATGGCCGTGGTGGCGAAGATGGCACCTTGCAAGGGGTTTTGGAGTTTCTTGGCCTGCCTTATACCGGCAGCGGCGTGATGGCCTCCGCTCTAACCATGGATAAATTGCGCACTAAATTAGTGTGGCAGGCTCTGGATTTACCGATTTCGCCTTATGTAGCGCTGAATCGTCAACAGTTTGAAACACTTTCGTCAGAGGAGTTGGCGGCACGTGTCGCTAAGCTTGGCCTGCCATTAATCGTGAAGCCCAGCCATGAGGGCTCCAGTGTCGGCATGAGCAAGGTGGATCACGCCAATGAGCTACAGGGCGCGCTGGTTGAGGCGTTCCGCCATGACACTGATGTGCTGATTGAGAAATGGTTGAGCGGCCCGGAATTTACCGTTGGGATCCTTGGTGATGACGTTTTACCGTCGATCCGTATTCAAGTACCGGGCGTGTTTTATGACTATGAAGCCAAATATTTGTCAGATGAGACACAGTACTTCTGCCCAAGTGGCCTGAGCACTGAGTTGGAGCAGCAATTAGCCGCATTGGCATTGCGGGCTTATCAGGCGCTGGGTTGCAGCGGTTGGGGCCGTGTTGATGTCATGCAAGATAGCGACGGCAATTTCTACCTGCTTGAAGTGAATACTTCACCGGGTATGACCAGCCACAGTTTAGTGCCGATGGCGGCCCGCCAACATGGGTTGAGTTTCTCCCAGTTAGTGGCCCGAATTCTGACGTTGGCTGACTGAGATGTCGCAAGCTGCCCTCAATGCGCGTGAACGTGCGGCGGAAAACACCGCAGCCCGGCGCAGTAACGGAGGCCAATTGGCAGGTATGGTTTTCCTGCTGATGGTGCTTGGGACCATACTCTGGGGCGGTTGGGTAGTAGTGGGTTGGATGAAGGATGCCAGCCGACTGCCGCTGTCGAAACTGGTGGTGACCGGTGAGCGCCATTACACCACCAATGATGATATTCGCCAGGCGATTCTGGCATTGGGCGCACCGGGTACCTTTATGACGCAGGATGTGAACATCATCCAGCAACAGATTGAGCGGTTACCTTGGATTCAGCAGGCCAGTGTGCGTAAACAGTGGCCGGATGAGCTGAAAATCCATCTGGTGGAGTATGTGCCCTTTGCCCGCTGGAATGATTTGCATATGGTTGATGAGCAGGGGCGGTCATTCAGTGTGCCCTCTGAGCGCATTGGTAAACAGCAATTGCCACTACTGTATGGCCCGGAAGGCAGTGAACAGGATGTTCTGGAAGGCTATCGGGCAATGAGCAAGGTGTTAGCGGCCAGCAAGTATCAGCTAAAAATGGCGGCAATGAGCGCCCGGCATTCTTGGCAGTTGGCCTTAGATAATGATGTTCGGCTGGAGCTGGGTCGGGATGACCGGATGGGGCGTTTACAACGTTTCATCGAGTTATACCCGTTGTTGCAACAGCAGCCAGATAAACGCGTCAGTTATGTAGATTTGCGCTATGAGACAGGGGCGGCAATAGGTTGGGCTCCGGTATTCATCGGCAGTCAGGGTGGTGAGCCACCCATAAATGGCCAGCAGAACAGTAATCCGCAACAGAATCAGGCACAGGCAAAACAACAATGATCAAGTCGACGGACAGAAAACTGGTAGTAGGTCTTGAGATCGGAACGGCAAAGGTCTCCGCATTGGTAGGGGAAGTTCTGCCCGATGGCATGGTCAATATTATTGGGGTAGGCAGCTGCCCATCCCGTGGCATGGATAAGGGTGGGGTTAACGACCTTGAATCGGTAGTGAAATGCGTTCAGCGCGCTATCGATCAGGCTGAGTTAATGGCAGATTGCCAAATTTCATCTGTCTATTTGGCGTTATCGGGCAAACATATCAGTTGTCAGAATGAAATAGGGATGGTTCCTATTTCAGAAGAAGAAGTAACTCAGGAAGATGTAGAGAACGTAGTGCATACCGCGAAGTCGGTACGTGTGCGTGATGAGCATCGTATCCTGCACGTTATTCCGCAGGAGTATGCCATCGATTATCAGGAGGGCATCAAAAATCCTGTTGGTCTTTCTGGCGTGCGGATGCAGGCCAAAGTGCACCTGATTACCTGCCATAACGATATGGCAAAAAATATCGTCAAAGCGGTGGAACGTTGTGGCCTTAAAGTGGACCAACTTATTTTCGCCGGTTTGGCAGCAAGTTATGCTGTATTGACGGAAGATGAACGTGAGCTGGGTGTCTGTGTGGTCGACATCGGCGGTGGCACCATGGATATGGCGGTTTATACCGGTGGCGCATTACGGCACACCAAAGTTATCCCTTACGCCGGGAACGTGGTCACCAGCGACATAGCTTATGCCTTCGGTACACCGCCAACAGATGCGGAAGCGATTAAAGTTCGGCACGGCTGTGCGCTCGGGTCGATAGTCAGCAAGGATGAAAGTGTAGAAGTGCCAAGTGTTGGCGGACGCCCTCCTCGTAGTCTGCAAAGACAGACGCTCGCTGAGGTTATAGAACCACGCTACACCGAGTTGCTGAATTTAGTTAACGACGAGATTTTACAATTGCAGGAGCAACTGCGTCAGCAAGGCGTGAAGCACCATCTGGCAGCCGGTATCGTGCTGACTGGCGGCGCGGCACAAATTGATGGTCTGGCTGAATGCGCACAGCGGGTGTTCCATGCCCAGGTTCGCATCGGTCAACCGCTCAATATCACCGGGCTGACGGATTATGCACAGGAACCTTATTACTCCACTGCTGTTGGATTATTGCATTATGGTAAAGAGTCTCATCTCAGTGGTGAGTCAGAAGTAGAAAAACGTGCCTCAGTGGGCAATTGGTTTAAACGTATCAATAGCTGGCTGAGAAAAGAGTTTTAATGTTTCAACAAAGAGATCAAGCTGAACATATTTTTTGATCTCGAAGCGACAGGCACAAAACGGAGAGAAACTATGTTTGAACCTATGGAACTAACCAATGACGCGGTGATTAAAGTCATCGGCGTCGGTGGTGGCGGTGGTAATGCCGTCGAACACATGGTGCGCGAGCGCATCGAAGGTGTTGAATTCTTCGCCGTTAATACAGACGCTCAGGCGCTACGTAAGACGGCTGTTGGCCAAACCATCCAGATTGGTAGTGGTATTACCAAAGGTCTCGGTGCTGGCGCGAACCCAGAAGTGGGCCGCAATTCAGCCGAAGAGGACCGTGAAGCTCTGCGTGCTGCCCTTGAAGGCGCGGACATGGTCTTTATCGCGGCAGGTATGGGCGGTGGTACTGGTACTGGTGCTGCCCCTGTTGTGGCCGAAGTGGCAAAAGAACTGGGTATTTTGACAGTTGCCGTGGTGACTAAGCCTTTCAATTTTGAAGGCAAAAAACGCATGGCGTTCGCTGAGCAAGGTATTGCTGAGTTGTCCAAACATGTGGACTCACTGATCACTATCCCGAACGATAAGTTGCTGAAAGTTCTGGGTCGTGGCATCTCTTTACTGGATGCATTCGGTGCGGCTAACGACGTACTGAAAGGCGCTGTTCAGGGTATCGCTGAGCTTATCACCCGCCCTGGTCTGATGAACGTCGACTTTGCTGACGTGCGCACAGTGATGTCCGAAATGGGTTATGCCATGATGGGCTCCGGTGTGGCTTGCGGTGAAGATCGTGCGGAAGAAGCTGCAGAAATGGCGATCTCCAGCCCGTTACTGGAAGATATCGACCTATCTGGTGCTCGTGGCGTGTTGGTCAACATCACCGCTGGTTTTGATTTGCGTTTAGATGAGTTCGAAACTGTGGGTAACACCATTCGTGCATTTGCGTCCGACAATGCGACCGTGGTTATCGGTACATCGTTGGACCCAGAAATGAACGATGAATTGCGTGTCACTGTGGTGGCGACCGGTATCGGCATGGACAAACGTCCTGAAATCACGTTGGTTACCAACAAGCAGACTCAGCCTGTGATGGACCATCGTTACCAGCAGCATGGCATGTCACCTCTACCTCAGGAAGTTAAACCTGCGGCTAAAGTGGTCAATGACCCAACTGCTCAAACCAATAAAGAGCCCGATTATTTGGATATTCCGGCATTTTTGCGCAAGCAAGCCGACTAATTTCCGAAAATATTGGAATCTCCGCTCTTTGTGCTAAACTGTCCCGCCGATCTTGTTATAAGCTAGGTCGGTAGGATGGATAACATTGCGAGATAAAACGATGATCAAACAAAGGACTTTAAAACGTATTGTTCAGGCGACTGGCGTCGGTTTGCACACCGGTAAAAAAGTCACGCTGACAATGCGACCCGCGCCGGCTAATACCGGGGTCATCTATCGTCGCACTGACTTGAATCCACCGGTTGATTTCCCGGCAGATGCAAAATCCGTGCGTGATACCATGCTCTGTACTTGCCTGGTCAATGAGCATGACGTGCGTATTTCTACTGTTGAGCATCTCAACGCTGCTTTGGCAGGGTTAGGGATTGATAACATTATTATTGAAGTTAACGCTCCCGAAGTACCGATTATGGACGGCAGTGCCAGTCCATTCGTGTACTTGCTGTTAGATGCTGGCATCGAAGAGTTAAACTCTGCGAAGAAATTCCTGCGTCTAAAAGAGACAGTGCGGGTTGAAGACGGTGATAAATGGGCTGAATTGTCTCCATTCAATGGATTCCGTTTAGATTTCACCATTGATTTTAATCACCCGGCGATTGACTCAAGTACTCAACGTTACCGTCTGGATTTCTCGGCCGATTCATTCGTCCGCCAAATCAGTCGAGCACGTACTTTTGGTTTCATGCGTGATATCGAGTATCTACAGTCCCGTGGTTTGTGCCTGGGCGGTAGTTTCGATTGTGCCATCGTGGTTGATGATTACCGCGTATTAAATGAAGATGGCCTGCGCTTCGAAGATGAGTTTGTTCGTCACAAAATGCTGGACGCGATTGGCGACCTGTTTATGTGTGGCCATAATATTATTGGCGCATTTACTGCGTACAAGTCAGGTCATGCCTTAAATAACAAGCTATTGCAGGCTGTGTTAGCTAAGCAAGAAGCTTGGGAATTTGTGACGTTCCAAGACGAAGCCGAAATGCCATTGGCATTCAAAGCACCGTCTACGGTATTAGCTTACTAAGGCTATTTATCACCATCACTTTTGGTTGCGTTGGCACTCTCTCCGGCCAACGCAGCTAATCGTTCCAATATTGTCCTCAGTCTCTCAGGGCTACGGCTCGCTAATCCTCTTAATTCCTTAGCACTTTCCAAACTTAAGTGACGTAATGGCGGAGATTTCCCAGGATTTTCCGACGATTTTGCGGCATCTTGCGTCATGTTATGACCCTTAGCCATTAACGATGGATTAATCCTGATGTCGATTGAAGACAATGATGGTAGAATTTGCGCTCGTAGTGCAGAAAGTAAAGCGGGTTGCTCATAGCGTAAGCGCATTAGCCAGCTGGCATTCGCGGTTTCTAGCACTAAAACACTCTGTCGATAGTTAGCGACACGGCACCACGGCTGTAATTGTGAAGGGAGCAATCCTTTTACCGCACGGTTAAGTTTTAACAGTGCAGTCGCGCGTTGTTGTACGTTATGTAGCGGTCCATTTTCTGCTGCAACCGCATCATCGAACAGAACATCTAATAATTGTGGGCGGTTTTCACGCATTGACAAGGCTCCGGCGGATTTTAAACTCGTGATCGGTATTCTAAATCGTTGGCGACAATTTGGTAGACGTTATTTCTGGCCGCATCTCTTATTGGGGATGGTCGCGGCAAGTCTTGGCGTGCCTTCAAATCTGTCTGGCGTGCCAGATCAAACCGCGATACCTAATACATCGTCAAGCCAAAGCCGTCAGAATCATGCTGCGACAAACTTTAACAGTTTAGCATTGTTGCATGATATACATCGCCGTCCTTCAATCAGCGTAGACTATTGGCAGCAGCATGCACTGCGGACGGTTATTCGTCACCTCTCATTTGCGTTGGCACCCCAAGCGGCTTATGCCCGAGTGCAGGAAGTTACAGAGGTCGAACAGATAGAACCATCACAAATTCAGCAGCTTGCGTTGCTGGATACACTGAACGCCCTCCTGACGCACGAGTTTAAGCCACCCGCGATCATTCGCTATACCGAGCAGGTTAAACGGCCTGTTCTTTCATTACACAAACCTGGGCTTTGGCTTGCACAAGTGCAAGGCATCCGCGCCGGGCCTGCCAATTTCAGCTAATTATTCCCTTTTCTACCCCCATTTTATGTAACCTTTGACCGTCGGTTTGGTGGTCTTGTAAGAGATATTAAGAATCATGCTAATTAAATTATTAACCAAAGTTTTTGGCAGCCGTAACGATCGTACCCTGCGCCGCATGCGCAAAGTGGTTGAGCTAATCAACCGCATGGAACCTGAAGTTGAAAAACTGACTGATGCTGAATTACGCGCCAAAACAGACGAGTTTCGTGAGCGCCTGGCAAAAGGTGCGGTGCTGGAAACCTTGATTCCTGAGGCGTTTGCTGTGGTGCGCGAGGCCAGTAAGCGTGTGTTTGGTATGCGTCACTTCGACGTACAATTGCTCGGCGGTATGGTACTGAATGAGCGTTGCATTGCCGAAATGCGTACTGGTGAAGGTAAAACTCTGACGGCAACGCTGCCCGCTTACCTCAATGCGTTAAGTGGCCGTGGTGTTCATGTGGTTACTGTCAACGACTATTTGGCTCAACGTGACGCCGAAAATAACCGTCCATTGTTCGAGTTCCTTGGTCTGAGTGTTGGTATCAACCTGCCGAATATGACGGCACCGGCCAAGCGTGCGGCTTATGCTGCTGACATCACTTACGGTACGAACAACGAATACGGTTTTGACTATCTGCGCGATAACATGGCATTCAGCCCTGAAGAGCGTGTACAGCGTAAGCTGCATTATGCGCTGGTAGATGAGGTTGACTCCATCTTGATCGATGAAGCCCGTACTCCGCTGATTATCTCTGGCCCAGCCGAAGATAGCTCCGAGATGTATATCCGGGTTAACAAACTGATTCCAAAACTGATTCGTCAGGAAAAAGAGGACTCAGATACCTTCCAGGGTGAAGGCCACTTCTCAGTGGACGAAAAATCACGTCAGGTTCACCTGACAGAACGTGGTTTGATTCTGATTGAGCAAATGTTGGTAGAAGCGGGCATTATGGAAGAGGGAGAGTCACTCTATTCTCCAACTAACATCATGTTGATGCACCACGTCACGGCAGCGCTGCGCGCGCATGTATTGTTTACCCGCGATGTCGATTACATTGTGAAAGACGGCGAAGTTATCATCGTTGACGAACACACCGGTCGTACCATGCAAGGGCGTCGCTGGTCCGATGGCCTGCATCAGGCTATTGAAGCCAAAGAGGGCGTGGAAATCCAGAACGAGAACCAGACGCTGGCTTCCATCACCTTCCAGAATTACTTCCGCCTGTACGAAAAATTGGCCGGTATGACCGGTACAGCAGATACCGAAGCATTTGAATTTAGCTCAATCTACAAGCTGGATACCATTGTTGTACCTACTAACCGTCCAATGATTCGTAAGGATTTGGCTGATTTGGTCTATATGACCGAGCAGGAAAAAATCGGCGCGATCATTGAAGATATCCGTGAACGTACCGCCAATGGTCAGCCTGTATTGGTCGGGACCATCTCGATTGAGAAATCTGAAGTGGTATCCGCTGAGTTAACTAAAGCGGGTATTGAACACAAAGTTCTGAACGCCAAATTCCACGCCATGGAGGCGGATATCGTTTCCCAAGCGGGTCAACCGGGGGCGGTTACTATCGCAACCAACATGGCCGGCCGTGGTACTGACATCGTGTTAGGTGGCAGCTGGCAGAGTGAGATTGCCTTGCTCGAAGATCCAACTGAAGAGCAAATCGCCGCCATCAAAGCTGCATGGCAGATTCGTCATGATGCGGTTCTGGCCTCCGGTGGTTTGCACATTATTGGTACTGAGCGTCATGAATCACGCCGTATCGATAACCAGTTGCGTGGTCGTGCGGGTCGTCAGGGTGATGCGGGTTCTTCACGCTTCTACCTGTCGATGGAAGATGCATTGATGCGTATTTTTGCTTCCGACCGTGTGTCTGGCATGATGCGTAAACTGGGTATGAAACCGGGCGAAGCCATTGAGCATCCATGGGTAACCAAGGCCATTGCTAACGCACAGCGTAAAGTTGAAAGCCGTAACTTCGATATTCGTAAGCAATTACTGGAATATGATGATGTTGCCAGTGACCAGCGTCGCGCTATCTACAGCCAGCGTAACGAGCTGTTAGATGTGTCCGACGTCAGCGAAACCATCAACAGTATCCGTGAAGATGTCTTTAAAACGGTTATTGATGGCTACATTCCAACCCAGTCACTAGAAGAGATGTGGGATGTTGAAGGGTTAGAGCTGCGCCTGAAAAATGATTTCGATCTTGATATGCCGATTGCAAAATGGCTGGAAGATGAGCCGCAACTGCATGAAGAGACATTACGTGAGCGCATTCTTCAACAGGCGATCGAAGTTTATCACCGCAAAGAGGAGGTTGTTGGCGTTGAAATGATGCGCAACTTCGAAAAAGGCGTGATGCTGCAAACGCTCGATTCCTTGTGGAAAGAGCATTTGGCTGCGATGGACTACCTGCGTCAAGGTATCCATTTACGTGGTTATGCGCAAAAAGATCCTAAGCAAGAATATAAGCGCGAATCCTTCGCTATGTTTGCCGCCATGCTAGAATCACTGAAATATGAAGTGATTAGCGTGCTGAGCAAAGTACAGGTGCGGATGCCTGAAGAGGTAGAAGCGCTGGAAGTACAACGTCGTGAAGAAGCTGAGCGTTTGGCTAAACAGCAACAACTGAGCCACCAGTCTGACAACAGCGCATTGATGTCACAGGAAGAGATCAATGTTGCCGCCAACCTTGAGCGCAAAGTGGGTCGTAACGATCCGTGTCCATGTGGCTCAGGCAAAAAATACAAACAGTGCCATGGTAGCCTACAGTAATATTTAGGCCACGGTGTCACTGACAATAAGGGCGGCTAAACACCGCCCTTTTATTTTGTTTTTTGTCGAGCTGCCTTAGGACAAGTAAACAGAGGGCCACATGAGTCAGCTCTCTGATGAGGAGAAAAGAATTGAAACATTTGCATATTGCGGTAGGGATTATTCGCAACGCCCAGCAAGAGATTTTTATTACCCAGCGCGCTGCTGACTCCCATATGGCGGGTTTTTGGGAGTTCCCTGGCGGGAAGATTGAACAGGGTGAAACGCCGGAACTGGCCTTAAAACGTGAACTGTTGGAAGAGACCGGAATTGTGGTGCAGAAGGCGACGCTACTCAAAGTGCTAGAGCATACTTTTACTGATCGTATTGTGACATTAACTTTTTATATGGTCGAAGCGTGGGATGGCGAACCTTTTGGTCGCGAAGGGCAACCGATGCGCTGGGTGAGACAATCTGAATTGTTGGCTGAAGAGTTTCCACCCGCGAATGCAGCAATCATCGAACTACTCACTGCATAGTACCGCGTTATAACTGAAATGGAGCAAGGTAGTTTGCTCCATTTTGGTATGAGCATCAGTGCTTAGGAGGCTCTTCCTCGCTCCATTCGTCACTGTCAGATAACTCGCCACTACTGGAAATACGTTTTTCTTCGTCCGCCCACTCACCTAAGTCAATAAGCTGGCAACGTTTGCAGCAGAAAGGGCGGTACGGGCTTTGTTCACCCCAAACTACGATTTTCCCACAAGTTGGGCAGTTAACCTCGATGACTTCGGGTTCCATGTTCTCTCCTCAAAATCTTTCTCTACCCTCTATCTTTCAAGTCACAGGTGAATGAATTTGCCACCTTCCAACCCTTGGAATCCATTGGGTATCATTATAACTAAATCAGCAGCAGGCTAATTCAAACGATAAACGAGCTGGCACAGTACCATTTTCACTGTCGAGTGGTAAGAAGCGAATGGCATATCGTGTTTTATGGCCAGAAATTTGCGGGTATAGCTGGGGATCTAGCGGCAGACGTAATCGGAGCAGATCTGCACCTTCGGCGTTATCTTGGAAGAAGCCATTCAAGCTGATTTGTGGGCGTAATGGGCCAGACTGGCGGATTAAGTCTAAAATGAGGGTCAGCGACTGATTGAGTGGAGCTAAACTTGCTAGCAATTTATCAATGTGCTGATTGCGCTGTTCCTGCGGTTGGTGCAACCAAGTGTGTAAAGTGGGTAAATCAAAACTACAGCAACCGCCGGGAATACTTAACCGCTGGCGAACAACACTGATTAAGCGGTCTTCTTTTAATGCTTGCCCAATACGTGGTGCTGACATCAATACCGATGCCCGGCTTTTTAGCTGACTGCGCAGGGTATCCATTAACGACATATCAACGCCGGGCATATCACTCCATTGCTGCAATTTCTGTTGTTGGCGCTCAAGCTCTTTGAGCAAATCAGTACGCACTTCACCGCGCTCAAGAACATCAATTAAATCAGATGCAGTGCGGAAAAATGTTAACGCACTGGCGATATTATCTAATGAACACTGACTTACTAATTGTTGTAGTAAAAACTCCATTCTCAGCCAGGTCCGCATCTTTTCATTGAGCGGGTGTTCAAATAGTATTGTTGAGGTGAGGTCACTCATTGATGTAGATCCTGTTGGGCCGCTGCTGCTAATTTTAAGTACTGCTGGTGTAATGAAGCAACTTGCGGGGCGATAATTAATGGATCGCCGCTATTGTCAATAATGTCATCAGCACAGGCCAGCCGCTGCTGTCGCGAAGCCTGTGATGCTAAAATATGTTCTGCCTGTTGGCGGGTAATACCATCTCTTGCCATCGTTCGAGCAAGTTGTATTTCAGGTGTAACATCTACCACTAACACACGATTCGCTCGGTGGTGTAAACCATTTTCAACCAGTAGCGGGACAACCCAAAGTATGTATGGTGTATCTATCTCGGCAAATTGGCGCTGAGTTTCTTGCTGAATTAGCGGATGCAATAATGAATTTAACCATGCTTTTTCCTGCGGCTCACTGAAAATTTTTTCGCGTAATGCTGCACGATTCAATGTGCCATCAGCTTGTAAAATGGTTTTGCCATAGTGGGAAGCAATAGCTGCTAACGCTGGCGTTCCCGGCTCAACGATTTGGCGGGCGATGATATCAGCATCAATAAGGGGCACACCAAAATTAGCGAATGTATTTGCTACGGTGCTTTTACCGCTGCCAATTCCGCCGGTGAGGGCCACAATATAGGTCATTGCCTAACCTTACATGCTGTTAGTGAGTGGCCGAATTGTATCTGAAAGCAAGCGATCAGGCATAGCAAGGAGTGCATTCTATTTGAACTGCGTGGAGAAATACGTGAAGTAGGTATATCACCGGACACATGGTTGCGACTCTTCAGGTAATTTGTGGGATTGTAGCGTAAATAAAGGTGAATTCGCAGTCTTGCCGAAGAATTATTCATGCGTATGATAGCTTCACTGGGATGGCGTGATTTACGCCCGATCAATTTTGCGATCTATCGCCACTAACCAGGAATAATAAGCCATGCGTATTGAAGAAGGTTTAAAGTTAGGTTTCAAAGATGTATTAATCCGCCCTAAACGTTCAACACTGAAAAGTCGCTCTGAAGTGGAGCTGGAGCGCCAGTTTACCTTCAAACACTCAGGTTGGAATTGGTCCGGTGTACCTATCATCGCCGCTAACATGGATACCGTTGGCACCTTCCGCATGGCTGAAGTCTTGGCCTCATTCGATGTTCTTACCGCAGTTCATAAGCACTACACTGTTGAGCAGTGGGGCGAGTTTGTGAAACGTGTCCCTGAATCAGTACTGCGCCATGTTATGGTCTCCACCGGCACCTCTTCTGCTGATTTCGACAAAATGAAACAAATTTTGGCGTTATCACCCGCCTTAAAATTCATCTGTATCGATGTGGCTAACGGCTACTCAGAACATTTTGTCGCTTTCTTGCAAAGAGCCCGTGAAGCTTGCCCGGATAAAGTGATCTGTGCGGGTAATGTGGTCACCGGCGAGATGGTAGAGGAGCTGATCCTCTCTGGTGCTGATATTGTTAAAGTTGGTATTGGGCCAGGTTCAGTTTGTACTACACGAGTGAAAACTGGGGTTGGCTATCCACAGCTATCCGCTGTTATCGAGTGTGCTGATGCGGCGCATGGTCTGGGTGGACAGATTGTCAGTGATGGCGGTTGTTCCGTACCGGGTGATGTAGCTAAAGCGTTCGGCGGCGGTGCTGACTTTGTGATGTTGGGTGGCATGCTAGCTGGACATGATGAGTGTGAAGGTCGTGTCGTTGAAGAGAATGGCGAGAAGTTCATGCTGTTCTATGGTATGAGCTCTGAATCTGCTATGAAACGCCATGTAGGTGGTGTTGCTGAGTATCGTGCAGCAGAAGGCAAAACTGTTAAATTGCCATTGCGTGGCTCGGTTGATAACACAGTACGTGACATCATGGGCGGCCTGCGTTCAGCCTGTACTTACGTCGGTGCTTCACACTTAAAAGAGCTAACTAAACGCACTACGTTTATTCGTGTAGCAGAGCAAGAAAACCGCGTATTTGGCAGTAATTAATCTCAAACTTCCGGTGATAATGTCTTTCTGGATGCGGTGGTCAATGAATACCTGAAGCTTATTCATTTCAGAGTGACAACTTATTTCAGGACGCGATAAAGAAAGATGGTCAGGGAGTTGGTAGAAATCTACCACACACGCCGGCCATATCTGTCGCGAAATACAAAATGCCCGATGAGCTTCATCGGGCGTTATAAGGCTGAAAAGTATCAACCTATAGTAGGACTAGTCATATTTTCTCCTATCACAGTGCCAGCGAGCTTTCCCCTATCTACCCAATGACATCCCCTAACTGGAAGATCGGTAAATACATTGCTATCACCAAAACGCCAACAATACCGCCAATAATCAACATCAAAAGTGGCTCCAACATTTGAGTGAGATTATCAGCCAAATCTTGTGTTTGTTGCTGATGCCAATCTGCCAGCTTATCTAGCAGTACATCCAGAGCGCCTGACTCCTCGCCTACTCGCACCAGTTGTTGGCACAGTGGGGGAAATAAATGGTATTGATCAAGAGCGGTATATAGAGGGGAACCTTGATTTATCTGCCTTTGAATATGTTGTAGTGCTTGCCGATAGGTCTCGTTACTGGCGGAAAGAAGTGCTGCATCTAATCCTGCTGTTAGTGGTAATCCTGCATGTTGAGTGATAGCCAATGTTTGAAAAATTTGGCTAAGGCAACTGCCACGAACTAATGCCGAGACTAATGGAATACGTAATAAAATTTTTTGCTCCCATATTTGCCAGCGGGCCTTATGTTGTCGTGCATAAAAATATCCGGTGCTGAGTGATATCAGTATGACGGCGATACCTAGCCCATAATCTGTAAGGCGTGTTGACATCCAAAGAAGCGAGGCAGTAAGCGTGGGCAGTGGCGTATCAAATGATTGATAGATCTGTGCAAATTCAGGTAGCACCATTACCAACATTAACACACTGACAACTAACGCGATAATGCAGACAAACACGGGATACTTTAGTGCTTTGATCACTTTTTTTTGTAATTTTTGTTGCCGTTCCTGATGCTCGACCAACTGAATACAGCACTGCTCAAGATTCCCGGTTAACTCCCCCATAGCAATTACTGGGGGATATAATCGCGGAAAAATACGTGGGTAATGTGTCATTGCTTCGGATAATGATTGGCCCTGTGAAACCTGTTGGCTGATTTCCTGTAATAAGCATCGCCATGGAAGAGCATCCATCTCTTTTGCTAATAACTGCAAGCTATGGACTAGAGGCAAACCCGCTTGTAGTAGCGTAGCTAACTGGCGAGTAACAGTAACTAAACGCTCTCCTCGCCAATAGCTTACAGATAGCCGCTTACCGCTTTTAATCCCCAGAGGTTGCAATCCATGACGAAACATATATTCGTAGACAATGTTTCTCTCTGTCGCCAGTAGCGCGCCTGTTTGTAATTGGCCAGAAGTTCCAATTGCTCTCCAATAAAATAAGCGCTGCTGGTTCACGATGTTACCTCAGCATCAACTTCAACTAAGAGCCCCACAACACGGTTAATTTCCTCGAGAGTCGTGACTCCACGTTCGACCAACACCAGACCTGCGGAGAGTAATGTTTTTTGGCCCTGCTCCCGCGCAATTTGTGTAAGTTCACGAGGGCTGACATTATTGAGTAAGGCTTGTTGTATTTGCGGAGTGATATTTAACATCTCGTAAACTCCGGTTCGGCCATAATAGCCCGCACAGCAGTGCTCGCAGCCCCGAGCTTGATAGTGTTGTAATGGGGCGGTATGTGTCTCTGCTGGGGGCTGAAAAAGGTGAGGAGATACTTGTCGGCAGTGTATGCAGAGCTTACGGACGAGGCGCTGGGCGATGACTAAGCTCAGGCTCGAGGCAATGAGGTGACGCTCTATTCCCATTTGAGTCAGGCGTATCAGTGTCTCCGCCGTTGAATTGGTATGCAGTGTTGAGAGCACCAGATGCCCTGTCAGCGCTGCTTTAACGGCTATTTCTGCGGTTTCATTGTCACGAATCTCACCGAGCATAACCACATCCGGATCCTGACGTAGCATCGCACGTAATACCTGAGAGAAATCCAGCCCAATCTTACTATTGGTCTGGGTTTGATTTATACCATCAAGCTGGATCTCGGTGGGATCTTCAACGCTACAGATGTTTCTTTGCGGCTGATTAAGGTGCCCTAGGCTGCAATACAGTGTCACGGTCTTGCCACTGCCAGTAGGTCCGGTTACCAGTATCAGACCTTGTGGAGCTGATAAAGCTCGCGTTAATTGTTGGACGCCGACTTTTGGTAACCCGAGATTTTCCAATGTCGACTGCTGCTGCATATTAAGGATACGCAGCACCACTTTTTCACCATACTGTACAGGAAGGGTCGCTATCCTCATTGAGTAGCGAGTGCCATTTAGTTGCAGACTTAACTGACCATCTTGCGGCAGCCGTTTTTCTGCGATATTCAATTTCGCCATCACCTTCAGATAGCTGCTGATTCGACTGGCTAACTCAGGTGTGGGTGGTGGGGATTCATGTAATACACCGTCAATTCTTAAACGGATACGATAGCGATGTTGATAAGGTTCAAAATGGATGTCTGATGCGCGTTTTTGAATCGCTAGCCTGAGTGTTTGCGTGATAAATTGGGTCACGGGTATATCACTTTCTTTATCAAGCAAGGTTTCATTCTGGTCCTGTAATGACAGGTTTGATGAGCTGGCTCCCTGCCGCTCGCCTATTTGTTGGGATGTACTTTGATTGTGAGTCGTGGAGTCGATTCCCTTGCTTCGTTGTTCTTTGCTGGATGGAGCCAGATTCAACGATTGCTCAATCTTAGCTTCCGGCCAATACTCCACTCTGATTTTTCGGCCACAAGTAAAACGCAGTGCAGTTAATAACTCATCATTTACTGGGCCAGATGAAGCGATGAAGAGGTTCTTTCCATCGAGTCTTAGAGCGATTGCTCTATGACGGCGACAGAGTGCGTGCAATTCGTCACTGATTACCTCTCGTGAGGATGTCATATATTTAGTCATTTGATTTTAGCCCCATCCTTGAACTGGAATGTGTTTTTACAACTATCAGCAAGGCTGACATTTGTTGTGGTACAGGTTCTCGACCAGACTATATTTCCACTGCTACTTATTGTTGGTGACATGACTAGAGTCAGATCGGCGAGTGTCTGTTGACCTGTAAGTGTAATCACACCTTTATCAATGGCTGTTGCATTGACATAACGCGAGGACTGCCCTGTGGGTATTCCGTTATTACCCGCATTGCAGCCATCAAGCTTGGTATGTTCTAGTGCGCAAAGTTCTACTGCCATCTTGTAGGGGACGATACTCTGTAACATATCGGTGAGCGCTGCTTTTTGGAGGTAACGTTGATAGGAAGGGATACCAATACCGCTGAGAACTGCGATTATCGCGATCACTACCATCAATTCAATTAATGTAAAACCTTGTTGATGTTGATGTTGATGTTGATGTTGATGTTGATGTTGATGTTGATGTTGATGTTGATTAGCCATTTACCACTCTCCATGTGTTTGAGAAAACGAGGCAAGAGTGCAGATTTTCAATTCAGGAGAAAAGGGGCATTACATCGATTTGCGAAGCTTACTGTCGGATATTTAGGTTGTTGCAATGGATTCACAGATAACTTCGGCGGCGTTCGCAAAACAGAATTAGCGTCTGTTAATAGCGGTGAACCTGCGAAAATAATTTGATATACCTTTGTTGTTCCACTTTGTAGGTGTGCTGGCGTATTCGTTATTCGGCCCATCCTTGGGCCTCGCCTCTACGGGGGTAGGATTTACTGGAAACGCATAGAAAGGTCTAGGGCCGTAATGTGTTTGGTTAAGGCGCCGACTGAAATGAAGTCAATGCCTGTTTCGGCATAGCTCCGTAGTGTTTCCAGCGTCACGTTGCCGGAAACTTCCAGTTGCGCGCTTTCCTGAGTTTTGGCGAGCTCATCACGTATCTGAACGGCATCACGCATCATTGGAATGGTAAAATTATCTAACATAATGATATCTGCACCGGCTTCCAGTGCTTGTTGCAGCTCATCAAGGGATTCAACTTCAACCTCGACAGGGACATCGGAATGTATCCAAAACGCCTTCGCCACTGCTTCTTTGATCGAACCAGCGGCAATAATGTGGTTTTCTTTAATAAGAAAAGCATCAGACAAACCGAGTCGGTGGTTATTGCCGCCGCCACAGAGAACGGCATACTTCAAAGCAGTACGTAGGCCCGGCAATGTTTTTCGGGTATCAAGTAGCTGTGTATGCAATCCTGAGAGTACCGCCACATAGCGGCTTACTTCAGTCGCGACACCCGATAACGTTTGCAGGAAGTTGAGTGCGGTGCGTTCACCAGTGAGCAAGATACGGGCAGGGCCTGCCAGATGACAAAGCGTCTGATTCGCCGTTAGCTTGTCGCCATCATTAACGAGCCACTCAACTGATACTTGAGCACCAAGTTGAATGAACACTTCATTCAACCAGCGCTGGCCACAAAAAATACCCGGCTCGCGAGTAATGACTGTGGCGCTAGCCTGTCTATCTGCTGGGAGTAATTGTGCAGTGAGATCGCGGTCTGCATTGACCTCACCACCGAGATCTTCACTCAAAGCTTGAGCGACAGTTGAAGGGATATCACGTTGAATTCGTTCCAATAGCTCGGCACGGCGGCTGTCAGCGTTATAGCTGCGGGTCGGCATAGAAAACTCCGAAATGGCGGATGGATAGTGGTCCAAACATGCTACTCTGTTGCTGGTCGAAGTGCCATAAAAGAGCTGGCAGAAGTGTACTATTCGGGGGCTTAGGTAAGCTATGCAGTTAGAAAGTGACTGGCAGTTAGAAAATGGCTGGATTTCAGGGGTTAAACGGGTTGTCTCTCCCCACTTTGATCAGCGCCCAGAAGGTGAAGCGCCTTCGCTGCTGGTGATTCACAATATCAGTTTGCCTCCCGGTGAATTTGGTGGCCCGTATATCGATCAACTATTTACTGGCACACTTAATGCCGATGAACATCCCTATTTTGTTGATATTGTTCACCTGCGAGTTTCGGCCCATTGCCTGATTCGCCGTGATGGTGAAGTTATCCAATATGTTCCGTTTGATAAACGTGCGTGGCACGCCGGAGTATCAACTTTTGCCGGGCGTGAGCGGTGTAACGATTTTTCTATTGGAATCGAGCTGGAAGGGACGGATGTGCTACCGTTTACGCCCGCACAATATCACAGCCTACATAAGATAAGTGCGCTGCTATTTGCTCATTATCCGATCACTGCTGATCGGGTGACTGGCCACAGTGATATTGCGCCAGAACGTAAAACAGACCCAGGCCCTGCGTTTGATTGGGCCATGTACCAGCAGGGTTTAGCAAAGTTATCACCATAATAGTGATGTTGGTAACTGAATATTAGCCAAGGGTTGAGTGTCAAGGGGGCATTGTTTTACTGCCTCAACTGATATTGTTGTTTATGAATGCCGGGAGGCATATGCCCTGCTTAGGGTGGTTAAATGTAAAGGGAGAGTAAGAGCTAATGACACTGTTTACGTTGTTGCTGGTGCTGGCGTGGGAGCGCTTATTTAAACTGGGCGAACATTGGCAGTTAGATCACCGTCTTGAAGTTGTATTTGCCCGTTTACGCCACTTTTCGTTAGTACAAACTATTTTGCTGGCCGCAGTGTGGATGGTGCTGGTATGGCTGATTTTACAGTTAGTGCAAAATATGTTGTTCGGTTTCCCTGCGTTACTTATCTGGATATTGATTTGCCTGCTATGTATTGGTGCAGGTGGCATTCGTAAACATTATCGTGCGTACTTAAAAGCTGCGCGGCAAGGTGATGTACATGCCACAGATAAAATGGCCGAGGAGTTAGCGCTAATCCATGGTTTACCCGTGGAGAGTGGTGAGAAAGCCAGATTGCAATCCTTGCAAAATGCACTTTTGTGGATAAATTTCCGCTATTATTTGGCCCCGATTTTCTGGTTTGTAGCCTGTGTTAACTATGGTCCTGTGGCGTTAGCGGGTTACGCGATGTTACGTGGCTACCAAACTTGGCTGGCGCGGCATCATACCCCTTTACAGCGCTCTCAATCGGGGATTGATCGCATTCTACATTGGCTGGATTGGATACCCGTGCGATTAGTGGGTGCTGCCTATGCATTGTTGGGCCATGGCGAAAGAGCATTACCTGCCTGGTTTGCTTCGCTGGGTGATTTCCACTCTCAGCAATACCAAGTGCTGACTAGGCTTGCGCAGTATTCTCTGGCTCGGGAGCCCCACTTAGATCCCGTGCAGACGCCAAGAGCGGCTGTCTCATTGGCACGAAAAGTGACGCTGGCGATGATTGTAGTAGTGGCTTTGCTGACGATATATGGAGCCTTGGTTTAGCGAGCAGGGCTGGTCATGAGTGATCAGCCCTTTTGATATGGTTTTCTGTTGTGAATTATTCTTATTTTTCTTACTAATAAAGAAAATACATTGCTTAGTGTAGCTTCTGTTCAAGGTAGCACCACGACTGATGCTAATGGAGAAACCTGTATTGAGTCGGCGAGTACCAAAACAGAAGTGGCTAAAGTGATAGCGAGAGTCGGCGGCAAGACATAGATAGCATTACTCTCAATACCATAATTGCTGATGCTTACGGCAATCCGATTAAAAATGAATGAACGGGCCAGCACTGGAGGCTGGCCCGTTAGAGGTGTTATCGTCAGATTCTGAGGATAATCAGTGACTTTCTGCTACTAAGCTGTTACCCGCTGACCCCGATTTTTCAGGACGTAACTGACCGCCAGTAGCAGTAACCACGCTGGAATCAATAGCACGGAAATCTGAATGCCTGGTGTCAAATACATGATGACCAGAATGCCACTCAGGAAGAGTAAGCACAGGTAGTTGCTGAACGGATACCAGAATGCTTTGAACTGCGGAATGACGCCCTGACGGTTTTTAGCCGCACGGAATTTAAGATGTGCGAGGCTAATCATCGCCCAGTTGATGACCAGTGCGGAGACCACCAGTGCCATCAATAATTCAAAAGCACGGCCCGGTATTAAGTAGTTAATCAGCACACAGAAGGCGGTGGCAAATGCTGAGACGGCGATGGCAATTACCGGTACACCGCGACCATCGACTTTCAACAGTATTTTCGGGCCATTGCCCTGTTTTGCCAGGCCGAACAACATGCGGCTGTTGCAGTAAACACAACTGTTGTAGACCGACAGTGCCGCCGTCAGTACCACAATATTCAATACCGTGGCGACCACATTACTGTTCAATGCATGGAAGATCAGCACAAACGGGCTGCCGCCTTCGACCACTTTGCCCCACGGGTAGAGAGAGAGCAAAATAGCCAAAGAACCGATATAGAACAATAGGATACGGTAGATAACCTGATTGGTGGCTTTCGGGATGCTTTTAGCTGGGTTTTCAGCTTCTGCGGCGGTAATGCCCACTAATTCAAGGCCACCGAAGGAGAACATAATAACCGCCATGGCCATCACCAAGCCCATGATGCCATTGGGGAAGAATCCCCCTTGCGCCCACAAGTTGGTCACTGTGGCTTCCGGGCCGCCTTGCCCGCTCAGTAATAGCCATCCACCGAACAGAATCATGGCGATGATGGCGACCACTTTAATAATGGCGAACCAGAACTCCATCTCACCATAGACTTTGACGTTTGCCAGATTGATGGCATTGATGGCAAGAAAGAAGACCGCGGCAGAGACCCAGGTTGGGATCTCCGGCCACCAGTATTGCACGTAGATACCGACCGCAGTCAGTTCGGCCATTGCCACTAACACGTACAGCACCCAGTAGTTCCAACCGGAAGCAAAACCGGCGAAATTACCCCAATATTTATACGCAAAGTGGCTGAACGAACCGGCGACCGGCTCCTCAACCACCATTTCACCTAACTGGCGCATAATCAGAAACGCGATAAAACCGCCGATTGCATACCCCAGTAAAACTGAAGGCCCCGCCATTTTTATGGTTTGCGCGATACCCAGAAATAGTCCAGTACCAATTGCGCCACCTAAGGCAATTAGCTGAATGTGGCGGTTTTTAAGCCCCCGCTTTAGCTCCGCACCTTCCTGCTGAACACTCATTATTGCATCCTCTGTCGTTGTCACTTTTAGCCGGCAAACCCGAGCCTTATGCTATGCGTAATATTTTGATTACATTATCTGTATTGTTTTGTTTACGGTGGCTTTGCATGGAGTTTTCTTGTTTGGCTACCGTTTAACAGAGAATAGTGGTAGGCGGGAATTATTGCACCTGCTTTTTATTTTAACCGGTGAATATTTGGTCAAAAATGCAAATAAAATTGTGATGCCTGATCAAGCTGTTGTTTGGCGAAAAAGCAGTAATGGGTAGTTTTAGTACGAAAACTCATCAGTTGGCCATTTCTACCATGGTCAAACCTGTGTCCAGGTCAGAGAAAAGAGAAGGACACATTTTCCTGTGTATTGATTGAATGCTTATTCATAACTTAAGAATATAAACTCATAAATAAAATAACTATAACGCTTCAGCTTGCCTAAATACCCGTTTCATAAAAGTTAAAACTCATTGATGTCAGGTAATGGTATTACCAACGGTGCGTTATCACTTTGCGTCACTTTATTAGTGGAGTTGTTAAAATGTGCTGGGTTTCATGATTTTGGTCAAGGTCCGTATGGACAGGTGGTGAATACTTTGTTACTTTATCGTCACGTTTTTTGAATTGGTATTACCAATTGACTCCGCGCTATTTGCAGAGACGATTCACTCAATACGGCTTACAGCGCGACTCATAAAATATGGCCTACAACAAAATCCGTCAGCCCAAATTATCAGATGTCATTGAGCAACAGCTTGAGTACCTGATTTTGGAAGGGACGCTACGCCCGGGTGAGAAATTACCGCCAGAGCGTGAGTTGGCGAAGCAATTTGATGTTTCCCGACCTTCGTTGCGAGAAGCAATCCAGCGTCTGGAAGCTAAAGGTCTGCTGCTGCGCCGTCAGGGTGGTGGTACTTTCGTGCAAACCAATCTGTGGCAAAGCTTTAGCGATCCGTTGGCTGAACTGCTGGCCGACCATCCCGAATCACAATTCGATCTATTAGAAACCCGTCATGCCCTCGAAGGTGTTGCTGCCTATTACGCAGCCCTGCGCGGTACTGATGAAGACCTGCAACGTATCCGTGAGTGCCATACTGTTATTCAGCAAGCCCAAGACAGCGGTGATTTAGATGCTGAGGCCGATGCTGTTATGCAGTATCAAGTGGCTGTCACAGAGGCGGCACATAATGTGGTTTTACTGCATTTGTTGCGCTGCATGGGGCCGATGCTCGAACAAAATGTTAAACAAAACTTCGAATTGCTTTACTCGCGCCGCGAAATGCTGGCAACGGTGAGCAGTCACCGCGCCGGGATTTTTGAGGCGATTGTGGCACGCGAGCCAGAGAAAGCCCGCGAAGCTTCACACCGTCACTTGGCGTTTATTGAGGAAATTCTGTTGGATCTTAGTCGGGAGCACAGTCGCCGTGAGCGATCTTTGCGTCGGCTCCAACAGCGCAAGGACTAGAAACGATTCATTTAGGTTGCGCCTCTGCAAAACCTCAATAATTCGTTTTGGATTCTCATTTGAGAATCATTAGCGGCAACTAAACTGATGGGCCTATCTTCCGGTGTTTTCACCAGGGCACGTGCTTTAGCCTGGGGTTAAAGCACAGGAAGATAGGCTCCAAATAAACCATTAGAAACAGATAAGGAATACCACCATGTCAGAACGTTTAAATAATGACGTGGATCCGATCGAAACTCGCGACTGGCTACAGGCGATTGAATCGGTTATCCGTGAAGAGGGTGTTGAGCGTGCTCAGTATCTGATTGATCAGGTTTTGGGCGAAGCCCGTAAAGGTGGTGTGAGTGTTGCAGCAGGTTCAGCCAGCCGTGATTACATCAACACGATCCCAGTAGAAGACGAACCGGCTTACCCTGGCAACCTGGAGTTGGAGCGTAGTATTCGCTCTGCTATCCGTTGGAATGCCGTGATGACGGTGTTGCGCGCGTCGAAGAAAGATCTGGATTTGGGCGGCCACATGGCATCCTTCCAATCTTCCGCGACCTTCTACGAGGTTTGCTTCAACCACTTCTTCCGCGCTCGTACCCAAAAAGATGGCGGCGATCTGGTTTACTTCCAAGGTCACATCTCTCCGGGCGTCTATGCTCGTGCTTTCCTTGAAGGCCGCTTGACTGAAGATCAGATGAACAACTTCCGTCAGGAAGTTCACGGTAAAGGTCTCTCTTCTTACCCGCACCCGAAACTGATGCCTGAATTCTGGCAGTTCCCGACAGTATCAATGGGTCTTGGCCCGATCAGTGCCATCTATCAAGCTAAGTTCCTGAAATATCTCTCTCACCGTGGTCTGAAAGACACTTCAGCACAGACCGTGTACGCCTTCTTGGGCGACGGCGAGATGGATGAGCCAGAATCCAAAGGTGCGATCACCATCGCCACCCGTGAAAAACTGGATAACCTGGTCTTCGTTATCAACTGTAACTTGCAGCGCCTTGATGGCCCAGTTACCGGTAACGGCAAAATCATTAATGAGCTGGAAGGCATCTTCAGCGGTGCTGGCTGGCAAGTTCTGAAAGTGATTTGGGGTGGTCGTTGGGATGAGCTGCTGCGTAAAGATACCAGCGGTAAACTGATCCAACTGATGAACGAAACCCTGGATGGTGACTACCAGACCTTCAAATCCAAAGACGGCGCTTATGTGCGCGAACACTTCTTTGGCCGTTTCCCAGAAACTGCTGCATTAGTGAAAGACATGAGCGACGACGAGATCTGGTCTCTGAACCGTGGCGGTCATGATCCTAAGAAAGTCTTTGCGGCACTGAAAAAAGCACAAGATACCACTGGCAAACCAACGGTTATCCTGGCCCACACCATTAAAGGTTACGGCATGGGCGAAACCGCTGAAGGCAAAAATATTGCCCATCAGGTGAAGAAAATGAACATGGAAGGGGTTCACCACTTCCGCGATCGTTTCAATGTGCCAGTGGCTGATGCTGATATCGAAAAACTGCCCTACATCACTTTCGATAAAGAGTCAGAAGAGTACAAATATCTGCACGAACGTCGTCAGGCGCTGGAAGGCTATGTGCCAACCCGTATGCCTAAGTTCACCGAGAAGCTGGAAATCCCTGCATTGTCAGATTTCAGCTCCTTGCTGGAAGAGCAGAATAAAGAGATCTCTACCACTATCGCCTTCGTGCGCGTGCTGAACGTGATGCTGAAGAACAAGTCGATCAAAGATCGCATCGTTCCAATCATCGCCGATGAAGCCCGTACCTTCGGTATGGAAGGTCTGTTCCGTCAGATTGGTATTTACAGCCCGAATGGTCAGCAGTACACCCCGCAAGACCGTGAACAGGTTGCTTACTACAAAGAGGACGAAAAAGGCCAGATCCTGCAAGAGGGGATCAACGAACTGGGTGCGGCCTCTTCATGGCTGGCGGCTGCGACTTCATACAGCACCAACGATCTGCCAATGATCCCGTTCTACATCTACTACTCCATGTTCGGTTTCCAACGTATTGGCGATCTGTGCTGGGCGGCAGGTGACCAACAGGCGCGTGGCTTCCTGGTCGGCGGCACTTCAGGTCGTACCACCCTGAACGGCGAAGGTCTGCAACACGAAGATGGTCACAGCCATATTCAGTCGCTGACTATCCCGAACTGCATCTCTTACGATCCCGCTTATGCTTACGAAGTGGCAGTCATCATGCATGACGGTCTGGAGCGTATGTACGGTGAAGCGCAGGAAAACGTTTATTACTACCTGACCACGCTGAACGAAAACTACCACATGCCAGCCATGCCGCAGGGCGCAGAAGAGGGTATCCGTAAAGGTATCTACAAACTGGAAACTGTTGCAGGTAGCAAAGGCAAAGTGCAGCTGATGAGTTCTGGTGCCATTTTGCGCCACGTTCGTGAAGCCGCGCAGATTCTGGCTAACGACTACGGCGTAGGTTCTGACGTTTACAGCGTAACTTCATTCACTGAACTGGCCCGTGACGGTCAGGATTGTGAGCGTTGGAACATGCTGCACCCATCAGAAACTCCACGTGTTCCTTACGTGGCTCAGGTGATGAACGATGCTCCAGCCGTTGCTTCTACCGATTACATGAAGCTGTTCGCTGAACAAATTCGTAACTTTATTCCTGCCAGCGAGTTCCGTGTTCTGGGTACCGATGGTTTCGGCCGCTCTGACAGCCGTGAGAATCTGCGTCACCACTTTGAAGTTGATGCTTCTTACGTTGTGGTTGCCGCGCTGGGTGAATTGGCTAAACGTGGTGACATCGACACCAGCGTAGTTGCACAAGCAATTACTAAGTTTGGTATCGACGCCGATAAAGTTAACCCGCGTCTGGCATAAGAGGTAAAGAATAATGTCTATCGAAATCAATGTACCGGACATCGGTGCGGATGAAGTTGAAGTCACCGAAATCATGGTGAAAGTTGGCGATACCGTTGAAGCGGAACAATCGCTGATCACTGTTGAAGGTGACAAAGCTTCTATGGAAGTCCCATCACCGCAGGCAGGTGTGGTTAAAGAGATCAAAATTGCGGTTGGCGACACTGTTGCTACCGGCAAACTGATGATGATCTTCGAAGCAACAGGGGCCGCTGCGGCTCCTGCTAAAGCAGAAGAACCTGCGGCGGCACCTGCTCCGGCAGCAGCGCCTGCGGCATCAGCGGCTAAGAACGTTGAAGTGCCCGATATCGGTGACGACGAAGTTGAAGTGACCGAAGTGATGGTGAAAGTCGGCGATAAAGTTGAAGCTGAACAATCCCTGATCACCGTTGAAGGCGATAAAGCTTCGATGGAAGTGCCTGCACCTTTCGCCGGTATCGTGAAAGAGATCAAAATCAGCACCGGCGACAAAGTGAAAACCGGCTCTCCTATCATGGTATTCGAAGTGGAAGGCGCAGCACCTGCGGCAACTGCGGCTCCAGCACCGCAAGCAGCGGCACCGGTTGCAGCACCAGCGGCGGCTCCAGCAGCAGCTCCAACTGCTCCCGCCGCGAGCAAAGGCGAATTTACCGAGAATGATGCTTACGTGCATGCCACTCCGGTTATCCGTCGCCTGGCCCGTGAGTTCGGCGTCAACCTGGCGAAAGTCAAAGGCAGTGGTCGTAAAGGCCGTATCCTGCGCGAAGACGTTCAGGCTTACGTGAAAGATGCGGTGAAACGCGCTGAATCTGCTCCGGCAGTCTCCGGCGGCGGCTTACCAGGCATGCTGCCTTGGCCGAAAGTCGATTTCAGCAAGTTTGGTGAAATCGAAGAGGTCGAATTGGGCCGTATCCAGAAAATCTCTGGTGCGAACCTGAGCCGTAACTGGGTCATGATCCCACATGTGACACAGTTCGATGAAGCGGATATCACTGAAGTTGAAGCCTTCCGTAAGCAACAGAACATCGAAGCTGAGAAGAAAAGACAAGATCTGAAAATCACCCCGCTGGTGTTCCTGATGAAGGCGGCTGCTAAGGCATTGGAAGAGTTCCCGCGCTTTAACAGCTCCATTTCCGAAGATGGTCAAAAGCTGACCCTGAAGAAATACATCAATATTGGCGTGGCGGTTGATACCCCTAACGGCTTGGTTGTTCCGGTATTCCGTGACGTGAACAAAAAAGGTATTGTCGAGTTGTCTCGCGAGCTAACTGTTATTTCGAAGAAAGCGCGTGATGGCAAACTGACAGCATCTGATATGCAAGGCGGCTGTTTCACTATCTCCAGCCTGGGCGGTATCGGCGGTACGGCGTTTACGCCAATCGTTAATGCGCCAGAAGTGGCTATCTTGGGTGTGTCAAAATCATCCATGAAACCGGTTTGGAATGGTAAAGAGTTTGCTCCGCGTCTGATGTTGCCTCTGTCTCTCTCCTTCGACCACCGTGTGATCGATGGCGCAGCAGGTGCTCGCTTCGCAGCCTATATCGCGACCATTATGGCCGATATTCGCCGTCTGGTGATGTAATCGGTAAGGCCGGCTTTGCGCCGGCCTTGTTTTTACATAAGTCGATAAGGTTGTTGAGACACTCGTCACGTGATGCAGCTTTTCAGATTATTAACAATTCTGTAAACTGCCGCGTGTCAGTATCCCGGTGGATGAACGGCGTCAGACCCGCCGGACAAACAATTAAGAGGTCATGATGAGTACTGAAATTAAAACTCAGGTCGTGGTACTTGGGGCAGGTCCAGCAGGGTACTCTGCTGCTTTTCGTTGCGCGGATTTAGGTTTAGAAACCATTCTGGTTGAGCGCTACTCCACGCTCGGTGGTGTTTGCCTGAATGTGGGTTGTATCCCTTCCAAGGCGTTGTTGCACGTCGCTAAAGTGATCGAAGAGGCCAAAGCACTGGCTGAGCACGGTATCGTTTTTGGCGAGCCTAAAACTGACATTGATAAAGTACGTGTTTGGAAAGAGAAAGTTATCAATCAGTTAACCGGTGGTTTGGCAGGTATGGCTAAAGGCCGTAAAGTCAAAGTGGTAAACGGTTTTGGTAAATTTACGGGTGCAAACACCTTAGTGGTTGAAGGCGAAAATGGCCCAACGACTATCACCTTCGATAACGCCATTATCGCTGCGGGTTCTCGTCCAATCCAACTGCCATTCATTCCTCATGAAGACCCACGTGTTTGGGACTCAACCGACGCACTGGCACTGAAAACAGTTCCTGAACGTCTGTTGGTGATGGGCGGCGGTATCATCGGTCTGGAAATGGGCACCGTTTACCACGCGCTCGGCTCTAAAATTGACGTCGTCGAAATGGCCGACCAGGTTATCCCAGCGGCTGATAAAGACGTGGTGAAAGTCTTCACCAAACGTATCAGCAAGCAGTTCAACCTGATGTTGGAAACCAAAGTGACGGCGGTAGAAGCCAAAGAAGATGGTATCTACGTCACGATGGAAGGTAAAAAAGCGCCGGCAGAACCACAACGTTATGATGCGGTGCTGGTGGCTATTGGCCGTGTACCTAATGGTAAGTTGCTGGATGCCGGTCAAGCTGGCGTTGAAGTTGATGAACGTGGCTTTATCCACGTGGATAAGCAACTGCGTAGTAACGTGCCACACATCTTTGCTATCGGTGACATCGTGGGTCAGCCAATGCTGGCACATAAAGGTGTTCACGAGGGCCATGTTGCCGCGGAAGTTATCGCTGGCATGAAACATTACTTCGACCCGAAAGTGATCCCATCTATTGCCTACACTGAACCAGAAGTCGCATGGGTTGGTTTGACTGAGAAAGAAGCAAAAGAGAAAGGCATCAGCTACGAAACCTCCACCTTCCCGTGGGCGGCATCGGGCCGTGCTATCGCTTCTGATTGTGCCGACGGCATGACCAAACTGATCTTCGACAAAGAGACTCACCGTATCATTGGTGGTGCCATTGTCGGGACTAACGGCGGCGAGCTGTTAGGTGAAATTGGTCTGGCAATTGAGATGGGTTGTGATGCGGAAGATATCGCGCTGACCATCCATGCTCACCCAACACTGCATGAGTCTGTTGGTCTGGCGGCGGAAATCTACGAAGGTAGCATTACCGACCTGCCTAACCCGAAAGCGAAAAAGAGATAAGTTCTTTTTGCAAAAGCAGAATTTTCCACTGTAGAAGTTTGCCGATGTGAAAATTTGTTGCGGTAAAAAGTTGAAGCGGCTCCTTGGTAGGGGCCGTTTTTTTGCTTAAAAGTTATCAGTTAGGCGCTTTTATAGGTCAAGATAGTGTCCCGCCCGTAACTGACTGGGGGAGATATTAAATGTGCGACGCAGCGCCGTGGCAAAATTGGCCGGGCTGGTGTATCCCGCAATAGTCGCCGCCTGGTCAATACTGACCCCCTCTTTTTTCAATGCCAGCATGGCGCGTTTCAAGCGGCAATGGCGTAGATACTCAAACACCGTGACCTGATAACTCTCACGAAAGCGCCGCTGCAAGGTGCTGGGGCTCATATTAATCGATTGAGCTAACTGGCTCATTGATAGATGATCAGCCTCACCACTCTCCAGCCAGTCGCGGACTTGCTGAATCCGATTTAACCCGCGTAACACCACTTTATTCTGTTGCTGGGCTTGTTGCTCCAGTGAGCTAAAAGCTTCAATAATCAACCCGATGCATTGGGTTTCACAGCGCATACGCGCCAGCGGTGTGGTGTAAGGGGGAGTACTGGCAATTTGCTGGGCGATGGCTCGAGCCTGCACTGATGGCTGCCATAAATGAATCGCCAGATGCTGCTGCGTAAAGTTGTACAGCGTATCCCATGCGCCATCTTGCGGCAGTAAATCGCCATACAGCCACTCGCGGTCAAAGGTCAGTGTTAGCGTGCGCTCATGGCTATTATTTTTGCCGTGGCGGGTAAAGAGGGTGCTTTCGGTGAGTGAAACCAGTGATGCATCGCCTTTTTCCTGCAAATGCAGTTGCTTACCACCAAAAGAGATATGTGCGCTGCCATTGACCACAATCGCCAATTTTAGTGCCGGATTGAGCTGGTTTTGTGTCTTGATATCGTAGAGATTGGTGACGTTCGCGGTATGTAAAATCAGATGTGGATTGAGGCGCAATACCTGAAAATCACCAAATAGCACCGGGTCAGTGGGCAGTGACTTCGTACCGCTCAACTGGTAGTCGCTGGCGACCAAATTGGATTGCTGCACAATTTGGTCACGATAAATTGGTTTAGATGAGGGAGAGACATTGCGTAACTTGTTTTTCTTCACCGCCGACATGATGGCTCTCCACTGACATTGACGTTATGACTCAATTGACCTGATGGCAACATTGACTCTACAACAAACAGCTTTGCCGTTTAAGCAAACCTTTTCTTTGGTGGCAAATGTAACAATTAGCAGTATGAATTGATAATGAAAATAATTATCAATCTTGTTCGTTTTTGTTGCCCTGTGAATAGATTGGTAGAGATTTTCCTCTGCTGACATTTGCTGTGGGCTTTTGCATCGGGGAAAGTTTAATGAACGTAAAATGGCAACGGCGCTCTCTGACGACCTTAGCGAGTCTGATCAGCATCTGTCTCTCAACACCGCTCTGGGCGGCCAGTCAAGCCGCTTCTGACACCACGACGACCCAACCACAGGAAACCACTGCCGCTGAAAATAGGGCTACCACTGGCGATACACTGGTGGTTACCGCGCAGCAGCAAGTTCGCCAGGCACTGGGTGCCTCAACTATCACCGCAGAAGATATCCGCAAGCGCCCTCCGGCGAATGATCTGTCCGAAATTATCCGTACCATGCCCGGTGTAAATCTCTCCGGTAACTCTGCCAGCGGTCAACGCGGGAACAACCGTCAGATCGATATTCGTGGCATGGGGCCGGAAAACACCCTGATTATGGTTGATGGTCGGCCGGTTTCAAGCCGAAACGCGGTACGTTATGGCTGGCGTGGCGAACGTGATACCCGTGGTGATACCAACTGGGTTCCTGCAAATATGGTCGAGAAAATCGAAGTGTTACGTGGGCCGTCAGCAGCACGTTACGGCAACGGTGCTGCCGGTGGCGTGGTGAATATCATCACTAAACAGCCAGATAAAGAGCTACATGGTAGCTGGAACGCCTACATGAATGTGCCGCAGCACAGTGAAGAGGGAGCGACTCGTCGTACCGACTTCAGCCTGATGGGGCCATTAAGTGACACCCTCAGCTTCCGTTTATACGGCGGCTACAATAAGACTGATGCGGATGACTGGAATATCAACCAGGGCCATGAATCGGCGCGAACAGGCAATCAAGTTGGCACCTTACCGGCGGGCCGTGAAGGGGTGCGCAATAAAGATATCAATGGATTATTGCGCTGGGACTTCGCCAAAGGCCAATCACTGGAGTTCGAGGCGGGTTATAGCCGCCAGGGGAACATCTACGCCGGTGATACCCAAAATACCAACAGTAATGCCATTGTTCGCAGTTTATACGGCGCTGAAACTAACCGCATGTACCGCGAGAATTTCGCGGTAACCCATCGTGGTTTTTGGGATAATGGCGTTAGCTCAACCTCTTATGTTCAGTATGAGGAGACACGTAACTCACGAATTAATGAGGGGCTGGCTGGCGGTACGGAAGGTATATTCTCCAATAATAATTTCAAAACCATTAAACTTGAGAACTATCTTGCTCACTCTGAAGTTAACCTGCCATTCGAATTGGGTGTCAATCAGGTGTTGACGGTGGGGGCGGAGTGGAATGATCAGAAAATGAATGATCCTAGCTCCAATACCCAAACCACCACTGAGGGCGGCAGTGTCAGCGGCCTGACCGGAACCGGGCGCAATACCCGCAGTTCTGCGCAGATAGCCTCGCTGTTTGTGGAAGATAATATCGAGTTGACTGATACCACGATGCTCACCCCAGCGCTGCGTTTTGATCATCACAGCACCGCAGGTAGTAACTGGAGCCCAGGGCTGAACCTGTCCCAGGAACTGGGTGATTACTTCACCATGAAAATGGGGATTGCCCGCTCCTATAAAGCACCAAACCTGTACCAAACTAACCCTAACTACTTGTTATATAGCCGTGGTCAGGGCTGCTATGGTGGTGGCGGTAGCTGCTATCTGATGGGGAATGATTCACTCTCAGCGGAAACCAGCGTCAACAAAGAGATTGGATTTGAGTTCCATAACAATGACGGCATTATTGCCGGTGTCACTTACTTCCGTAATGACTATCGCAATAAAATTGAACCGGGTCTGGTCTCTTTGGGCACCGCCAGTGGCGGGACAGGTACTTATGCTAACTCCGATATTTTCCAGTGGGAAAATGTGCCTAAGGCGTTGGTTGAAGGGTTGGAAGGTAACCTGACCGTGCCAGTGAGCGAAACGGTGCAATGGAGCAGCAATCTGACCTATATGCTCGAATCGAAGAACAAAACCACTGGCGATTACTTATCGATCACCCCGGAGTTTACCCTGAATAGCTCACTGAGCTGGCAGGCAACAGAGGATCTATCGCTGCTCTCAACCGTGACCTGGTATGGCCGCCAAAAACCGAAGAAATATGATTATCAGGGGCTGCCCGTCACCGGAACAGCACTTAATGAAGTCAGCCCATACGCCATCTTTGGTTTGAGTGGTAGCTACACTGTGACCAAAAATGTCAGCGTGACCACCGGTATTGAAAACCTGTTCGATAAACGCCAGTTCCGTGCGGGTAATGCCCAGAGTGTCGCGGGTATCGCCGGGGCAGGGGCCGCAACCTACAATGAACCGGGGCGGACATTCTTTGTTAGCTTGAATACCCAGTTCTAATACCCATACCGCTTCAATAACAGAAACAGAGGTTATTGACAAAGTGCCGGTTGCGGAGAGAACAGCTAGATCGTAAAGACGCCGTCAATCCGTCCCTGGAGGCTTGATCCGCGCCATCCCTGGCGCGGACGCTTTACTCTTCTACCCGTCCTCTCCGTTCCAGATCGCGTCATCGGGGTTTGTCAGCAGTCTGAGAAACAGTCGTTATCGGCTGTTTCTGCCTCATTTTGCACCACAATATTTTCCATTCGTCACTCCTCGCCCTAAAAGTCATACCAAAAGCACGAGATGCTCAGAGAGAGATGGTATCCATTCATTGATTGTGGGATAAATGCGAGGGCGGTTTTTGCGGATATTGCTCTACCGCAAGGGGCTAACTGAGAGCGGTTATCAATAGCTCAGGTGAATGCTCTGCGCACAACGATTCAGCAAAAATTTAATGTTGCTTTTATGTGAACGAATTAACACTGAGTTCAAATACTGATATGCTGGCTGAGCGAAACTAGGCGTCTTACCTTATACCTACTGCCTCAGTGATGATGGCTGGTGGCAACAGATAGCCTGGCAAAATAAATGACAATAAGAGCGAGGAGAGAGTCGTGCTAGAAGAATACCGTAAGCACGTAGCCGAGCGTGCTGCTGAGGGTATCGTCCCCAAGCCATTAGATGCATCACAAATGGCCGCGCTGGTTGAATCATTAAAAAATCCGCCTGCGGGCGAAGAAGAGTTCCTGCTAGACCTGCTGATTAACCGCGTACCGCCCGGTGTTGATGAAGCAGCCTACGTTAAAGCGGGCTTTCTGGCTGCCATCGCCAAAGGCGATGCCCACTCCCCCCTGATTAATGCTGAAAAAGCGATTGAACTGCTTGGCACCATGCAAGGCGGTTATAATATTCACCCACTGATTGATGCGTTAGATAATGAAAAGCTGGCTCCCATTGCCGGTAAAGCGCTATCTCACACCTTGCTGATGTTTGATAACTTCTACGACGTGGAAGAGAAAGCCAAAGCTGGCAACCCGCACGCCAAGAAAGTGATGCAATCCTGGGCTGATGCCGAATGGTATCTCTCTCGCCCTGCACTGGCAGAGAAAATCACTGTTACCGTGTTTAAAGTGACCGGTGAGACCAACACTGATGACTTATCTCCGGCCCCTGATGCCTGGTCACGCCCGGATATTCCGCTACATGCGCTGGCGATGCTGAAAAATGCCCGCGAAGGCATTCATCCAGATAAACCGGGTAGCGTTGGCCCGATCAAGCAGATCGAAGAGCTGAACAAAATAGGCTTCCCACTGGCTTACGTCGGTGATGTGGTCGGTACTGGTTCTTCCCGTAAATCCGCCACTAACTCCGTGCTGTGGTTTATGGGTGACGACATCCCTTACGTGCCGAATAAGCGCGGCGGTGGTGTGGTACTGGGCAGCAAAATTGCCCCTATCTTCTTTAATACCATGGAAGATGCCGGCGCACTGCCAATCGAAGTGGATGTTGCCAATCTGAACATGGGAGACGTGATTGATATCTTCCCATATCTGGGCGAAGTTCGTCGCCATGATACCGGTGAGATCTTAGCCACTTTTGAGCTGAAAACTGATGTGCTGCTGGATGAAGTCCGTGCCGGTGGGCGTATTCCGCTGATCGTTGGTCGTGGCTTGACCACCAAAGCCCGCGAATCACTGGGTCTGCCCGTGAGCGAAGTGTTCCGTGTGGCGAAGCCGGTTGCCAAAAGCAACAAAGGCTTCTCATTGGCGCAGAAAATGGTCGGTCGCGCTTGCGGCGTGACTGGCGTGCGCCCGGGTGAATACTGCGAACCTAAAATGACCTCGGTCGGTTCACAAGATACCACCGGCCCGATGACCCGTGACGAGCTGAAAGACTTGGCGTGTCTGGGCTTCTCGGCTGATTTGGTGATGCAGTCATTCTGTCATACGGCGGCTTATCCTAAGCCGGTTGACGTGACCACCCACCACACACTGCCTGACTTCATTATGAACCGTGGCGGTGTCTCGCTGCGCCCGGGTGATGGCATTATCCACTCATGGCTGAACCGTATGCTGTTGCCGGATACTGTTGGTACTGGTGGTGACTCCCATACTCGTTTCCCGATTGGTATCTCCTTCCCTGCGGGTTCTGGTCTGGTGGCTTTTGCAGCCGCAACAGGCGTGATGCCTCTAGACATGCCTGAGTCGGTGCTGGTGCGCTTTAAAGGCCAAATGCAACCGGGTATCACTCTGCGTGATCTGGTCCATGCTATCCCTTACTACGCCATTCAGGAAGGGCTGCTGACGGTTGAGAAGCAGGGCAAGAAGAATATCTTCTCTGGCCGAATTCTGGAGATCGAAGGTCTGCCAGAGCTGAAAGTAGAGCAAGCATTCGAACTGGCTGACGCCTCTGCGGAACGCTCTGCGGCGGGTTGTACTATCAAGCTGGATAAAGCGCCGATTACAGAATATCTGCAATCCAACGTGGTGCTGCTGAAGTGGATGATTGCTGAAGGCTACGGCGACCGCCGCACGCTGGAGCGCCGCATCAATGGCATGGAGAGTTGGTTGGCGAACCCGAATCTGCTGGAAGGTGATGCCGATGCAGAGTACGCCGCAGTGATCGAGATCGATCTGGCTGGTATCACCCAACCGATTCTGTGTGCGCCAAACGATCCCGATGATGCCCGCCTGTTATCTGATGTGGCCAACAGCAAAATCGATGAAGTCTTTATCGGCTCTTGCATGACCAACATTGGTCACTTCCGTGCTGCGGGCAAGTTGCTGGGGCAACATAAAGGTCAACTGCCAACCCGCTTATGGGTTGCACCGCCAACTAAAATGGATGCCGCGCAACTGACGGAAGAGGGCTACTACAGCATCTTTGGTAACAGTGGGGCGCGCATTGAGATCCCCGGCTGTTCACTGTGCATGGGCAACCAGGCGCGGGTAGCTGACGGCGCGACTGTGGTTTCTACCTCAACTCGTAACTTCCCGAACCGCTTGGGAACCGGGGCGAATGTTTATCTGGCCTCGGCTGAACTGGCCGCGATAGCCTCGCTGCTTGGGCGTCTGCCGACACCGGATGAATATCAAACGTATATGGCTCAGGTTGATAAGACCGCTGAGGATACCTATCGCTATCTGAACTTTGATCAGTTGAGCCAATACACGGAAAAAGCTGACGGCGTGATCTTCCAAACCGCGGTGTAAGCCGCTATATTTCGCACCAGCTAAACAAACGGGGGGCCATTGGCCTCCCGTTTCTATTTTAAAAACCACGTTCGATTGAAATTCTGCCGCTATTTACCGGCTTTGCGAACTTGCGCCAAGTGAGGCTGCTAATAAGGTTTAAACTAATAATATGCCCTTCTTACTTGAGGCCATGGCGGTGCTGGCGTCTCAATGATTTTGGGGGTATTAACATCAGGAGGGCGTGCTATGGACTATGAATTCTTGCGTGATTTAACCGGGCAAGTGCTGGTTAGATTCTCCATGGGGCATGAAGTGATTGGCCACTGGCTCAATGAAGAGATCAAAGGCGATTTAGCAAAACTGGATCAAATCGAAGCTGCTGCCATTGAAGTGAAAGGCAGTGAGCGCCAGTGGCAACTGACTGGTCATGAATACACCTTGTGGCTGGATGGCGAAGAGGTGATGGTGCGGGCCAATCAGCTGGATCTCGACGGCGATGAGATGGAGGAGGGGATGAATTACTACGATGAGGAGAGTCTTTGCCTGTGTGGCTTAGAGGATTTTCTCCTGGTCTTGAAGGGTTATCGCGATTTCATCATGTCGAAATAGCCGTGCGGCTGGCAGACCAGCATAGCAGCGAACCGACTACCACCATGGCAACCCCCGGCCAGAATGCGGCCGACGGCAGGGTATTGAGCCACAAGCTGGCAATCAGTATCGATAATAGCGGTGTGAAGTAAGAGAGGGCAGCGACCAGTGTGGCGTTGCCTCTCTTCATGGCGATATCCCAGCACACATAGGCCAGCGCAGTGTTTGCCCCCATCAGCAGCAGCTCAAAAGTGGCACGCTGAGTAAAATGCAACTTGCCGGGTGTCAGCATAAAGAACATCAACCACAAACAGAGCGCGCAGGCGAGTAAAAACAGCGGCAGCGCCCCCGGCCCTCGGCTATACAGCCGCACCAAATTGGAGTAAGCCGCCCAGGTAAATGCGGCGATCAGCGCCAGACTATAGGCCAGTGGGTTACTACTGACATTGGCGCTAACGGTTTTAATATCCAGCCCATCTCCACCACTGACCACCCAGATAACGCCGAATAGCGCCAGGGCGGCCCCCAGCCAGAGCCACCAACGCGCGCGAAGTTTGAGTAGCGGCACCGCTAACAGTAGCGTCAAACTGGGCCACAAATAGTTGATCAGGCCAATCTCCAGTGTCTGCTGACGATCATTGGCCATGCCAATCGCCAGCGCGAACGCCACCATATAGATCACAAACAGCGCACCACAGCCATACAGATACGCGGGATGTTGCCCGCGCAAAGTCGGTTTACCCGCCACCAACCACACCAAAACCCCACTGACAGTGTAAATGGCGGCACCGGCGCCAAATGGCCCCAGAGTTTCAGCTAGCCCGCGCGTCAAAGCGACACTCATGCTCCAAAGTAAAATCGCAATAATGCCATACAGGGTAGGGAGGCGGTTCATGGGCGGGGCAGCTTCCTTGTGCAACGTCAGACGAAAAATAGGATCTTCTTATACATCGTCAATCAGGATGATGGGAATAGCCAGAGATCAATTATTAGCAAGTTATCCCTTTTGCTCTGCTCACTCTAGCGAGTGAGCAATATTTTTTGGTGGGATGCTAATGATAATTAGTCGAAATAATAAGCAGTTGAAACAGCAAATCAGCCAAACCACCATAAGATTTTCCCCCTAAATTGCGTAGGTTAATAAGTGAGATGTTCTCTGGCTAACTTGTCGTTTAACTGTCAGATAGCAAGTTTGCTGCTAACCCTGTACCACACCAGGAAGGTAATTTTATGGAAGAATTTGCTTGTCGATCTAGACGTATAGCCAGCTGGCTACTGATTTATCTTACCGCACTAGAGCCGCTTCACCCGGCCATTGCTGCTCAGCAACAAGAGATCCCACCAGTGGTGAATATCCATGCGCCCAATGCGAATGGGATCTCCCATAACCTCTATGACGACTTTAGTATTAACGCCTCTGGTGGGGTATTGAATAACGCCACCGAGGCGGGGCAATCAGTGCTAGCCGGGGAGTTAGCCGCTAATCCCAAATTTAATGGCAACAGTGCGAAATTAATTATCAATGAGGTCGTCAGCAGCAAGCCCTCAAATCTGGCCGGCAAGCTGGAGATCTTTGGTCAAAAAGCTGATCTGCTCATTGCCAATCCTAATGGTTTGACCTGTGATGGCTGCAGTTTTATTAATGCCCGCCACATTATATTAAGCGGTGGTAGCACCTCACTGGATAAGCTATTGGCTGATGTTTACAACAGGGCACAGATAGTTAATATTAATGCGCCTAATGCAAATGGGATCTCCCATAACCGCTATCGCGACTTCAGTATTAACGCCTATGGTGGGGTATTGAATAACGCCACCGAGGCAGGTCAATCAGTGTTGGCAGGTAAGTTGGCGGCCAATCACAAATTTAATGGCAACAGTGCGAAATTAATTATCAATGAGGTCGTCAGCAACGATCCATCAACTCTGGCCGGCAAGCTGGAGATCTTTGGTCAGAAAGCTGATCTGCTCATTGCCAATCCCAATGGTTTGACCTGTGATGGCTGCAGTTTTATTAATGCCAGCGGCGTTACTTTAACCACCGGGACTCCTATTTTTAACTCGCAGGGTGAACTGGAACGGCTGAATGTTGCGGGCGGCGCTATTACCGTGGGTGAGAAAGGATTCAATGGTCAATCCTATGATTATACCCAATTTATTAGCCGTACCCTAACCCTTGAAGGTGAAGCCCACGCCAGTCACCTTGATATAATTTTGGGTGTTAATCAGGTTGACTACCAAAATGGTCATATTCAGTCCGCGCAACCAGGCGAAGCGGCACCGGTACTGGCGCTGGATACCAAAGAGCTTGGCGGCATGTACGCCAACCGTATCCGGTTGGTTGCGACGGAAAAAGGGGCTGATCTCAATGCTAAAAATATCACCAGCCATCAGGGGAATATTTCACTTGATGCAGCCGGTAATATTACTTTCGGCAATGTCACGGCCAAAAAAGATCTCAATGTTATCGGCCAAAATACCACTGTCACAGTGGGCAGTACATTACACAGTGGGCGCGATATTACCTTAGCGAATGCTGAACTTAATAATTTTGGTCAGGTGAAAGCCGATCGTGATATGCGGTTGTTCAGTGATCAGGTGCGTAATACCGGATCATCGGCGAAACTGTATGCTAATAACCAGATGTGGATACAAAAAGATGCTGAAGGGAATAAAAATGCACTAGTTGAAAATAAGTCCGGCAGCATCAAAACCGGTACTGGTGATTTAATTATTCGCACGGATAAACTGGAGAATACTCGCCAGATCTTTAATGCAGATTGGGAGGGATTAACGCCCGATTCGACCAGTGCTAACGTTTATGACAATGAGGATTATCGTTATCACCCAGTCATAAAAACAGTCAACTTGTCTGAAGATCAACTCCCCTATGACTTCCCGAGAAAATGGTTTGGCACGACAGACTTTAGAGTTATTCATAAATTAGCACAATGGAGCTTATATAAAGTTAATACCGAGAAAAGCCTGTATCAAGTCACTGCCGAGGCACCCGCTGCCACCCTCTATTCAGGAGGGAACCTGTATATTAATGCCAGCCAGTTAGCCAATAAAGTAAGCAATATCGGTGCAGACAAAGATATCTTCCTTACTGGAGATAACTTCTTAAATAGCAGCCACAGCAGTTGGATAAAGGATGAGTTTATTGATTATGAGGTGCAAGGAGGCATGCATAATCGAGATAGGGCCATGGAGCATGAATGGTATACCGTATGGACTGAAGCTGAGAAATATCCTGCAGCTATCACTGCTCAGGGGAATGTCGTGCTGGATTTTAATAACCAGATCCATTTAGATGCGGGTTGGCCGAAAAACGAAGAAGACTCTGATATCAGCTTTTGGTTAAAACAACAGACACAACCTATCTTGCACGGTAATAATATCCTGCTACATGGTAATCGCATCATCAGTAATGACCTGATACATGCACGGGGTGATCTCACCTTTATTGCTGAGGATACGATTGATTTAAATAGCAGCACGCTGCGAGGTAGAGATATCTCTCTTACCGCACTTAATGATATTAATGTGATAAACAGTGAGGTTGCCGGGCGAGATATTTTGGTATCTAGTCGACAAGGTCATATTGAGTTCAAGCCGATAGATGATATCCCGCACTATTTTCAACCTGATTACCAGCGGGTCATTAGCCAGATTAATGCCCGCGGTGATTTTACCGCGATTGCCGGTAAAAATATTAATCTAACGGATACCTTACTGCATCCCGCCCGTAATATTAGCCTGTTGGCCAATCAGGATGTCAATATAGTTCACACTGATAGCCTGATAACATTAGCTCTTTTAAGTAAGATTTTTACCCGAGCAGAAAATATAGAGCTGTTTAATAAATTATTCTCTTTGCCCGGCCAGTTAAAAAGTCACGGAAATATGACTTTTAATGCCGGCAATAACCTGTCGCTGCGAGGCGTCACTCTGGATGCGGGGCAAGATGTTAATCTTCATGCTGCCCGCGACATTAATCTGTCACCACGCAATATCCCGTGGATGGCTACATTACTATCAGAGAAACACAAGACAATAGATAGTATATTCTACCCACATGATGATATTTCCTTGGCTTTCTCCGTTTCACATATACCTGAACTGAATGCTCAGATTAATGCCAACGGCAATATCTTAATCAATGCTGGCCGCGATATTTTGGCTCAAGCCAGCACTATCACGGCGGATAAGAATATCACCTTGCTGGCAGGTCAGAATATCCAACTGCCCGCCTTACCTTATCCGGCGGTGACGCCACGTCAGGATCGCCAGATGGTCACCCGCGTACAGGCGGGGGAAAACCTTAGCGCAGCAGCCAATAGCCAGCTCCTTGGCTACGGCGCAGAACTCTTTTCTGGCGGTGACATGACCCTCACGTCGGGCGGCAATATGCGCTTTGAGTCACTGCTCAACGAAGAGCATCATGGCGGCGGCGATAATTTCAGCTATCGAAAGCTCCAGCAACCGACGCAACTGAA
The DNA here is from genome assembly GCF_013282745.1 of Yersinia bercovieri ATCC 43970. Lineage (NCBI taxonomy): Bacteria > Pseudomonadati > Pseudomonadota > Gammaproteobacteria > Enterobacterales > Yersiniaceae > Yersinia > Yersinia bercovieri. The sequence goes on from NZ_CP054044.1 coordinate 2,214,270, forward strand.
CAGCGGCGGTGTGCTGACACTGATTTCAAACGGCAGTATTCTGTTTCAGGCCACCCAACTGGCCGCTAAAAGCCTGATGGATATCGCCGCTGAAGGGGGCTACTTATTTGCTCAGGCAATGGAAGAGACCAGCCATGCCGAAGAGCGCTGGACCACCCGCAGATGGTATGGGCGGAAAAAGTCGCACCATAATGTCAGCCACTCCAGCATCAATAAAGTCACAGAATTCACTGCTGGCGGTGATATCAGTCTGTTAAGCCGCGATGACAGCACCTATCAGGCCAGTAAAATCGCGGCGGGGCAGAATGCCAAACTCACCAGCACCCACGGCAAAGTGATTTTCGAGGCGGTTAAAGATAGCGCGTTTGAACAAAAAACCACGCTGGCAAAGGGTTTTTACATCAAGCAGACCGATAGCGGCTATCAGCAGGGCAAGTGGGTGTTGCCGACGATTCATACCGGCGGTGAATTAACGGTCAATGCCGCGCAGGGTATCAGTGCCGATGTGAAGGCAAAAAATAGCCAATCTATTCAGGCGGCGATTAACGCACTGGCAGTGATCCCCGGTAATGAATGGTTAAAAGACCTGCATCTGCGGGATGATGTGCAGTGGCAAAAAGTGATGGATGCCTATCACAGTTGGGATCACCAAAGCGAGCGCCTGAACCCGGTGGTGGCTGCAGTAATAGGCATTGGCGTGGCTGTCGCCACTGCTGGGTCGGGGCTGGTCGCCACCGCCAATAGTGCGGTGGGCGGCGGTGTCGCGGGCGGCGCAGTGACTGGGGGGATCTCCGCACTGGCATCGCAGGCGGCGGTCTCTCTGGTGGATAATCAAGGGGATATCTCCAAAACCTTCAAAGATCTGGGCAGCAAATCCTCAGTAAAATCATTGGTCACCTCAATGGCAATTGGGGGCGCATTGAGTGGATTTGATGTGCTGATGGGCTGGGAGGCTGCCGCCGAGGGGGCGAGTGCTGCCAAATTACCGCGCTTGAGTGACGGCGACTGGAGCAAAGTTGCCCAGCGAGTCGCAGGTCAATCTCTGCTCAGTTCCAGCCTCAATACCGGCATCAACGGGGGTAGTTTTAAAGATAATCTGACCCTCGCGCTCCTCGCCAATCTCGGCGGGCAGTTACATGCCGAAGGGGCCAATTTGATTGGTAATAACGGCGCAGTTTTGGGCGCACCCGGCAAAGCGATCAGCCATGCCATTATGGCCGGGATCGCCGCTGAAATCGGCGGCGGCAGTGCCAAAGGTGCCGCGGCAGGCGCACTGGCAGCTGAGCTGGCCGGAGTGGTGATGGGTGATAATATCATCGGCCCACAGGAGTGGCAGGAGCGGCAAGCGCAACTCAGCCGTATCGCGGGCGCTGTTGCCGGGGCGTTAGTCACCGGAAGAGCAGAGGGAGCCTACAGTGGTGCGAATGCTGCCGAATTGGTCGAGCGGTTTAACCGCCAATTACATCTGGCGGAAGTCAAGGCTGTTAACGAGCTGGCGCAAGGTAACCACGTTAAACAAGAGCGCTTTCTGGCTGCATCCTGTAGACAAGTCAATTGTACTGCACAAGAGTCATTAAATTCTGCTGAGCGAGCACGGGCTGAGACGTTAATGGCGAGGTATCCTGATACGGCAGAAGAAGATGGTATTTTAACCCGCTATTGGATACAAAAAGAAAAACAACGTTTTGGCCATTACCCTGCTTTTACTGGTGTTGAACAGATACAATTATTTACCTACACTGAGACAGATAAGCTTTCTGATAGTCAGCTTTTCGCCAAAAATCAGTGGGTTGAAAATGCCAGTAATATCACGGGCTGGTCTAAAGGGACAATAGAAGCCCTTGGGTTGTCGATATCTTTGGCGGGGGTAGTGCAGGGGAAAGGCGGAGCAGCTAAAGCTATGACCCCTACTAGTAATTGGGGGGATTTTCTTCGCACTGAGAAGGTAATTCAGCAGTCAGCAGTAATGAAACAGCAAATTATTGACATCAGAGCCAGTTTACCTTCTGGCTTAAAGCGAGAAGGTAATGTTGCCGTTGCTCACGTTAATATTGATGGCTTACCTCTCCGAGTATCAGCCCACAGCCGAATTGATACGCCAACTCTTTCACAGGTAGCTCAAGGCATTGTGGGTAAAAGCAGTGGGATATTTTCTACTCAAACCTTGCCAAGTAAAACAGGGGCAATGATTCCCAGAGCTACAGACTCAGAAGCAAAAATTTTAGACAGTATCGCTAAACAACTTGGAAACAAAACGACTACCACTGGGACTGTAAATATCTTCACTGAACGTCCTGCATGTGTAAGTTGTCTTGGTGTTGTCGAGCAATTCAAAGCTAAATATCCAAATATTCAGGTGAACGTCTTAGATAACAATGGGGTTGTATTAAGACCTCTGAGGAAAAACTGATGGAAAATAGAGTTGTATACTCGGAAATAAAAACATGGTTGTTAGAATCCTTTTTTAACAGTTGTAGGGACCGCAGAGGCAATAAAGATGGCTGGACACATGAATCAATAGTTGCTGATATTTATGATGGGTATACCTCAAGCTTTGATTATCCTATTGAATATCTGATGCTTGAGGTGGTAGCACTAGTACTAGTTGGTGGCTGGTATCCATCTCAGGTTGAATTCCATCAAAATAAGATCGCTAAGTTATTAACAGAAAATAGCTTTGATAATTTGTTATCTACAGTTCCAGATGATGAGGCTGAAGAACTGAAGCTCGATATGAGAATATTAAAACTTATATAATCAAGGTCTTTCCTAACCCAGCAGACGTCACCATTTCATGGTGGCGGCTGCTCATGACCAAATCTTAAAACTCGTGAAAGTATCATCATACTCTAGCGGGTCAATCCATCATTAGCGCCAGCCTGAACACCGCCATTAATGGTGGCAGCTTTAAAGATAATCTGGCCACGGCATTACTAACCAGTGTGGGGTCTCAGTTGCATGCTGAGGGCGCTAATTTAATCGGCAATAATGGCGAAGTATTAGGCGTGTCGGGCAAAGCCTTGAGCCATGCGCTGGTTGCTGGCGTTGCGGCTGAAATCGGTGGTGGTAATGCGAAAGGTGCCGCCGCCGGCGCACTGGCCGCCGAGCTGGCCGCCGAGCTGGCCGGAGTGGTGATGGGCGAGAATATCATCGGCCTACAGGAGTGGCAGGCTAAATCCGAGCGTCAGGCCCAGTTAACCCGCTTCTTCGGTGGCGTGGTGGGGGCGGTCTTTACCGGCAAAGCAGAAGGCGCGTACAGCGGAGCCAGCGCTGCCGAAACGGCATTTCGTTATAATTACCTTAGCCACCATCAACAAAAACTGATGGAAGCTGAAATGGCGGCTGCCAAAACGCTGGCAGATAAGGGGAGAGTCTTTATTGACTGGGGGCTGACCAGCGCGACCCAGGATGGCGCTTTTGCCGCCGGGATTGTCGCCAGTGTGCCAGAGGGGCTTTATGACAGTGCCGTTGAATTGTTGGGGATGCTAAAAGAGCCTCAGCAAGCGATCAGCGCATTGAGAGCGCTGATTAACAGCGATGATGTTATTGGCACGGTGGCGCAGAGTGTCAAGCAAGGCTGGCTGGCGCGGATTAATAGCATGGAGGCGAATTATCAGCGAGCCGGAACCCGTGGCGCCTATGCCTCGGGTGTTGAAGCGGGTAAACTGCTGTTTGAGTTTGGCGGCTACGCGGTGGGTATTGGCGGGTTAGCGAAAAGCGGTGTACGCGTTGCCAGCAGGCAGATAGAGAAGTTTGCGGGGCCAAGGATTGCGACGGTAAGCCGGTCAAAAATTGGTATCCAATGGGGGCAAGGTATCAAGCAACAAGGTATGCCGTGGGAAGATTATGTGGGAACACAACTTCCAGCAGATGCACGGTTGCCACCAAACTTTAAGACGTTTGATTACTATAACCCCATTTCCCGAACTGCCATCAGTGTAAAAACCCTAGATACCACCACTGCGGCCAGAGTGGCGAATCCAGGGCAAATCTACAGTTCGTTGAAAGGAAATATTGATAAGGTCGCGAAGTTTGAAACACATGGGCTTTCTGATGAAATATTAAAATCGTCAATGATCACGAATCGAGAAATACAACTGGCTATCCCAGCACGGACGAATAAAACCCAGTGGATGGAAATCAATCGGGCAATTGAGTACGGGAAAAATCAGGGTGTAAATATCACAGTGACACAGGTGAAATAGTTATGTTCAATAAAGATCAGGATTACTGGATCTCAGTTTTTTCTACTAAAGAATTTTTGTGTATAGATACATATTCTGGACTTGGCAGGGTGCGTAGAGATCCACTTTTTCCCTCCTGCCTATTACCCGCTGATGCAGGTGATAAAAGCATTGGTGACGCTGTTCTGTTTGCATTGTCAAATAGCCGAACATTAACCTCTCTTGAGGAGCGTGTGGCTTTTTTTGATCTTGAAAAAGGCAAAGAGCAATATGCAGCCTGGGTAGCCATGTTAATGGGAAGATTTGGTTATAAAACCAAAAGGGCATTATTCAAGGATATGAAGAGTTGTCATATCCATTGTATTAATGATTGGATCAGGATTTCGCCTACTCATCATGAGAAACTAGAAGCATGGAGTGGTAAAGGAATAAAGGGAGCGGATGATGTGCTTATCTCTGTGGATAGTGAGCCAGAAGAGATAGGTGCCGCGCTGCGATTAGCCATTAGCCGCTGCACGGGTTGATAATTAGAGCTGTTTCATTTCAATCACTTGCCGTCACCATTTCGTGGTGGCGGTGACTCGCGACTAAATCTTAAAACTGGTGAAAATATCATCGGCCCGCAGCAGTGGCAGGTTAAATCCGAGCATCAGGCCAACTAACGATCACGTAATCTTGCCGATCAGTTAACTGATCGGCAATGCGGCTAAAAACCGGATTTTAAAGTCTGATATTACCCGCAACTTATTACACTTCTGGCATGTTGCGGCCATAGTAGATTTCCTGCATTTCTTTGTATAACAGGCGGGTAATACGTTCTCGTTCTTCCGCACTCAGCTCTTCTGGCTTGGCATTAAACAGGTAATGCTTCAAATCGAAATCTTTCAGCATCATCTTGGTATGGAAGATATTTTCCTGATAAACATTCACATCCATCATGTGATAAAGCGACTTCATATCATCTGACATAAAGTTCTGAATCGAGTTAATTTTATGATCAATAAAGTGTTTAACCCCGTTGATATCACGGGTAAATCCGCGCACCCGATAATCCATGGTGACGATGTCGGACTCCAACTGATGGATCAGGTAATTCAGGGCTTTTAGCGGTGAAATTACCCCGCAGGTCGAGACTTCGATATCGGCACGGAAAGTGCATAGCCCCGCTTCAGGGTGACTTTCTGGGTAGGTATGGACGCAGATATGGCTCTTGTCCAAATGCGCAACCACCGCATTTGGCAGCGGGCCGGGGTGCTCTGAGGTATCGACATCACGAGGATCGACCGGCTCTTCGCTGACTAAAATGGTGACACTGGCACCCTGCGGATCGTAATCCTGACGCGCAATATTCAATATATTGGCACCAATGATTGAGCAGGTTTCACTCAAGATCTCGGTCAGGCGGTTGGCGTTGTACTGTTCGTCAATGTAGGCGATATAGCCGTCGCGGTCGTCTGCGGTTTTGGCATAACAAATATCGTAAATACAAAAACTCAGGCTTTTCGTCAGGTTGTTGAAGCCATGTAGTTTAAGCTTGGACAATTTGGTTCCGCTCCTTATGGATTATCAACACGGGCCGTTAAGGCATTCAACAGATATTGTGGCAGTGCGAAGCTGCCGACATGAATGGCTGGGTTATAGTAACGGCAAGTTAGGCCCGCATCGGCAAAACGTTGTTGCAGTGTGGCCTGATCTAACTGACGCAGCGAGGGATTTTGAGTTGCCCAAGCGAACGTCATAATGCCACCGTAATAGGTTGGAATGGCGGCCTGATAAAAACTGACATCGCTAAAATAGTGGCTAAGCTTATTGTGGCTGTCGACCGCTTCATCTTGTTGCAGGAAGCAAACGCCGTTTTGCGCGACAAAAATACCACCGTCGTTCAGGCTACGGGCGCACCCTTGGTAGAAAGCAGAGGTGAACAGGCTTTCTCCTGGGCCGATGGGGTCGGTGCAGTCAGAGATGATGACATCAAATTTTTCCGTGGTTTGATTGACGAAGTTAACACCATCATCAATCACCAATGTGAAGCGGGGATCATCATAGGCACCAGCACTGTGATTCGGTAGATATTGGCGGCAGAACGCCACCACACCCGCGTCAATTTCGACCATGGTAATTTGGTCGATATTTTTATGGCGGCTGACTTCACGCAGCATTGCACCGTCACCACCACCGATGATCAGCACGCTCTTCGCCTGACCGTGGGCCAGTATAGGGACGTGAGTCATCATTTCGTGATAGATAAATTCATCACGCTCGGTGGTTTGCACCACGCCATCTAAGGCCATGACCCGACCCAGCACGGGGTTCTCAAAAATCACCAGATCCTGATGCTCGGTTTTTTCGCGGTACAGGACATTCTCTACTGAAAAGTACTGGCCGAAGTTGGCATGTAATGTTTCATACCATAGTTCTTTCTGTGACATGTTCGGGGCTTCTCCTTCGCAGTAACAGCCATGAAAAATGGGGGGCAACATCATAGCCAACTCTGCCTGAGGTTGCACGGCGGAATTCCAGACTGAAAGGATAAAGGTGGGATCGCTAGTTAGCGTAGGCCAATAAACTTAAAGAGTCACGGGCCAGAGACTTACATTTGGTTGGAACGGGGATGGCAATACCACGTAGGTCTCGATAGCTATCTTCACCTAACGCTTTCATATTAAAACTATTGTAGTTACGCAGGTCCCAGCGATTTTGTTGGGCAAAATAGACGATTGCCCGCTTGATTTCATTATTGGGTAACTCGTTGTACCCACAATCATTTTTTAGATAGACGAATACCGCAGTCAGATCCGCGAGATCTTCTGCTTCAGATTCACTTAATGCAGAGCTGGCAGATGAGAATCCGCACAGAGTAAGCAGCAGCATAACTAACGTTGTTCTTTTCATAGCGGAAATAGGCTTGTTCATTGTTAACAGACGTTATCACACTGTGATGCCCCAATGTAAACAATATTACATTGGGGATGATTCACAGAGTGATTGATTGCACCTTGACCTTCCTGTTAGGGGAGGGTTTATGCTCGCGCATAATGCTGTTTTTTTGCCACTTAGGCACTCACCCGCGATAACTGCTGACTTTTCATCAGTATTTATCGGCTATCACGAATGGAGACGACCATGCATCGCCGTGATTTTATCAAATTAACGGCAGCTCTTGGAGCCGCCACTTCACTGCCTTTATGGAGCCGCGCGGCCTGGGCCGCAGATTTTTCACCACTGCCTATCCCGCCACTGCTCCAGCCGGACGCCACTGGCAACATTAATCTGAATATTCAGACCGGCACTATGGCTTGGTTGCCATCTGCTGCTACCCAAACTTGGGGCTACAATGGCAATTTACTGGGGCCAGCCATTCGTTTATCACGGGGCAAGCCGGTCAACATCAATGTCACCAACTCCCTACCGGAGGCGACGACGGTGCATTGGCACGGTCTGGAGATCCCCGGCGAAATGGATGGTGGCCCGCAGGCGCTGATTCAGCCCGGTGCAAAACGTCAGATCACATTTACCGTCGAACAACCGGCGGCTACCTGCTGGTTCCACCCTCATACCCATGGTAAAACCGGCCGTCAGGTGGCGATGGGGTTAGGCGGTTTGGTACTGATTGATGATAGTGATAGTGAGAAACTGCCACTGCCGAAACAGTGGGGTGTTGATGATATTCCGGTGATTTTGCAGGATAAATTACTGGGCAAAGATGGCCAGATTGACTATCAGCTGGATGTCATGACCGCCGCTGTTGGCTGGTTTGGTGACCGCATGTTCACCAATGGCGCACATTATCCGCAACAAATTACGCCGCGCGGTTGGGTGCGATTAAGGCTACTCAATGGTTGCAACGCCCGCTCACTAAATCTGGCACTGAGTGATGGCCGCCCCATGTATGTCATTGGCAGTGATGGCGGGCTACTGGCGGAGCCGGTGGCGGTAAAAGAGTTGCCAATTCTTATGGGGGAGCGTTTCGAAGTGTTGGTGGATACCTCGGATGGCAAGGCCTTTGATCTCGTCACCCTATCGGTGAAACAGATGGGCATGACGTTAGCGCCCTTTGATAAGCCGCTGCCGGTATTACGTATTCAGCCTTCACTGACGACAGGGAGCAAGGTGTTGCCGGATTCGCTGGTGGTGGTGCCTGCGCTCGCCGATGTTAGCGGTTTGCAGGAGCGTTGGTTCCAACTGATGATGGACCCTAAACTGGATATGCTGGGTATGCAGGCGCTGATGAGCCGCTATGGTATGCAGGCGATGGCTGGTATGAGCATGGATCACGGCACTATGATGGATAATGGCAACATGGCGGGTATGGATCACGGGAATATGAAAGGCATGGATCATGGCGCGATGAAAGCCGCCCCCGCCTTTGATTTCAGTCATGCCAATATGATTAACGGCAAAACATTCTCAATGAGTGAAGCGGCGTTTGATGCCAAACAGGGCAAATACGAGAAGTGGACGATTTCCGGTGAAGGCGACATGATGCTGCATCCATTCCATGTCCATGGCACGCAGTTCCGTATTTTGACAGAAAATGGTAAGCCGCCAGCAGAACATCGCCGTGGCTGGAAAGATACTGTGAGGGTGGAAGGGGCGCGCAGTGAAATTTTAGTGCGCTTTAATCATCTGGCACCAGCCAGTATGCCTTATATGGCGCATTGCCACCTGCTGGAACATGAGGACACCGGCATGATGATGGGCTTTACTGTCAGTGCTTGAGTTAATCCCCGGTAAGGTTGCCGGGGATGCTCCGTTTGTCGGTGGGTCAGCCCGTCGCAACCTGACACGGGCTATGGTAAACTCAGCGGCTTTCTTCCGGCATCCAACGTAAAAAAGCGACGTTAATACCTATGAAACACACCGTAGAAGTCATGATTTCCGAACAGGAAGTAAAAACCCGAATTGCCGAGTTAGGCCGCCAAATCTCTGAACACTATCGCGATAGCGGCAGTGAAATGGTGTTGGTTGGGTTACTCCGTGGTTCATTTATGTTTATGGCTGATTTATGTCGTGCCATAGATGTTTCTCATGAAGTCGATTTTATGACGGCCTCGAGCTATGGCAACGGCATGAGCACCACCCGCGATGTGAAAATCCTGAAAGATCTGGATGAAGATATCCGTGGCAAAGATGTGCTGATTGTTGAAGATATCATCGACTCCGGTAACACGTTGAGTAAAGTCCGTGAGATTCTGCAACTGCGCGGCCCGAAATCATTGGCTATCTGCACCTTGTTGGACAAACCACAGCGCCGCGAAGTACAAGTTCCGGTTGAGTGGGTTGGTTTTGCCATCCCCGATGAGTTTGTGGTGGGTTATGGTATCGATTATGCGCAAAGATACCGACATTTGCCGTATGTGGGTAAAGTGGTGATGTTGGACGAGTAATCGGCTACTGCGAATTTAGGCAACAAATCTAGCGGAATTTATTGATGGGAGAGGGCGCGTATGAACGTACCCTCCCATAGACTAATTAGTCTTCTTTGTTATTTTGCTGTAACAACTCGGCCATGGCTTTACGGTACACCATTTCAAGGCTGCCCAGACTGGTGGCGGACACTTCTAAATCACGTAGCAAGCCATCTTCAATACCATATACCCAGCCGTGGATCATGGCTTTCTGCCCGCGCTTCCACGCCGAGCGAACAATGGTAGAATGACCCAGGTTGTACACCTGCTCTACCACATTGATTTGGCACAACACATTGCTGCGCTCCTCTTGCGGCAGTTCACCTAGCAGCGAGCTGTGCTTATACCAAAGGTCGCGGATGTGCAGTAACCAGTTGTCAATCAGCCCCATCTCCTCGCCTTTGATGGCGGCTTCAACACCACCACAGCCAAGGTGACCACAAATAATGATATGTTCTACTTGCAGAACATCGATGGCGTATTGAACCACGGACAGACAGTTCAAATCGGTATGGATAACCAGATTGGCAACGTTACGGTGAACAAATAATTCGCCGGATTTCAAGCCGGTAAGCTGCTCGGCTGGGACGCGACTATCGGAACAGCCAATCCACAGGAAACGGGGTTTCTGGGCTTGCGCCAGGTGCTCAAAAAAATCAGGATTGTCTTTACTGATGGTGTTTGACCATGTCCGATTATTCGCGATGAGCTTTTCTATTTCTTTCATGAATGTAAATAGCCTGTAATGAACGGATTGCGATAGGATAATATACGGCAAGGATTAGGATTTTGAAATCGGAACTGTGGTTCCTGTGATTGCGCAATTTTGTCTGCGTAACATCTTCTCGGTGTCTGTTTGGTTCCCCTCTGCCAGCTGTGATCCGCCTCGACGAAGGTGGGTTAAGCAAGCCATTATGTGCTGCGACGCCGAGATACCCATTGAATAAGGTTCTTTTTTACTTATGACATATGCACTGGAAATAACGCAACTGACCAAAACCTATGCAGGTGGCGTTCAGGCACTGCGTGGCATTGATCTGCGCGTAGAGGCAGGCGATTTTTATGCTCTTCTTGGGCCTAATGGTGCAGGTAAATCCACCACCATCGGCATTATCAGTTCATTGGTGAACAAAACATCGGGCAAGGTGACGGTCTTTGGCTACGACATCGATCAAGATATCGTGAATGCCAAACGTCAGCTCGGGTTAGTGCCGCAGGAATTTAACTTCAATCCCTTTGAAACGGTATTGCAGATTGTGGTAACCCAAGCGGGATATTACGGTGTGACACGGCGCGAAGCCCTGCAACGTGCTGAAAAATATCTTAGCCAGTTGGATCTTTGGGGCAAACGTAATGAGCGTGCTATTCGTCTGTCGGGCGGGATGAAGCGCCGTTTGATGATTGCTCGCGCCTTGATGCACGAACCTAAATTGCTGATCCTTGATGAACCTACCGCAGGGGTGGATATTGAGCTACGCCGCTCTATGTGGGGCTTCCTGAAAGAGCTGAATGCACAGGGGACAACCATCATTCTGACCACCCACTATCTGGAAGAAGCTGAGATGCTATGCCGCAATATCGGCATTATCCAGAATGGTGAGCTGGTGGAAAATACCACGATGAAACAGTTGCTTGGTAAACTTGAATCCGAAACCTTTATTTTTGATCTGGCGATTAAGAGCCCACTTCCTAAGCTGGAAGGCTATAGCTATCGTCTGACGGATACCTCAACGCTGGAAGTCGATGTTAAACGTGAGCAGGGGCTGAATGGTCTATTCAGCCAACTAAACGCACAGGGAATTCAGGTACAAAGTATGCGCAACAAGGCTAACCGTCTGGAAGAGCTATTTGTCACCTTGGTTAATGGCAACGGGGGAGAGAAAGCATGACCCGCCTGTATTGGGTAGCATTACAGAGTATTTGGATCAAAGAGATCACGCGTTTTGCCCGTATCTGGATCCAAACATTGGTGCCACCGGTGATTACCATGTCGCTCTATTTCGTTATTTTCGGCAATCTGATTGGTTCCCGAATTGGTGATATGGGCGGTTTTGATTATATGCAGTTTATCGTGCCCGGCTTGATCATGATGGCGGTGATCACGAACTCCTATGCCAACGTGGCGGCCTCCTTTTTTGGCGCAAAATTTCAGCGTAGCATTGAAGAGCTGCTGGTGGCGCCAGTGCCAACCCATATCGTGATTATCGGTTATGTCGGTGGCGGGGTGGCACGTGGGATCTGTGTCGGTATTCTGGTCACGATAATCTCACTGTTCTTTGTGCCACTGCATGTCCACTCCTGGTCAATGATTGCGCTGACATTAATGCTGACGGCGATAGTCTTTTCTCTCGGTGGATTGTTGAATGCGGTATTTGCCAAAACATTTGACGATATCAGTTTGGTGCCCACTTTTGTGTTGACGCCATTGACCTACCTAGGGGGGGTATTTTACTCGCTATCCCTCTTGCCGCCTTTCTGGCTAGCGGTATCGAAGCTTAACCCTATCGTATATATGATCAGTGGTTTTCGTTATGGATTCCTCGGCATTACCGATGTGCCGCTGGTGTTTACCATTGGTGTGCTGGTGGTGTTTATTGCGATATTTTATGCTTGGGCTTGGTATCTGATTGAGCGTGGTCGCGGCCTGCGCACCTAATCACCTTCGGCCTTGGCCTTGGCGTTGCAGCAGTGTTGGCTACCTTCACTTGCTGTAACGCCAATATAGTTTTGGTGTGGCTCGTAAATAAATAGTGAGTTAATTGTTGTTAATGCTGGAATTTAATCGTAATAAATAATGTCCCCGTCTAATATCGCCTTTCTCAACTCTAAGTGTCTCGTGCTATGCTGGCGCACCAGATTTTCCCCTTTTCAATTCAGCGCCGAATGCGCATAAGTAGAACGATAATGTGGTATAAAAACAGAATAGCTATTGGGATGCTACTCGGTGTTGTCATGTCGGTAATGATACCGGCGACCCATGCAGATCTCTTGCCTGATGAATCGGTACTTGTACCTAAATATATGGTTGCGCAGCGTGATAGCGAAATATATTCGCTGGTCGGCGAGCGCGTCATTCCCGTCGGTGAGATAAAAGAAGACCAACTTATTCAGGTTTCGCCTGCGGCGGCAGAGTACTACGAATTTAAATTTGGTAACGGCATTGGCTTTATTGATAAAGGCGATTTACGCGATATCAATAAGGCACGAAAAACCAACGATATTCTGGGTGATTTGAATAAACCGCTGCCGAATCAAAATATTCTGATCAAGCGGGAAACGGCGGTTTATCTCGCGGCAAATGTCGACAGTGAGCAATTTGCGACCCTGGTAGATAACCTGCGCTACCCGATTGTGGGTAAGCTGAAAGATCGTTTAGGTAATACCTGGTATCAGGTCAATATTGGCGATCGCTTGGGATATGTCAGCAGTGTCGATGCTGAAATAGATAACGGCATTCCGATTCTGACCTATCACCACATGTTGAAAAATGAAGAAAATAAACGTTTTCTGAATACCTCAACCACCACCTCTGATGCGGCTTTCAGCAACCAGATGACCTATCTCAAGCAGACTGGTTACGACACCATTTCGCTCTATCAGCTTGAAGGTTATATTAATAACAAGATTAACCTACCGGCAAAAGTCGTGGTGCTGACATTTGACGATGGTCTTAAATCAGTTCATCGCTATGCTTATCCGATTTTGAAAGAGAATGGTTTCCGTGCCACGGCGTTTATTATTTCATCGCGCATTAAACGCCACCCGCAGAAATGGAATCCTGACTCATTACAGTTTATGAGTATTGCTGAACTAAAAGAGATTCAGGATGTATTTGATATTCAGTCTCATACGCATTTTTTACATCGAACTGATAATAAGCGTAACCCCATTTTATTGAGTCGTTCTTATCACAATATTGTTTTTGATTTTGAACACTCACGCCGGGCGCTATCTCAGTTTAATCCCCATGTGATTTTTCTGTCATACCCCTTTGGCGGGTTTAACCAAACCGCCATTGATGCGGCAAAAAATGCAGGTTTCCATTTAGCGGTCACCACCATGCAGGGCAAGGTAAAACCGGGCGATAATCCATTTACCCTAAAGCGGCTCTATATTTTGCGCACTGATTCAATCCCGACCATGGCAGAGCGCATTGCCAATGAACCCGGTCAGGTTGCCCCTGCCCCTGCGGTGATGGAGTCTGATTAGCGGCTTGTTAGTATGATGGTGATATGAAAAATGGCGCTCTAACGAGGCGCCATTTTTTATCTTATAAAGTCAGTCATTCGGCTGGTGAGCGAAGGGGGTTTAGGCGACCTGAACCGGCACGGCCTTAGCTTTGCGCTGCAACTGATTCTCACCTTCAAAATAGGCCACTTTCGGGTGGTGCAGGCGGGCATCAGCATCAGACATCTGCACATAAGAGCAGATAATCAGTTTATCACCGACACAGGCGCAGCGCGCAGCAGCACCATTCACGGAGATAATCCGTGAACCGCGCTCGGCGGCGATCGCATAAGTAGAGAAACGCTGACCATTATCAACGTTATAAATATCAATGGCTTCATATTCCAGAATACCTGCGGCTTCCAGAAAATCCTGATCAATAGCGCAGGAACCTTCATAGTGCAAATCAGCTTGAGTGACTTTGACCCGATGCAGTTTGCCTTGCAACATAGTACGTATCATAACTCTTACCTTTGATCCCGATTAAGCCTGGTACCAGATTCCATCATCAACTGATCCCGAGAGAAGCGCTCAGTTTTGCTGATTTTATATCACTTGTCTATGACGATGCGGTGAAATCAGCGCTCTACCAATATTTACCGCGCTAACCAATCCTCACCGCACTAACAAATATTCACCACATATAGTTAATCGCGTAAATCAACCTGCTGATTATCGATCAGCCGTGCTTTGCCTAGCCAGGCTGCCATCAGAATCACCGCGTGTTTGCTCTCTACGGTCAGTGGTTGTAAGGTGTTGGCATCGCGGATAAATAGCTCATCCGGCGTAAAACCGGCGCTGCGTAACTGCTCCGCGGCGTCAAACAGCAAATCATCAATCTGCCGTTCACCTGCGCTCAGCTTCTTGGCCAGCGCCTGCATTATCTTATTGAGCTGCGGCGCAATTTTGCGCTCTTCAGCCGTCAAATATCCATTGCGGGAGCTTAGTGCCAGGCCATCTTTAGCGCGAACAATCGGGACGCCAACAATATTGATGTCATAGCCCATATCCGCCACCATTTTGCGGATCAGCGCTAACTGCTGATAATCTTTTTCGCCAAAACAGGCCACATCTGGCTGCACCAAATTGAACAATTTGCTCACGATGGTTGATACACCACGGAAATGACCGGGGCGGCTGGCCCCTTCCAAAATAGTCGACAGCGCCGGAACCTCAACATAGGTCTGGCTTTCCAGCCCTGCGGGATAAATATCATCGGCTGCGGGGGCGAATACCAAATCAACGCCGTGGCGGGTCAACTTCTCGCAATCTTCCTGCAAGGTGCGCGGGTAGTGGGCCAAATCATCGGGGCGCTCAAATTGCAGCGGATTGACAAAAATAGTCACTACCACCACATCAGCGCGGGTTTTGGCATCTTCCACCAAGGTCATATGCCCTTGGTGCAGGTTGCCCATGGTGGGCACCAGTGCCACGCGCTTGCCCTCTTGACGCCAGCGGCGGATCTGCTGGCGCAGCAGTGGTAGGGTTTCGATTATCAGCATTATTTCCTCCGGTATACCCGTCATCTTTCAAGTTGCAGGTGTGTTGTCTGCACTCGTTCACCCGAATCACATTACTAATGTAAGCTCATCGGGATTCTCTTGCTTGCCGCCTTCCTGCATCTCGAAATCTATTCGGGTATAAATAGGGTGTAATAGCAATATTTAAGCAGTAAAAGTTTATTGGAATGTGTGCTCTTCCGCAGGGTAGAGAGCACTTTCAACTTCTTGAATATACAGCTTAATGGCGGCGCGAATGTCACCTGCGCTTTGTGCTAAGAAGTTTTTGCTGAATTTTGGGGTATGGCCGCCAGTAATGCCCAGTGCATCATGCATAACCAGAATCTGACCGTCGGTGACATTCCCCGCACCAATACCAATCACCGGAATAGTTAGCCCCTCGGTCACCCGCTGCGCCAACTCTACTGGTACACACTCCAATACCAATAATTGCGCACCGGCATCTTCAAGGGCCAATGCATCTTTAATTAGCTGATTTGCCGCGACCTCTTCTCGCCCTTGCACTTTGTAACCACCAAAAATATTGACTGATTGCGGCGTTAGCCCCAAGTGCCCACAAACCGGAACTGCGCGCTCTGCCAACATGCGAACGGTATCGCATAACCAGCTACCGCCCTCCAGTTTGACCATATTGGCCCCAGCGCGCATCAGCTCTGCGGCGTTAGTGAACGTTTGCTCCGGTGTGGCATAACTCATAAACGGCATATCAGCCAATAACAGGCAATGAGGCGCACCACGGCGCACGGCACGGGTATGGTAGGCCACATCCGCGACGGTAACGGGCAGAGTTGAATCGAACCCTTGTAACGTCATACCGAGCGAATCACCCACCAGCAGCACCTCAATACCTTGCTCGGCGAATAACTGGGCAAAACTGGCATCATAGGCAGTCAGTGTGGCGAACTTACGCTTATCTTGTTTCCATTGGCGTAACTGGCTTATGGTGGTGGCTTTCATCGCGCTTTCTCCTGAAATAGGGGGTTAAAATGGAAAGGAGATATCAGATAGGAATATGACTTGTGGCCGATTATCACGGTTTAGCGCAGGTCACCAAGGGACCAGACCATTTTTATCCACCAATGTCAGGCGCGCTGATAAGGCTTCGCCATCGGGGAAAATCAGCTCAGGCGCGATATCGGCCAGCGGGTAGAGCATAAATTCACGCTCTTTCAGCCCATAGTGCGGCACCGTCAGGCGATCAGTTTTTATCACTTGATCGCCATACAGCATAATATCCAGATCCAGAGTTCGTGGCCCCCAGCGCTGCTCTTTCCTCACCCGCCCCTGATTGCGCTCAATGGCTTGGGTGTGATCCAGCAGTTGCTCCGGTGGTAGCGAGGTATCCAGTGCCACCACGGCATTGAGGAAATCCGGTTGATCCTGTGGGCCTAAGGGCTTGGTACGATAAAAAGGTGAACAGGCCACTAACCGGGTGCGCGGCAGATGCTCTAGCGCTTCCAGTGCGGTTTTAACCTGCTGTAGTGGCATGGCCTGATTACTTCCCAGCGCGATATAGACCCGGATCATGGTGCGAATTATGCCCCTTCTTTGCGTGGTAAAGGTTTCCGTGGGCGGCGAGGACGAGAGCGACGCGGTGCCGGATCAGCCCCTAGCGTATTCAGCATATTTTTCTGCTGTAGCGGCGTCGCCTCCTGGAATTCACTCCACCACTGGGTCAAACGCTGTAACTCATGGTTGTTTTCCACTTCCGCACGTAGCGCCAGTAGATCGTAAGCGGCGCGGAATTTCGGATGCTCCATCAACTTGTGCGCACGTTTACCCTGACGGCGCGACAGACGCAATTGTAGCAACCAGATATCCCGCACCAACGAGGTAATGCGCTTTGGAATTGCCAGCGAACGGCACTCTTCATCCAACACGTCGTTCATTGCTAGCGCGAAAGCGTCGTAATAGGCCAGCCCGCTCTCTTGCGTCAGTTTTTGCGCATGTTCGATCAGCGGATACCAAAGCATAGCTGCAAATAAGAACGCGGGGTTGACCCGTTGGTCATTATGTAGACGATGATCAGTATTTTTCAGCACCTGAACCAGAATGCGCTCCATCGGCGAGTCATGCTGTTCAGTAAAGTTACGGGCAATCAGCGGGAATAGTGGCTGGAACAGCTGGTATTCACACAGTTTTAAGTAGGTTTTATAGCCATAACCCGATTGCAGCAGTTTGAGTGACTCTTCAAACAGACGGGCAGGGGGGATCTCGCGCAGCAATGACGCCAGACGCGGGATCGGCTCTGCGGTTTCCGGGCTAATCGTCATATCCAGTTTCGCGGCAAAACGTACCGCGCGTAGCATCCGCACCGGGTCTTCACGGTAGCGGGTTTCAGGATCACCAATCAGACGGATAATGCCCTCTTTCAGATCACGTAAGCCGCCGGTGTAATCACGTAGCGCAAAATCTGAAATGCCGTAGTAAAGGCTGTTAATGGTGAAGTCGCGGCGTTGGGCATCATCTTCGATGGTGCCGAAAATGTTGTCACGCAGCAGCATGCCATTTAGCGCCTGCTGGGAAGAGTTTTTGTCACTATCTTCCGCTTGCTGTTGTTCGTGGTGACCACGGAACGTGGCGACTTCAATGATTTCCGGGCCAAACATCACGTGGGCCAGACGGAAGCGGCGACCCACCAGACGGCAGTTACGGAATAATTTCCGCACTTGCTCAGGGGTTGCGCTAGTGGTGATATCAAAATCTTTTGGTTTTTTGCCCAGCAGTAAGTCGCGAACACCGCCGCCGACCAAATAGGCTTCATAGCCTGATTTATTCAGGCGATAGAGCACCTTCAGCGCATTATCGCTGATCTCCCTACGGGAAATATTGTGCTGATCTCGCGGAATAATCGTCATCGGACTCTGTTCCGAAGCAGGCACCGCATGATTCTTGCGGCCAGTATTTGTTCTGGCAGGCCTTTTCTCTTTGCGGGCCACGTTATCTTCACCGGGCACTTTATCTTTACGGGTACTGCTATCACGGGCCGTATCGTCACGGACAGCTTTGCTATCGCGAGCTGATTTATCATCGCGAATCAGTACCTTACGGCAGAAATTGGCTACTCGGGTAAAAATGGTACACCTCGATAGTGGCTAATAAATAACAGAACTACAGAAAAACAGCGGCTAATCATAGCTCACCGTGCTTCCTTTGAGAA
Organism: Yersinia bercovieri ATCC 43970; assembly: GCF_013282745.1. Lineage (NCBI taxonomy): Bacteria > Pseudomonadati > Pseudomonadota > Gammaproteobacteria > Enterobacterales > Yersiniaceae > Yersinia > Yersinia bercovieri. Next base: position 2,232,769 of record NZ_CP054044.1, read on the forward strand.
TGCCGTTGTGTTTTCAGTGGCAGTTATCGCCTCCTGAAGCGGCGTTGTTGGCCCCTGAAGCAGGAATGGCTGCCAACGTCCAGTTTTCGACTGCAAAACGTAATAATAACGGTAAATCAAGATCTTGCCAGCATTCGGGCAGTGGCTGACGCAAAAACTTCAGTGCATCGACCAAAACTGGGCGCGGATCACCGTCCGGCAGTGGTGGTGCATGGTTTTGTTTGGATAACTTATTACCCTCATGATTCAGCGCCAGTGGCAGGTGCAAATAGCCGGGAACCGGTTGCTGTAACTGCTGGTAGAGAGCTATCTGGCGCACGGTTGGTTCAATCAAATCTGCCCCGCGCACCACTTCAGTTACCCCCTGAAATGCATCATCAACCACCACTGCCAGATTATAGGCGAACAGGCCATCTCGGCGGCGAATAATAAAATCTTCTTTCGCCAGCGCTGGCTCAGCATGCAACTCACCGAGTAATTTATCATAAAAGGCATAAACCGGCTGAGTCTGTCGCAAACGGATGGCCGCGCCTTTGGCTGGCAAATGACGTTCACGGCAATAGCCGTCATAGAAGCCGCCGATTTGTTGAATTCTGCTGCGAGTGCAGGTGCAGTAGTAGCTCAGCCCTTGTTGCTCTAACCACGCTAAGGTGGCGCGGTAGGCTTCATGGCGCTGTGATTGGTAGATGACGGAGCCATCCCAATGGAGGCCATAGTGGTCCAATGTGGCCAAAATACGCGCGGCAGCACCAGGGATTTCACGGGGGGATCAATATCTTCAATGCGAACCAGCCAATTCCCACCTTGAGCGCGAGCTTGCAGGTAACTGCCGAGTGCGGCAATGAGTGAACCGAAATGTAAATCGCCGGATGGAGAGGGCGCAAAACGGCCAACATACTGATTCTGCTTATGATCGGATTGCTGAGAATCAGACGGCTGAATATGGGTATCTTCGGGCATAAAAAGGGAAAGGGAGTCCAGCCTGATAAATACGGTGCCGGAGGTGACTCTGGCACCGTGTTACAGGTTATTGCTGTGTTAGCCTGCCATCTGCTTTTCGCGGATTTCGGCCAGGGTTTTACAGTCAATGCACAAATCTGCAGTTGGCCGTGCTTCCAGACGGCGAATGCCGATCTCTACGCCACAAGACTCGCAGAAACCGAAATCGTCATCCTCGACTTTCTTCAGCGTTTTCTCGATCTTTTTAATCAATTTACGCTCGCGGTCGCGGTTACGAAGTTCAAGACTAAACTCCTCTTCCTGCGCGGCACGATCCACCGGATCTGGGAAGTTAGCAGCTTCGTCTTGCATGTGCGATACAGTACGGTCTACTTCATCCCTGAGTTGGTTGCGCCATGCTTCAAGGATCAGCTTGAAGTGCAACAACTGGGCGGCATTCATATACTCTTCGCCGGGCTTCTCTTGGTACGGCTCTACCCCAGCGATGGCGAGAATGCTCAAGGACGAGGTTTTACGTTTTTGCCCTTCTTGCATGATGCTTCTCCTACATTCATACGCACTATCGAAATCCCCAAGACGGGGAAAAATCAGGCCGCTATAAATAACAGAAGGGAGGTAGGTTGGCAATTATTCCTGTCGCCTGCTTGACAATGGTGTGAAGGAAGGCGTATTTGGCGCACCACAATATCCAATAATTGCTTCTTTATTCAGCGTTTTTGGTTACCGCGTTTCGTCCAGTAATAACGGTAAACGCACATCCAGCACGATACCGTCAGGCGATAGTTGAAAACCGTAGCAAATAACTTCCACTCCTGCTTGCTGAGCCTGGGCCAGCAATTCTGCATAGCGACTGTCAATGTGTCGGGCTGCAGCGACTTGTCTGATACCCGTATGCAATACGGCAAAAAAAAGTACCGCCCGATGACCCTCGGCAACCATGCTTTGTAGCTCCCTGAGATGCTTTTGACCCCGCAGGGTAACAGCATCCGGGAAATACCCACACTGTTGCTGTAATAAGGTGACCGACTTGACTTCAATATAGCAGTTAGACCTATTTTCTGCCTGCAATAACAAGTCTATACGGCTGTTCTCATCCCCATACTTAACCTCTCGTTTGACAGAAGTGTAACCAGATAATTCAATAATCTGATTATTATCTATCGCGATACTAGCTAACTCATTGGCACGCATCGTATTTACGCAGATCCAATCACCACTTTGGGTATGAGTCAGCTCCCAGCTGTGGGGATACTTACGTTTCGGATTATCCGAGGTTGAATACCAAACCGTATCCCCTGGCGTGGCACAACCGGTCATCGCTCCGGTATTAGCGCAATGAATGGTTAATGATTCTCCGGCGGGCGTCACAATATCAGCTAAAAAGCGCTTATACCGCTGGATAAGTGTGGCTGGTTGTAACCGTGGGGTGAATAACAGCAGGGGATTAATCGGCATCAGATCTCCGTTCACTGCCCACCAACGGCCAGCTTTGTACCATGTTATAACGGGTACGTCCGCGCGCGAAAACGGATTCGTACAATGAAAAATGGTTCACTCGGAAGCTTTCATTATGGGTTTTAGCCGGCAGGGCGACCGGACGTACCGCGCCACGCAGCAAGGTGACATGGGGATGAAAGGGGAGCGGCGTTTGGTAGCATCCGCTGCGTGCGGCCTGTGAACGCAGCAATTGCGCCAACTGCAATAGGCCACGGGGCGGATTCTTGCAGCCGAGCCATATCACACCGGAACCCGGCCAGTGGCCGATATCATCCAATGCCACGTTAAAGCCCAACTGACTGATGCGACCCGCTTGTTGCTGTAATATTTGCGCTTTGGCGGCACTGACCTCACCGAGGAACGCCAGTGTCAGGTGGAGGTTAGCGGCGGCAATGGGGCGGCCGGCCTCTGGTGAGAAGTTATCCGCTCGCCACTGCACAATGTTTTGCTGAAGGGCATTAGGCAGCGCCAGCGCAAAGAACAGGCGCTTATTTTCGCGTGTTTTATCAACAATCGTTTTATTAACAATCATTTTATCTACGGTATTAATCATCAGGTTGGCATAATCACTCGGCTAAATACGCTATACGACCATGATGTTACAATGGCTGATGATGAAAGTAGAGAGCATGGGGAAGAATGTGGTGGTGAGTCAGAGAGAAAGTGATGCTGCGAGGGCCGTTTTGCCGGTAGGTGAAGTGCTCAGCGAGATATTGTCCGCGTTGCAAAGCTCACCGCAAATCCTGCTCCATGCCCCCACTGGCGCGGGGAAATCGACCTGGTTACCGCTACAAATCCTGAAGTATGGTGGGTTATCGGGCCGTATTATCATGCTAGAACCCCGACGGCTGGCGGCAAAAAATGTGGCCTACCGTCTGGCGCAGCAGCTGGGCGAACAGCCGGGGCAGACTGTGGGTTATCGAATGCGGGCCGAAAGTAAAAGCGGGCCGCATACCCGTCTGGAAGTGGTGACCGAGGGTATCCTGACGCGCATGTTGCAACAAGACGCCGAGCTAACCGGTGTCTCCCTGGTGATCCTTGATGAGTTCCATGAGCGCAGCTTGCAGGCTGATTTGGCGCTGGCACTGTTGCTGGATGTGCAGCAGGGGCTACGTGATGATTTGAAGCTGCTGATTATGTCCGCGACGCTGGATAATCAGCGCCTTTGTGCGCTGCTGCCCGCCGCGCCCGCCATTGTTTCCGCGGGGCGCAGCTTCCCTGTCGAGCGCAGCTACCAGCCGTTATCGAGCCATGAGCGGCTGGAGGATGGCGTCGCCAATCGGGTGAAGCGCTTGCTGAATGAGCAATCTGGCTCTTTACTGCTGTTTTTACCGGGTGTCGGCGAGATCCATCGGGTGCTGGAGCGCTTGCATGGCGAGGTCGCCAGCGACACGGATCTCTGCCCGCTGTATGGTGCGCTGCCGCTAAATGAGCAGCAAAGAGCGATTCAACCCGCGCCTGCTGGGCGGCGTAAAGTGGTGTTGGCAACCAATATTGCCGAAACCAGCCTGACGATTGAGGGCATTCGGCTGGTGGTCGATAGCGGATTGGAACGGGTAGCGCGCTTTGATGTCAAAAACGGTCTGACGCGACTGGTGACTCAGCGCATCAGTCAGGCTTCGATGGTTCAGCGGGCGGGGCGCGCTGGGCGGTTGGCACCAGGGATCTGCTGGCATCTGTTTGCCAAAGAGCAGGCCGAAAGGGCGGCGGAATACAGCGAACCGGAGATCCTGAACAGTGATTTATGTAGCTTGTGGCTGGAGCTACTGAACTGGGGATGTCAGGACGCGGCGCAGCTGACTTGGCTTGATCAACCGCCATCGTCGGCATTGGCTGCCGCGCGCGAGTTATTGCGGCGGCTAGGGGCTATCGATGTCTCCGGCCACCTGACGAGCACCGGGCGCGCCATGGCCAGCCTGGGCTGCGAGCCGCGTCTGGCCGCAATGCTCTGTTTTGCCGCCGAGCATAGCCCAGATGCGCTGGCAACCGCCGCACTGCTGGCGGCGATTTTGGAAGAGCCGCCCCGCAGCGGCCAGATTGATCTGCATCACTGGCTTAGTCGCCCGCAGCCCCACTGGCAGCGGCGAGCAAGGCAACTGACACAACGAGTCAACGGGCGCGTGGGTGCTGTTGACAGTGATATCGCCGACTCACTATTGGCGCTGGCTTACCCCGATCGCATTGCGCAGCAGCGCGGACAAGATGGTCGCTACCTGCTGGCGAATGGTATGGGGGCGGCAATGGCGCAAGATGAAGCGCTGTCACGTTCGCCCTGGCTGGTGGCTGCCAGCTTGCTACAAAGCAACAGCGGGCCGGATGCGCGCATTTTACTGGCACTGCCCATTGATATCGAAAAATTGGCGAAGCAGTTACCACGGCTGGTGGAGGAGCGCACGGTTGTGGAGTGGGATGAGGGCAAAGGCACGCTGCGGGCCTGGCGGCGCTGGCAAATCGGGCGACTGACCCTACGAGCGCAGCCATTGGCGAAACCGAGTGACGAGGCACTGCAATCGGCACTCCTGAACTGGGTGCGCGAACAGGGGCTACAGGTGCTGAATTGGGATGAAAATGCTGAACAGCTCCGCACGCGATTGCAATGTGCCAGCCGCTGGTTACCGCAAGAGCAGTGGCCTGCTGTCGATGACGACCAGCTATTGGCTAAGCTTGAGCTATGGTTACAGCCATCATTATCCGGCGTGCGCGATCTCCGTGGGTTGCGGCAAGTGAATATCGTGGAGGCATTAACTCGCCTGTTGAACTGGCAGCTACGTCAACGGCTGGATACTGAGCTACCAACTTATTACACTGTGCCCACTGGCAGCCGTTTACCAATCCGCTATTATGTCGACCGGCCTCCGGTGCTGGCGGTGCGTTTGCAGGAGGTTTTTGGTGAGCAACACAGCCCAATGCTCGCCAGTGGGCGGGTGGCCGTGGTGCTTGAACTGCTCTCTCCGGCCCATCGACCTTTACAGATTACCGGTGATTTGGCCGCTTTCTGGCAGGGCGCGTATCGTGAAGTACAAAAAGAGATGAAAGGGCGCTATCCCAAGCATGTTTGGCCGGATGATCCCGCCAATACCCGCCCGACCCGCAGAACCAAGAAGTATCAGGATAGATAATATCCCATGGCTAAGAGCCAATAATTTCAGATGTTTCCCCTTTCTATTCGCTGGATTGGGGAACACATTAAGCCGCAATAATCGCCAATGCGCGTGGAGAGAAAGACATGTCTGGGGATGATCGCGAGCCAATCGGGCGCAAGGGCAAGAAAGCCCTACCCAAAGCCGCACCGAAACGGCCACTGCGCCGGCGGCGTGATGAAGATGAATACGAAGAAGATGACTATTTAGATGATGAAGATCACGATGATGATGACTATGACGACGAGGAAGAACCGATGCCAAGAAAGGTAGCATCACGTCCGCCCCGCAAAAAACGCCGCTGGCTTGGCCTATTTATCAAACTGTTCTTGGTCGGCGCGGTGGTGTTAGCCATTTACGGGGTCTACCTTGATTCACAAATCCGCAGCCGTATTGATGGCAAAGTGTGGCAACTGCCCGCTGCCGTATATGGCCGCATGGTTAACCTCGAACCGGGCATGTCCTACAGCAAAAAAGAGATGGTCGATTTGCTCGAGGGGATGCAATACCGTCAAGTCACCCGCATGACCCGACCGGGCGAGTTCACCGTGCAGGGCGACAGCATTGATATCTTGCGCCGCCCGTTTGATTTCCCCGATGCGAAAGAGGGCCAAATTCGTGCGCGCTTAGTGTTTAAAGACGATCGTCTGGCGCAGATCCAAAACCTGGATAGTCAACGCGATTTCGGCTTCTTGCGCCTCGATCCTAAGTTGATCACCATGCTGCAATCGCCGAATGGTGAGCAGCGCCTGTTTGTGCCACGTGCCGGTTTCCCTGATTTGCTGGTGGATACTTTACTGGCAACAGAAGATCGCCATTTCTATGAGCATGACGGCATCAGCCCTTACTCCATTGGCCGCGCCATGTTGGCTAACCTGACCGCCGGAAAGGCAGTGCAGGGCGGCAGCACGCTGACGCAGCAGTTGGTCAAAAACCTGTTTCTGACCAACGAGCGCTCATTGTGGCGTAAAGCCAACGAAGCTTATATGGCGCTGTTGGTGGACTACCGCTATAGCAAAGACCGGATTCTGGAACTCTATCTGAATGAAGTTTATCTCGGCCAGAGTGGCAGTGATCAGATCCGCGGCTTTCCGCTGGCGAGCCTCTATTACTTCGGGCGTCCGGTGAATGAACTGAGCCTCGATCAGCAAGCGATGCTGGTGGGGATGGTAAAAGGGGCCTCGCTATATAACCCGTGGCGCAACCCGACGCTGGCACTTGAACGCCGCAATCTGGTGCTGCGCTTGTTGCAGAATCAGGGGGTGATCGACGCCGAGCTTTACACCATGCTCAGCGCTCGCCCATTGGGGGTCCAGCCGAAAGGTGGGGTTATCACCCCTCAGCCTGCTTTTATGCAGATGGTGCGTCAGGAGCTGCAACAAAAACTGGGTGACAAGATTAATGATCTGTCTGGCGTGAAGATTTTCACCACGCTAGACCCGGTTTCACAGGATGCGGCAGAGAAAGCCATTGAAGACGGCATTCCGGCCCTGAGGGCCGCGCGTCATTTGGATGATTTGGAAGCGGCGATGGTGATTGTAGATCGCTTCAGTGGTGAAGTTCGCGCCATGGTGGGTGGCGCGCAGCCGCAATTTGCTGGTTTTAACCGCGCGATGCAGGCCCGCCGTCTGGTGGGGTCACTCGCCAAGCCGCCGACCTATCTGACCGCCCTGAGTGAGCCGGATAAATACCGCCTCAATACCTGGCTTGCGGATCAACCGCTGTCGATCAAGCTACCCAATGGTTCATTGTGGCAGCCGAAAAACTATGACCGCCAGTTCCGTGGTCAGGTGATGTTGATTGATGGGCTGGCGAACTCGCTAAACGTACCCACAGTGAATCTGGGGATGTCAGTTGGGCTGGATCAAATTACCGCCATGTTGCAACGTCTGGGTATCCCGAAAGCGGTGATCAACCCGGTTCCGGCTATGTTGCTGGGGGCTATCGATTTGACGCCAGTTGAGGTGGCGCAGGAGTACCAGACTATCGCCAGTGGCGGGAATCGAGCGCCGTTATCAGCGGTGCGCTCGGTGATTGCTGAAGATGGCACCGTGCTGTATCAGAGCTTCCCGCAGGCGGAGCGCATGGTGCCGGCACAGGCCGCCTATCTGACACTTTACGCCATGCAACAAGGGGTTGCCCGTGGGACATCCCGTTCGCTGTCAGTGAAATTCTCTAAATACAATCTGGCGGCTAAAACCGGTACTACCAACGACCTGCGTGATAGCTGGTTTGCCGGTATTGATGGCAAGGAAGTGGCGATTGCCTGGGTCGGTCGCGACAATAACGGCCCCGCTAAATTGACCGGTGCCAACGGCGCATTGACCTTGTATCGCCGCTATCTGGAGAACCAAACACCGCTGCCGCTGGTATTGCAGCCACCGGAAGGGATTAGCCAGATGAACATTGATTCGGCAGGCAATTTTGTCTGCGGTGATGGTGGCGGTATGCGCTCGATTCCGGTGTGGACCGAGAACCCGCAAGGGCTGTGTCAGGCCGCCGCACCGACTGAACAGCCGAAAGCCGATGGTGACGGTGTCGCCGGTTGGATCAAAGATATGTTCGGTCAGTAAGCTGTAACCCTGCTCACCAAGACCCTTCGGTTTCGAAGGGTCTTTTTTTTTGCCTTGCGTCCGGCTCAATCGGCTGGCTTAGCGCTTGCAGTCCGCTGTGGGTTACGCATAAACTACTCGCTTTGATAATTATTTCACTTTGATAATTATTATCGTTTGGATTCATCTTCTCGCTTGATACTTAATCGCGCAAAGCAGGGCACTATCTTGGACCAACAGGCAAGCCAATCCAGCATTTTCACACTCCGTGAACTGAGTTTTTCAGTTCCAGGGCGGACTTTATTGCAGCCACTGTCACTGACGTTTCCCGAAGGGAGAGTCTGCGGGCTTATTGGTCATAACGGTTCCGGCAAATCAACGCTATTAAAAATGCTGGGTCGCCATCAACCGCCATCGAGTGGCGAAGTGCTGCTTAATGATGTGCCATTGTCCCTGTGGGAGAGCAAAGCCTTTGCCCGTGAAGTGGCGTATTTGCCGCAACAGTTACCCGCAGCAGAGGGGATGACGGTGCGCGAATTGGTCGCTATTGGCCGCTATCCGTGGCACGGCGCATTAGGCCGTTTTCGTCAGGAAGACCGCCAACAAGTGGAAGAGGCGATTGCGCTGGTGGACTTAAAACCGCTGGCGAATCGGTTAGTCGATAGCTTATCCGGTGGTGAGCGCCAACGTGCCTGGTTAGCGATGATGGTGGCCCAAAACAGCCGCTGCCTGCTGCTCGATGAACCAACCTCGGCACTGGATATTGCGCATCAGGTTGAAGTGCTGGGGCTGATTCAGCGCCTCAGCCGTGAACGTGGCCTGACGGTGATTGCGGTACTGCACGATATTAATATGGCGGCCCGTTACTGTGACCATTTAGTGGCATTGCGTGGTGGGGAGATGATCGCGCAAGGCCCGGCTAACAGCCTGATGCAGGGCGCGGTACTGGAACAAATTTACGGTATCCCAATGGGAATATTGCCGCATCCGGCCGGTGGCGCGCCGGTAAGTTTCGTCTATTAATGAAAACATATCTCTCCATGGAACAGCCCCATTTATCCGCCCCAGATCTCACTCGGCGCAGGCTACTCACCGCATTGGCCCTATCGCCATTACTGTGTTCATTACCCGGATGGGCGGTGAATCCGCCTAAAGCGGATAGTCGGCGTGTCGTTGCACTGGAGTGGCTGCCCACCGAGTTACTGCTCGCATTAGGGGTTACGCCCTATGGCGTAGCAGACACCCATAATTACCGGCTATGGGTTGAGGAGCCAGAACTGCCCGCCAGTGTCATTGATATTGGTCAGCGCACTGAGCCTAATCTGGAGTTACTTCAACAAATGGCACCGTCGTTGATCCTGATGTCGCAAGGTTTTGGCCCCTCACCGGAGATGCTCGCGCCTATCGCCCCTTCCATGAGTTTCGCCTTCAATGAAGAGGGCAGCTCGCCGCTGGCGGTGGGTAAGAACTCATTGCGTGCCCTGGGCGAGCGTTTGGGACTAGAGGCCGCTGCGGAGCAACATATCGCCGATTTTACCCACTTTATGCAGGCCGCCCGCCAGCGCTTTACTGATACCAGCAAGGCATCACTATTGATGTTTTCCCTATTGGACACCCGCCATGCACTGGTGGTCGGTCAAGGCAGCCTGTTTCAGGATGTTTTGAATGAATTGAACATTAAAAATGCCTGGCAGGGAGAGACTAATCTCTGGGGCAGCACGGTGGTCGGTATTGAGCGTTTGGCGACGATAAAACCGGGGCAAGCCATCTGCTTTAGTCACGGAAATAGCGATATTTTACAGCAGGTTGCCCGCACCCCATTGTGGCGGTCGTTCTCCTTTGTCCGCCAAAATCAATTACGTATATTGCCGCCGGTGTGGTTCTACGGCTCGACGCTGTCCGCCATGCGTTTTGTGCGTCTTTTAGAGCCGGTGTGGGGTAAAGCCTCATGATGGCAAAAACACTGCGTAAAAGCTGGCTGCTGCCCGCGGGATTACTGGGCTTGCTGCTGCTCATTGCCATTGCGTTGACACTGCATAACCTCAGCCAGTTATTACCGGCATCACTTTGGGGTGAAGCACTCTGGCAGCCCGACCCTGATGATGTGCATCAAATGTTATTCCATTACAGCCAGTTACCTCGTTTGGCCGTGGCGCTATTGACTGGGGCCGGGTTAGGGTTGGTGGGGGTGTTGTTCCAGCAAGTTCTGCGCAATCCACTGGCTGAACCGGCGACATTAGGGGTGGCCGCAGGTGCTCAGCTCGGCCTGACTATTGCTACATTGTGGATGCTACCCGGCGGTGAATTGACCCGCCAACTGGCAGCAATGGCCGGTGGTATCACTATTGGTCTGCTGGTCTTTGGTGTGGCATGGGGCAAACGAATGTCACCTGTCACCCTGATTTTGGCAGGGCTGGTTCTCGGCCTTTACTGTAGCGCAGTCAGTAACTTACTGGCGCTGTTTAATTATGACCAGCTGCAAGGGCTGTTCTTGTGGAGCAGTGGGGCCTTGAACCAGCAGGACTGGAGCACGGTACAGTTTCTCCTGCCACGTTTGCTGATTACCGCGCTCTTAGCGGCGTTACTGATCCGCCCATTAACTCTGCTCGGGCTGGATGATGGCGTCGCCCGTAATTTGGGGTTAGGTCTATCTCTGGCGCGCCTGAGTGCGCTGGGGCTGGCAATCCTATTCAGCGCAATGTTGGTTAATGCGGTGGGTGTGATTGGATTTATCGGTTTATTTGCTCCTCTGCTGGCAAAAATTCTGGGGGCGCGGCGATTATCACAACGCCTGATATTGGCACCACTATTGGGTGCATTGCTGCTGTGGGTGACTGACCAAGGCATTGTCTGGTTGGCGCAAGTTTGGCGGGAGATCCCAACCGGTGCGGCGACGGCGCTGATTGGTGCGCCACTGCTATTATGGCTGCTACCTCGTTTGCACAGTGCCACCGCGCCGTCGATGGATTTTGGCGACAATGTTCCTGCCGAACGACAGCGTTTGGGGTTATGGATCAGCGCCGGTTTACTGCTGCTGCTGGCTGGATTGACGGTAGCGCTAATGTTTGGTCGCGATAGCCAAGGCTGGAACTGGATTAGTGGTGATGAGCTTCAGGCTCTACTGCACTGGCGCTGGCCACGGGTGTTAGCGGCGCTGGCGGCGGGTATGATGCTGGCAGTGGCAGGGACACTGATTCAAAAACTGACGGGTAACCCGATGGCTAGCCCAGAGGTATTGGGTATCAGCTCCGGTGCCTCTTTCGGTGTCGTGATTATGATGTTTATCGTGCCAGGTAATGCGCTGGCATGGCTGCTACCTGCGGGGAGTTTGGGCGCGGCCACAACCTTATTGATGATACTGGTGGTGGCCGGGCGGGGCGGCTTCTCCCCCAGCAGAATGTTATTGGCGGGGATTGCGCTGAGTACCGCCTTTACTACGGTAATCACCATGTTGTTGGCCAGTGGTGACCCGCGCATGCACGGATTGCTGGCGTGGATTTCCGGCTCCACCTATGCTGTTGATAGCTCGCAAGCATTGAGTACTGGCTTAATTGCCTTGTTGTTGATTGCACTGGCACCTCTGTGCCGCCGTTGGCTAATGATTCTGCCTTTGGGCAGTGTGACGGCCAGAGCCTTAGGTATCGCGCTGGCACCTAGCCGGTTAGCTATTTTGCTCTTGGCGGCGACCATGACGGCGGCGGCTACGCTGACAGTAGGGCCATTGAGCTTTGTCGGGCTGATGGCGCCTCATATGGCCCGCATGTTGGGCTTCCGACGTGCTATCCCGCAGCTGTTTATTGCCGCTATCTTGGGCGGCTTATTGATGGTATTTGCCGATTGGTGCGGGCGGATGCTGCTGTTCCCGAACCAGATCCCTGCCGGATTGCTGGCAACCTTTATTGGCGCCCCCTATTTTGTTTACTTATTACGCAAACAGGGGCGGTAAAGACTTATTTGCACCGTCATCAGCTTCAGTTAAGGATAACTGAGGCTGATGTCAGAGACATCCATGGGCATATTCCAATAATATGCGCTATAAAATAGTAAATGAGCAGGTAATATCACTCTATAGCTAATGGTTATATTTGAAATAAAGAAAAACAAAAATCACATATTAAAAATAAGAGTGCTAATTATTTTCTAATGCGGTTTAGCTTGAATGCTGAAATAAATATATTGTACATCAAGTATTCTATGGTAATGTCAAACGCCAGATAAATTTTCATCAGCTATTAGCCTGTTGTTTTGTGGTTGATTACTACTCTTTTATGACTATTTATATTTGATATAAATACTTTTTTTATCTGGTCATCTTAGCCGTTAGTAACAATTATATTAGAGGGAAATAATATGACTGAACTAAACTGTGAGGAAAGTAAGTCACTCCCATACTCTAAGTCAGCCCTATACTCTGTTGATAACAAAGGAATAGCTAAAGTTGTGCTAGCCTATAGTCTACTGGTCGTCGGTCTTGGGGTCATACTCAATTCTGATCTGTTTTTTGGTTATTTAGGGATGCTTACTGACACCGTTCAGCCCGTAATAAATAACATGACAAACCATTGTCCTGTTGAAGTTAAAATGCCTGTTATTCCCATGGGGCCAAGTTGGAATGGTAGTGGCGGTAATATTTAATCGCATCGACTGTCGGAACTAATTAGTAACCCTGAGTACGTTGATTTTGATTAAATAAGCCACTTGAATTTCCTCGTAAATATTAAATTTCTTTAATTTCATTTAATTTAACTTGTTAACCACCGCCTAATATTAGGCGGTGGTTAGTCAATTCACTGATATTAAAGCTGGGCAAAGCAGCGACGTGCAGCATCCACACTCTTCTGGATATCTTCCTTGCTATGCGCCACTGACATAAAACCTGCTTCAAAAGCAGAAGGCGCCAGATAAACGCCCTCTTCCAACATCAGATGGAAGAAGCGCTTGAAGCGCTCAACATCGCAATTCATGACATCCTGATAGCAGGTCACGGTTTGTGCATCGGTAAAGAAGATGCCAAACATGCCGCCGACGTGGTTAACCACCAGCGGAATATTCTCTGCTTTAGCGGCATGTAGCAGGCCTGTCGCCAGCGAGTCGGTCAGTTCAGTCAGGGTCTCATGGATACCCACCTGCGCAACTTCTGTCAGACAGGCAAAACCTGCGGCCATTGCGATGGGGTTACCGGACAGTGTACCAGCCTGATAAACCGGGCCTGTTGGTGCCAGTGCATCCATCACATCGCGGCGACCGCCGAAAGCACCGACTGGCATACCGCCACCGATGATTTTACCCAGACAGGTCAGATCAGGGGTAACATCGTAATAATCTTGCGCCCCGGCTAATGCCACACGAAAACCGGTCATCACCTCATCAATAATCAACAGCGCACCAAATTCGTCACACAGTGCGCGCAGGCCCGGCAGGAACTCTGGCAGTGGTGGCACGCAGTTCATGTTACCGGCGACGGGTTCGACGATAATACAGGCGATCTCTTGCGGATATTGCTCGAAAGCTTCGCGCACTGTGGCTAGATCGTTATAAGTGCAGGTCAGCGTGTGTTTAGCGAAATCAGCGGGTACGCCAGGCGAGTTGGGTTGGCCGAGTGTTAGCGCCCCGGAACCGGCTTTGACCAGCAGGCAGTCCGCGTGACCGTGATAGCAGCCTTCAAACTTGATAATTTTATCGCGACCGGTGAAGCCACGAGCCAGACGAATAGCACTCATGGTCGCCTCGGTGCCTGAGTTGACCATGCGCACCATATCCATGGTTGGCACTAAGTCGGTGACCAACTTAGCCATTTTCACTTCCATCTCTGTTGGCGCACCAAAGCTCAAACCGCGCTCGACAGCTTCAATTACCGCCTGACGGATCGCCGGATGGTTATGGCCCAACACCATTGGCCCCCAAGAGCCGACATAGTCAATGTAAGCTTTACCATCTACATCAAATAAGTAGGCGCCATCAGCACGCTCAATAAATAGTGGGACGCCACCAACCCCAGTGAATGCACGCACCGGGGAGTTAACCCCGCCTGGGATTAACTGTTTTGCCTGGGCATACAGATTTTCGGACTTACTCATAAACTGGCTCCTGAATTGGGGTTGGCGATATTAGTATTGATGACATCGACGCTAATAACATCCGCCTTAGCAATAGAATAATGCTGCCCATTCTAAAGAACTGGCAGCGGTTATCAAATGATTGGGCATATTTAACCGCTAGCTTGCGCAGCGTGCCGCAAATCCAACTCGATACCATTCAAATAGCCTTACTGAGGCAGATCATTTCATCGGCGTTTAACCAAGCGCATCATGGGTAGCTAGACTAGACTTAGGCTACTGTTTATTTGTACTACTTATCATTTGGCTGAAAATCATACAAACCATGACTGATTCAACGCAAAATATCTCTTCCGAAGGCGAGACTAAACTCAAGCGTGGGCGCTTTATCCATGCTCTGGTTAACCGTGATAAAACCCCACTGATCATTCTTATTATGGCGGGTGTTGTCGGGGTCGTGACGGGGTTACTGGGGGTCGCCTTTGACCGCGGTGTCGATTGGATTCAACAACAAAGATTAGCGACGCTGGCGAAGGTGGCAGATTCTGCCATTTTGGTATGGCCACTGGCATTTATTATGTCGGCGCTATTGGCGATGCTGGGCTATTTTCTCGTGCGTCGTTTTGCTCCTGAGGCCGGTGGTTCGGGGATCCCCGAGATCGAAGGCGCGATGGAGGAGATGCGCCCGGTGCGCTGGTGGCGGGTCATCCCCGTTAAGTTTATTGGCGGCCTTGGGACATTAGGGGCGGGCATGGTGTTAGGCCGTGAGGGGCCGATGGTGCAGATGGGGGGTAACAGTGGGCGCATGATTGTCGATATTTTCCGTCTGCGCAGCCCTGAAGCACGGCACTCATTATTGGCGACGGGTGCAGCAGCGGGTCTTTCTGCCGCCTTTAATGCCCCGTTAGCGGGGATTTTGTTCGTCATTGAAGAGATGCGCTCGCAGTTCCGCTACAGTCTGGTCTCAATCAAAGCGGTATTTGTCGGGGTAATTACCTCAACCATTGTCTATCGCTATTTTAATGGCGAGCGCGCGATTATTGAGGTGGGTAAACTTGGTGATGTCCCGCTGAATACCCTATGGCTTTACCTCCTGCTCGGCACTATTTTTGGTGCGGTGGGCGTAATGTTCAACGCCCTGATATTTCGCACGCAGGATCTGTTTATGCGCTTCCACGGTGGCGATTGGCGCAAGCTGGTGTTGATCGGTGGTTTATTGGGGGGATGTGCGGCCTGCTGGCATTGATTCATGGCGAGGCGGTGGGCGGCGGCTTTACATTAATTCCTATCGCGCTGGCCGGCAACTTCAGCATTGGTATGTTGATCTTCATCTTTGTTGCCCGAGTTATTACTACCTTGCTGTGCTTTGGTTCGGGTGCACCGGGCGGAATATTTGCCCCGATGTTGGCTCTGGGGACCATACTGGGCACCGCTTTTGGCCTATCTTGTGCACACTTTTTCCCAGAATATGGTATTGAGGCTGGAACCTTCGCTATCGCCGGGATGGGCGCACTGTTTGCCGCTTCAGTACGCGCACCATTGACTGGGTTGGTATTGGTGTTGGAAATGACCGATAATTATCAACTTATTTTGCCGATGATTGTTACCTGTCTGGGGGCGACATTAATTGCCCAGTTTATGGGGGGTAAGCCCTTGTATTCAGCTATTTTGGCCCGCACTTTAGAGAGACAAGAACAAGCAGCATCTGCGGCAGCACAGCAACAACCGGTGGTTGAAAGTCATGCTCAAACAGGTAAGTAATATATAACATTAGTCAGCAATACTTGAATGAACTACTCAGGTATTGGATAATTGATGCATAGATCAGGCTGCCATTGTAGTAACCTGCAACTCGAATATCGGTTGGGAGTGATGAGTATGAGCGACGAAACAGTACTGCCCCTACAGTTTACCGAGGCAGCAGCTAAAAAAGTTAAGCTGCTGATTTCTGATGAGGAAAATCCAAATCTGAAGCTGCGGGTTTACATTACCGGTGGCGGATGCAGCGGGTTCCAGTATGGCTTTACCTTTGATGATCAGATCAATGATGGTGATATGACCATTGAAAAACAAGGCGTTGAGCTGGTAGTTGATCCAATGAGTCTGCAATATCTGGTCGGCGGCGCAGTGGATTACACCGAAGGGCTAGAAGGTTCGCGCTTTGTCGTGACTAACCCGAATGCGAAGAGTACCTGTGGATGCGGTTCTTCCTTCAGTATTTAAATTACCCGTCCCCCTTGCTGAAACGCCAATGACTTTGGGTAATCGTTTTATCTCTACGTTGGAAATAAAGCTACCATCAAAATTTCGATAAAAAAAACCGCAACGTTGTGAGCTGCGGTTTTTTTACATCTGCATCTTACCACTCTACAGTAATCAACTGCGCCATCTGACGAGTGCTGTTTTTACTAAGCAGCATGCCATCAGGAGCAATAAAGGTATGGCTGATTTTAGGTTCTGTAACCAATCCACCTCCTTTATGACATTGTATTGCTGGGTAATTCGCTTTTGAATCATGGGTGGTATCTACATTCTGATTCGATGATTTCACCTGGCAAGATGACACGATAGTCAGGCGTATATCTATTGTGCCGCTAAGCCCCTGAGCTAGCGACGAACTGGCAAAAAATACCAGCCAAAACATAAGAAAAATAGCTTTCATGATTTTAACTGCAGTTAAACTGTCGGTGTCCCATTTAGCCTGCCAAATGGGGATATCCTTCTTACTTGACGCCGCAGCGTTGTTAGCTGCTCTCACTCACCCAAATCACTGACTAGTGTCAGCTCATTGGGATTTATTCGTTTGCTGCCTAGCTGCAACGCCAATTACTTTGGATAATATCCTTCTTACTTGACGCCGCAGCGTTGTTAGCTGCTCTCACTCACCCAAATCACTGACTAGTGTCAGCTCATTGGGATTTATTCGTTTGCTGCCTAGCTGCAAAAGCAATAACTATAGATAGATATCGGCTAATTATTTAAAAACTTGAAGATTTGAATCACATCAACACAAATGCTCTATCTTGATTGATAGGATCATAAAGAGAGCTAATAGACTGGGTGAAAGTCTAAAAGTTCGGCGCTGAACCTAAAAAACCAGCGCATAGTACAAAAAATACGCTTTATTGCACAGGGAATCTTGCGAGGGCCGCTATTAATGCTCAATTTCAAATGTTGGCAGTTTTAAGCGCCAGCGGATGGCGGCAAGGCGGATACCGAGTGTTATCACCATCCCCAGCATCATTGCTTGCTGTAATGGCATGCCAAAAGTATAGAACGCTGTGGCATGGACAATGCCGCCAATGATGCAGGCGGTGGCGTAGATTTCAGTCCGCAGGATCATCGGGATCTCACGGGCTAATACATCGCGGATAATCCCGCCGCCGACACCGGTGATGACACCCATGCAGATAGCCACCAGTGGGCTGGCACCTGCAGCAAAGGCTTTATTGACGCCAATACCGACAAACACCGCCAAACCAATGGCATCAAGCACTGGCAGGATCCATTTTGGTGTTCGCCTCGGCTGACGTACCAGCAAAATAGTTGCCAGACAGGTTACCATCGCGACCACTAAATCGGTGGGATCTTTTACCCAAAATACCGGGCCATTGGCTAATGCCATATCACGTATTGTGCCGCCCCCGACAGCCGTCACCACCCCCAAAACCAACACACCAAACGGGTCCATGCGCAACTTCCCCGCCAGCAATACACCAGAGATAGCAAATACCGCAGTACCTAAAATATCCAGCCAATAAACCAGCATTAATGTGACTCCGCCACAGGGGATGGAAGACTGGCCATTTGTTGGCACAGCTGCTTAGCGGCCAGCAGAATACGTGGGCCAGCGCGATTAAACCAGTCCTCATTGAGGGTTATCACCGGTACAGCAAGCTGAGGCCGCCAAAAGGCGCTGATGCTCTCTGCCTGAGACTTATCACCACTCACCACAATAACTTGTGGCTGGCGGATCATCACTTGTTCGCGGCTCACCTGCGGCCAGGGAACCCGGCTGCCCGCAAAAATATTCTCTCCACCACAGAGGGAAACTATCTCGCTCTGTAATGTATGCCCGGAACTGGTAAATAAGGGCTGTGTCCCAAATTGCAGAAAAGTACGTAATGGGGTTTGACGGGCATAGTGGCGGCGTAACTCCGCCACTTGCTGACGCAACTGCTCAGCGGCTCGATGGGCCTGCTCAGGATGAGGGCTGTACTGTGCCAACTTATCCAGATCACCGGCTATTTGGTCAATATTTACCGGATCAGAATAGAAGATCGGAATGCCAAAAGAGGCCAGTTGATCCAGTGGGCGTTGTGGATTTCCGCCACGCCAGGCGAGGATCAAACTGGGCTTGAGTGCCAAAATACGCTCGACATTTACCCCTTGCCACGATGCCACATGTTCCAGTTTCTTTGCCGCTTCGGGATAATCGGAGTAAGCACTTACAGCAACCAGCTTATCCCCCAATCCAGCGGCATAGGCCAGCTCAGTCGTGCTGGGCGACAGACTGATAATCCGCTCTGCTGCCAGTGCCTGCAAGGAGAACAGGCTAAGGGCAAACAGCCCGAGCAATAATAGGATAATTGCTCGGGGCAAGGTTATTGCAGCTCGCGCCAGGGGGGCAATACTGAACTGCCCCATTAACCGCGTTGAGCCAGCGTGGTTAACATGGCTTCGATCATCAGTGTCGACTGTTTAGCGGCGACAACCAGGAATTCATCAAAGCTCAGGTGAGACTCTTGATCTGCGACATCTGAAATAGCGCGTACGACAACGAATGGCGTCTTGAACAGATGACAAACATGGCCGATTGCTGCGGCTTCCATTTCAACTGCGGCTACGGTCGGGAAGGTGGTGCGAATACGCTCCAGAGGGGCGGCACCATTAATAAATGCATCTCCGCTGCAAATCAGGCCGCGTACTGCGTTTAAATTCAATTGCTTGATGCAACTTTCCGCCAGCGCAATCAGGCTGGCATCAGCAACGAAAGCGGCTGGGCAACCGGCCATCTGGCCCGGTTCATAGCCAAAGGCAGTGACATCGGCATCGTGGTAGCGAACCTCAGTCGAGACCACGATATCGCCCACTTTCAGGCTGGAAGCCAGGCCACCCGCCGAACCGGTGTTGATCACGATATCAGGTTGGAAATGTTCTAGCAGCAAGGTGGTACCCATTGCGGCTGCTACCTTACCAATACCTGACTTCAGTAATGCGACATCCACGCCATTGAGTTGGCCGCTATAAATTTCGCAACCCGCACGGGATAAGGTTTGGCGATTTTCAATTTTGTCACGCAGCAGCGTCACTTCTTCTTCCATTGCACCAATAATGCCAACTTTCATAGGGATACCTGCTGATTTTAACGAGTGAATTCATCTGTAATTATCGGCATACAGTTTATCAGCTAAGTGAGATCTTCGGGTAGCTAAGCAAAGATAATGCGTAATGTGCCGCAGTTCATACGTTATCAATTGCTTCTACGAGCAAGAGTGGGTATCACTGTTTGTATTGAAATATCAGGGGGAAATATGTCTGGGATCGACTTTAAGCAGAAAATCAGTTTTCAGCGGCCATTTGGTAAATCTAGTTCGGCGGAAGATGAATATGAGATTACCCGGGTATTTGAAAGCGATCGTGGGCGTATTGTAAACTCTGCCGCTATTCGGCGTTTACAACAAAAAACCCAGGTGTTTCCGCTGGAGCGTAATGCCGCGGTACGCAGCCGCTTAACCCATTCGCTGGAAGTCCAGCAGGTGGGCCGCTATATTGCCAAAGAAGTCCTTAATCGCTTTAAGCAGGATAAGAAAATCACGACTTATGGGCTGGATAAGTTGCTTGATCCCTTTGAAAGTATTGTGGAAATGGCCTGTCTGATGCATGACATCGGCAATCCGCCCTTTGGTCATTTTGGTGAGTCAGCAATCAATAACTGGTTTACCAAGCAGATGGATCCAAATGGAGGAGGGATCGAGCCACGGGGCAAGGATCATTGTCAGGTAAATGCATTGAGGCTGCGGGAAGGGGAAGCAGAACTTAATGTGCTGCGCAGCAAAATTCGCCATGATTTGAGTCAGTTCGAAGGTAACGCACAAGCGATACGGCTGGTTTACAGCTTATTAAAACTGAATCTGACCTATGCTCAGGTGGGCTGTATCCTTAAATATACCAAACCGGCTTATTGGTCAGGCGATATTCCACCTTCCCATAACTATTTGATGAAAAAACCCGGTTTTTATCTTGCCGAAGAGAACTATGTTAAAGATTTGCGCCGTGAACTCAATATGGGAGAGTTTGACCGTTTTCCGCTGACCTATATTATGGAAGCTGCCGATGATATCTCTTATTGTATTGCCGATTTAGAAGACGCAGTGGAAAAAAATATTTTCAGCGTCGAGCAACTTTATGATCATATGGTGAAGGAGTGGGGCGATGTTACCCATGGTGATCTGTTTGATAAAGTGGTGGGTGGGGCATTTCGGCAATTAGGACGCGAACAAGGTCGGCGAAGTACCGAAGATCAATTTTTTATGTATTTACGAGTCAATACGGTAGGGAAATTAGTTCCACATGCCGCACAGCGTTTTATTGAGAATCTACCCGCAGTATTTTCCGGTTCCTTTAATCAGGCATTATTAGAAGATTCCAGTGCTGCATGTAAATTACTGCAAATTTTTAAAAAGGTAGCTGTAAAGCACGTATTTAATCATCCTGAAGTAGAACAGCTTGAATTACAAGGGTATAGAGTTATTAGTGGGTTGCTCGATATTTATAGTCCGCTATTAGCTATGCCGCAAACGGCATTTACGGCATTAGTCACAGAAGATAACCACCGTCAGTATCTCATTGAAACCCGATTATTCCATAAATTATCAACTAAGCACCGGTTGGCTTATGCTGAATCCGTGGAGCGGTTATGTAAATTACCGCCTGAACAATATGAGATATATGAATATTATTATCGTGCTCGTTTAATTCAGGATTATATCAGTGGCATGACTGATCTTTATGCTTATGATGAATATCGGCGCTTAATGGCTGCGGAATAGTATGCAGGCAAATTTAATTGTCCGTTTAATTAACTGTAGTTTTGTAAAGACGGACAATATTTTTTACTATTCTGATTCTTGGGTCTGTGAACTTCATCCCCCATATTTAATCTTACTATGCAAGACGGCATTAGTCTGCGACTCACCATTTATTGAATCATTATTAATTGTATAGCGAGAAACAAAATAGATGAAGAAAACAACTTTAGTGTTAAGTGCATTGGCATTGAGCATCGGTTTAGTCATGGGGCCGGTTTCTTCTGCCATTTCGGCAGAAACGGCGCCTTCTAGCAGCCAGCAGCTCCCTAGCCTGGCGCCAATGCTAGAGAAAGTCATGCCTTCCGTGGTCAGTATCAATGTGGAAGGCAGCACCCAGGTAAGCAATGCAGCTGCTGGTGGTATACCACCACAGTTCCAGCAGTTCTTTGGTGATGATTCACCATTCTGCCAGGACGGTTCTCCGTTCCAGGGTTCTCCGATGTGTCAGGGGGGGCAAGGCGGTAAAGGCGCTGTGCCAAGCAAGCAGGAGTTCCGTGCACTGGGTTCGGGTGTAATTATTGATGCGGCTAAAGGTTACGTCGTTACCAATAACCACGTGGTGGATAATGCGACCAAAATCAATGTCAAGTTGAGCGATGGCCGCAGCTATGAAGCGAAAGTGATTGGTAAAGATCCACGTACTGATATTGCGTTATTGCAGCTGAAAGATTTTAAAAATCTGACCGCAATTAAAATGGCAGATTCTGATCAACTGCGCGTAGGCGACTATACCGTTGCTATCGGTAACCCATATGGTCTGGGCGAAACCGTCACCTCTGGTATTGTCTCTGCCTTGGGCCGTAGCGGTCTGAACGTGGAAAACTACGAAAACTTTATCCAGACTGATGCGGCGATTAACCGTGGTAACTCTGGGGGGGCTTTGATCAACCTGAGCGGTGAGCTGATCGGGATCAATACCGCTATTTTGGCACCAGACGGCGGCAACATTGGGATTGGTTTTGCCATCCCGAGCAACATGGTGAAAAACCTGACATCTCAGATGGTTGAGTTTGGTCAGGTGAAACGCGGTGAGCTGGGCATCATGGGTACTGAGCTGAACTCTGAGCTAGCAAAAGCGATGAATGTTGATACGCAGAAAGGGGCCTTTATCAGCCAGGTCGTGCCGAAATCTGCTGCGGCAAAAGCCGGGATCAAAGCTGGTGATGTGATTGTTAGCATGAATGGTAAACCAATCAATAGCTTCGCCGGCTTCCGTGCCGAAATTGGTACTCTGCCAGTGGGTAGCAAAATGACCTTAGGTCTGCTGCGTGACGGCAAACCTGTCAATGTGGAAGTAACATTGGAGCAGAGCAGCCAGGCACAGGTTGATTCAGGCAATATCTATACCGGCATTGAAGGTGCTGAACTGAGCAACTCTGATGTGAATGGTAAGAAAGGCGTGAAAGTCGATAACGTGAAAGCGGGGAGTGCAGCTGCACGTATCGGTCTGAAAAAAGGCGATATCATCATTGGGATTAACCAGCAACCGGTCCAGAATCTAGGTGAGTTGCGGAAAATCCTCGATACCAAACCATCGGTATTGGCATTGAACATTCAGCGTGGTGATACTTCTCTCTATTTGTTGATGCAGTAACCGATATTTATGTGGCACTAAGCATCCAATAAATAGCGTCAAAAAGGGCACAGGGATTTATCGCTGTGCCCTTTTTATTTCTGCGGTTCGGATGAGTGCTACGCCGCCCCTAAGTAGCTTTTAGCGGCATAGCGGACATTCTCTATCTCATCTAACAATTCAAACCATTCAGGTTGCAAATCCTGCAAATCAGTTTGCTGACGCAATTGCTGTTCGATTGTCATGCACAGCTGTTTTAGCCGTGGTACACCGCTACATGCACAGCTGCCGTGGAATTTGTGAATCAGATTCAGGATATCGTCATCATCTGTTCCTGCCAGAATCGCCTGCACACGATCTGTTACCTGCGGCATAAACGCTAACAGCATGGTGAGTAGATCTTTGGCGAGATCCTCTTTATTTGCTGCCTGCCTGATAGCCAATGGCCAATCTATTGCTCCTGCATATGCAAGCGGCACGATTGGCCGGATATCATCCTTCATCTCGAGTGGTGACGAGCTATCGTGCTTATAACGGGAGAGCGCTTGTATCAATCGGGCTTCATCAATAGGTTTTGCCAGATAATCAGCCATACCCAATTTTAATAACTGCTCTTGCTGCCCCCTGACCGCATGAGCGGTGACGGCAATGATCGGCGTGTCCAGATGATGGGACATCTGATGAATGATTTCACTGGCGCGGATGCCGTCAATTTCTGGCATTTGAATATCCATTAAAATGATATCCAAGGTGTTTTCACGGGCATAGGCAATGGCTTTCGCCCCGCTGTCGCAGAGCACGGTTTCTGCAACTTGCTCTTCCAGCAGGGTGCCAATCAATTTCAGATTAGCCGGATTATCGTCAACTGCCATCACTTTAAACGGTAATTTAAGCGGTTTCTCTGCTTGCTCTTCAACCAGTGATACCTCAAGCGGCTCTTCAGATAAAAATAAAGGAATCAAACGATTAGATGATAATGGCTTGATGAGACATGCTTTTGCGCCCAGCTGTTTAAGCTGCTCGGCCTCCACCTGTGATTGGCTTGGCAGCGCCAGAATAACCCGCTCGGAGATCTTCATCGCCGCCACCAGTTTATCCTGATGAACAGCCATGTTATTACGGAACGGAATGGGTACGCCGACCAGCAGAAAATCATAATGTTGCACTGGCAATTGCGCTAATGTCGGGCTATGGGTTATCTGCAACGGCGTGATGCTGAGAATGTCAAGTGCGGCCCTGGCGGCAGAGGCGTTGCGCTCAATATAGGCCAGCGTTTTCCCCTCTAAATATGACATATCCGGTTGGCGATAAGAGAGCGTTTCATTGAGATCCAGAGTGAGGTGGAATTTGAAGGTTGAGCCGCGATCCACCTGGCTGAGAAAGCTGATATCGCCCCCCATCTCTTTGACCAATCGTTCGGTAATCACCAGTCCAAGCCCGGTGCCGCCATGGCGGCGTGAGATACTGGCATCCGCTTGACGAAACGCCTGGAATAGTTGGGCCTGCTGCGATTCAGAAATTCCGATGCCTGTATCCTGAATCTCAACCACTAGGGTCACTCTCTGCGCCGTTAGTACTTGCGCGGTAACCAGAATATCGATATTGCCCTGTTCGGTGAATTTAATCGCATTACCGAGCAAGTTTGTGACAATTTGCTGCAAACGCATCGCATCCCCGACCACCTGCTCCGGGACATCATTGTTAATATGCAGTGTCAGTTCCAGCCCCTTCTCATGAGCTGTGTGCGCCAGCAGGATAATCACTTCATCCAGTGTGCTACGGAGCGAGAAGGGGATATGTTCCAAAATCAGTTTTTCGGCTTCCAGTTTGGAGAAGTCCAGCACGTCATTAATGATGCATAACAAATTATTGGCCGAGCGTTGGATTGTTTGTAAATAGTCGGTTTGCGTCGGTGTCAGTGATGTTTTCAGTGTTTGCCGGGTAAAGCCAATCACGCCGTTTAGCGGAGTTCGCAGCTCGTGGGACATGTTCGCCAGAAACTCAGATTTAATGCGAGCCGCTTCCTGAGCGCGCTTATTCGCCAACCCAAGCTCGACGTTTTGTATCTCCATCTGCTCCAGGGTTTCACGCAAATCGGATGTGGCTTGATCGATATTTTGCTGCATCTCTTCGTGATAGGCCGCCAACGACATCGCCATCGAATTGATACCATTTTTCAAAATATTCAGCTCACCGAGCATATGCCCTTCGACGCGGCTATCTAACTGCCCACGGCGGATCCGGTCGACGGCATTCACCATGTTGCGGATCGGGCCGGTGACATCACGCATTAGACGATAAGCAAACAAAATCGCTACACACATGCAGAACAGCAACAGTAGGGTCGAAATAAAGATCTCTTTATATTGCTGCAAACGCACGGATTGCAGATCCAGATCGATGGCGATATAGCCCAGTGGCCGACTGGTGATATCTGAATCTGACTCCCGATCACTGGATAAATTAGATTCGGAGACAATGGGCATACGCATGACCAGAGAGTCGCCGCGATAGGAGAGCATCAGCGAACGGGGGATGGGTTCGCCTTTGGGTAACCTTAATTGTGAGGAGTTGTAATTATAGTTAGATGTGACAAAAAGATGGTTATCTGCGTCGAAAACCGAAATTGACCGAACAATATTTGAGTGACGACGATGAAAGAGATTTATCAACTGTCGGACGGTATCGCGGTTACGGAAGGTCATTCCGTACTCACTGGCAACCGCCAGCGGTTCAATAATGTTAGTGCCAGCGTTAACTATTTGGTTTTGCAGCTCATTATAGCGATTGACCATAAAGGAAGTGCTGAGTAACAGCCCAAGAAGCAGCGTGGGGGCCAGGATTAAAATCATCATGCGCGCGCGAAGACTGTATTTGGTCATGGTATTCCAATGTGGGAGAATTGGCAGCTTATAAAACTGACGCTCGATCAATCATTATGGCGCAATTCTACTCTGCAAACCGACGTGTGACGACCCGACAAACGATAACTGTGACCGTAAACTCCCTCGACCCTTTTGGTCAGGGCGTTGCGCGCCATCAAGGTAAAGCTATTTTTATCCCTGGCGCTTTACCGGGAGAGCAAGCTGAAATTGAGCTAATTGAGCAAAAACGCCAGTATGGCCGTGGCAAAATTAAACGTTTGCTGAACCAATGCAGCGAAAGGGTCGCGCCTCCTTGCCCTCACTTTGGAATTTGTGGAGGCTGTCAGCAGCAACACGCCTGTAGCCAACTGCAACAAACGAGCAAAGCCGATTCGCTCTCGCGGTTGATAGCGCACGCAACAGGTCTCTGCCCTAAGTTAGAGCCGGTTATCTGCGGGCCTGAGTATGGCTATCGGCGGCGGGCGAGGTTGGGGCTGCTCTATCAGCCAAAACAGCATCGATTACAGATGGGATTTCGCCAAACCGAGTCTCACGATTTGGTCAGCGTGAAGCACTGCCCAGTTCTGCGGCCGGAGTTGGAGCGCCTGTTGCAACCGCTTTATCAGTGTCTATCCGCCTTACAGGCGGTGCAGCGGCTAGGGCATGTGGAGTTGGTGTTGGCCGACAATGGGCCGTTGCTGGTTTTACGTCACCTTGATACCCTTAAACAGGTAGATCGCACCGCGCTAATTGATTTTGCTAAACGTGAGCAGGTGACGTTTTATCTGGCTGGTGATGGCGAGAATCTGGAAAAACTCATTGGTGAGGAACCCTATTACCAGATTGATGGTCTACGTTTAGCATTTCACCCGCGAGATTTTATTCAGGTCAATGATGTTGTCAACCAGAAAATGGTGGCTCAGGCTATCGCCTGGCTTGATGTACAGCCACAGGAGCGGGTGCTGGATCTGTTCTGCGGCATGGGTAATTTCACCTTGCCGCTGGCAAAGCGCGCGCGGGAAGTTGTCGGAGTGGAAGGAGTTGCGGCGCTGGTGGCGAATGGGCAGTATAATGCGCGGAATAATACATTGCCTAACGTGTCATTTTTTCATGAAAATCTGGAATCCGATATCAGTTGCCAGCCGTGGGCGGTTCAAGGATTCGACAAAGTATTATTAGACCCGGCACGCGCTGGCGCTGCTGGGGTTATGTCACATATAGTTAAACTGGCGCCAAAGCGGGTGGTGTATGTTTCGTGTAATCCCACTACGCTGGCACGGGATAGTCAGGTGTTGTTAGCCGCCGGTTACCGTCTTGCTCAGGTGCGAATGTTGGATATGTTCCCCCACACCGGGCATCTTGAATCTATGGCGCTGTTCATGCAGGCGTCAGGGGTCGCAAAGTAGGGAGAAGTTATGGTTGCGGTACGAAGTGCACATTTGAATCCAGCGGGCGAGTTTGCTCTCGACGATTGGATCGCCAGTTTGGGGCTTCCCAATCCGCAGTCATGTGAGCGATTAGCCGAAACCTGGCGTTACTGTGAGCAGCAGACGCAAAACCATCCCGACGCCTCGTTGCTGCTGTGGCGCGGCCTTGAAATGGTTGAAATTCTTTCCACCCTAAGCATGGATAATGACAGTATGCGCGCGGCGCTGCTGTTCCCGCTAGCGGATGCCAATGTGGTGGATGAAGCCACACTGACCGAGCAATTTGGCAAAGGCATCACCTATCTGGTGCACGGTGTGCGCGATATGGACGCCATTCGTCAGTTGAAAGCCACCCACAATGACTCCATGAGCTCCGAGCAAGTGGATAACGTGCGCCGTATGCTACTGGCGATGGTGGAAGATTTCCGCTGCGTGGTGATCAAACTGGCAGAACGCATCGCCCATCTGCGCGAAGTGAAAGATGCGCCAGAAGAGATTCGTGTTTTGGCCGCCAAAGAGTGCTCCAATATCTATGCGCCGCTGGCTAACCGCCTCGGGATCGGCCAGATAAAATGGGAGCTGGAAGACTTCTGTTTCCGTTATCTGCACCCCGACGAATATAAGCAAATTGCCAAATTACTCCACGAACGACGTATCGATCGTGAGCAATTCATTGATGACTTCGTTGCTTCATTGCACAAAGCGATGGCGGATGAAGGTATCAAAGCTGAGATTTATGGTCGCCCCAAGCACATCTACAGTATCTGGCGCAAAATGCAGAAAAAATCGCTCGCTTTTGATGAGCTATTTGATGTGCGCGCTGTGCGGGTGGTGGTGGAGCGCTTGCAGGATTGCTACGCCGCGCTGGGGATTGTGCATACCCATTTTCGTCATTTACCGGATGAATTTGATGATTATGTCGCTAACCCTAAACCCAATGGTTATCAGTCGATCCATACCGTGGTATTAGGCCCGCGCGGAAAAACTCTGGAAATTCAGATTCGTACCCGCCAGATGCATGAAGATGCCGAGCTGGGGGTTGCTGCGCACTGGAAGTACAAAGAGGGGGCCGTGGTCGCAGGCCGCTCTGGTTATGAAGGGCGCATTGCCTGGTTACGCAAACTGATTGCCTGGCAGGAAGAGATGGCTGATTCCGGCGAGATGCTGGATGAAGTGCGCAGTCAGGTATTTGACGATCGGGTATATGTGTTTACCCCGAAAGGCGATGTTATTGATCTTCCAGCAGGTTCTACGCCACTGGACTTTGCTTATCATATCCACAGTGATGTGGGCCATCGCTGTATTGGTGCAAAAATCAGTGGGCGCATTGTGCCCTTTACCTATCAGTTGCAGATGGGTGATCAGATTGAAATCATCACTCAGAAACAGCCGAATCCAAGTCGCGACTGGCTGAACCCTAACCTCGGTTACGTCACCACCAGCCGTGGGCGATCCAAGATACATAACTGGTTCCGAAAACAAGATAGAGACAAGAATATTCTTGCTGGTCGGCAGATGTTGGATGACGAGCTGGAGCATATGGATATCAGCCTGAAAGAGGCTGAGAAGCTACTGGTGCCGCGCTATAACATGAACTCTATGGATGAAGTGTTGGCGGCCATTGGTGGTGGTGATATCCGTCTGAATCAGATGGTGAACTTCCTGCAAGGGAAACTGAATAAGCCGACGGCGGAAGAGGCTGATTTAGAAGCATTACGCCACCTGAAGAATAAAACGCAGCAACCGCCGCGCAATGCCAGCAAAGACAGTGGGCGCATTGTGGTCGAGGGTGTCGGCAATCTGATGCACCACATTGCTCGCTGTTGCCAGCCGATCCCCGGTGATGAAATTATTGGCTTTATCACCCAGGGGCGGGGGATATCAATCCACCGCGCCGATTGCGAGCAGTTGGCTGAATTGCAATCTCATGCGCCAGAGCGGATTGTTGATGCCGTCTGGGGTGAAAGCTACTCCAGCGGCTATTCGCTGGTGGTGCGAGTAAGCGCCAACGATCGCAGTGGATTGTTGCGCGATATCACCACCATTTTGGCGAATGAAAAAGTCAACGTGCTGGGTGTTGCTAGCCGTAGTGATACCAAAAAGATGATGGCAACTATTGATATGGATATCGAGATCTATAACTTGCAGGTGTTGGGGCGGGTATTGGCGAAGTTGAATCAGTTGCCGGATGTGATAGATGCCCGTCGGCTCCACGGCAATTAAAACTATCTATACCCAAAGCCATTGGGGTTGCAGCTAGGCGGCAAGCAAACAAATCCCGATGAACTTACTCAGGTAAGTGATTCGGGTGAGTGAGCGCAGCTAACAACCCTGCGGCTTCAAGGGCGAAGGGTATAAGCGGCTACTGCGCTTTGGCATATTGATAAAAAATGTATCTGCTGCGGAGAGAATTAGGCAGATCGTAAAGACGCCGTAAACCCACCCCTGGGGGCTGGTGCCGCGCCATCCGTGGTGCGGACACTTTACTCTTCTGCCTATCCTTTCCGCTGATATTGTGCAAATAACAAAAGTGATAAATCGTCATGACCCAAATTTCGACTCCCAACTCCACCGCCTTAGCTCTGCAACGTTTGTTGGATATTATGCGCACCTTGCGTGACCCTGAGCACGGCTGTCCGTGGGATCGTAAGCAGACTTTTGACACTATTGCGCCCTACACGTTGGAAGAGACTTATGAAGTGCTTGATGCGATTCAGCGCAAGGATTTCGACGATCTTCGCGACGAATTGGGTGATCTGCTGTTTCAGGTGGTGTTTTATGCGCAAATGGGGCAGGAGCAGGGGCTGTTTGCGTTTGATGATGTGTGTCACGCCATCAGTGATAAGCTGGTGCGCCGCCATCCGCATGTGTTCCCCAATGAAGCTCAGCACGCCGCTGAGGCGACTATTGGCAGTGAAGCCGCGCTGGCAGGTTGGGAGTCCCGTAAAGCGGAGGAGCGGGCCGAAAAGGCACTGTATTCGGCTTTGGATGATATCCCTGATGCACTGCCCGCATTGATGAAAGCCCATAAAATCCAGAAACGCTGTGCGTCGGTGGGCTTTGATTGGGATACGCTGGGGCCAGTGCTGGATAAAGTCTACGAAGAGATTGATGAGGTGATGTTCGAGGCGCGTCAAGCGGTGGTCGATGAGGATAAGTTGGGCGAAGAGATCGGTGATTTGTTGTTTGCCACGGTGAATTTATCCCGCCATTTAGGTCATAAAGCGGAAAATGCTCTACAGGCGGCTAATCGTAAGTTTGAGCGGCGTTTTCGTCAGGTAGAACAAATAGTTACAGCATCAGGTCGTACCATGGAGAGTGCCACACTCGCTGAGATGGAAGCCGCCTGGCAGCAAGTTAAAAAGCAAGAAACTGAAATGTAAGGTGTTTTAATTCATTTTACGGATGGTTGTTGAATTTTAATTACGTTAATATATTGAATTATAACGGATAGTAAGACGATGTTCCGCGCGGTTTTGGCAGCGAAAACCGCCATGGTCGTGGAGATCATTTGTAGCGAAACCAAGGTTCCGGTATACTACTTTCCCGTCCTGGTACTTCCATCGTCTTTAAACCTAAACTCTCAGGTTCAGCATGACAACTAATTATATTTTTGTGACCGGCGGGGTCGTATCCTCTCTGGGTAAAGGCATTGCCGCAGCCTCTCTGGCGGCTATACTTGAAGCCCGTGGCCTCAACGTTACCATCATGAAACTGGACCCGTATATCAACGTGGATCCGGGCACCATGAGCCCGACACAACACGGGGAAGTTTTTGTCACCGAAGATGGTGCTGAGACCGATCTGGACTTAGGGCACTATGAGCGCTTTATTCGCACCAAAATGACCCGTCGTAATAACTTCACTACGGGGCGCATCTATTCTGAAGTCCTGCGTAAAGAGCGTCGTGGCGACTATCTGGGTGCAACTATTCAGGTTATTCCTCATATCACCAATGCCATCAAAGAGCGCATCATCGAAGGCGGCGAAGGCCACGATGTGGTATTGGTTGAGATTGGCGGCACCGTAGGTGATATCGAATCCCTGCCATTCCTGGAAGCTATTCGTCAGATGGCGGTTGATGTTGGCCGCGAGCACACGCTTTACATGCACCTGACATTGGTTCCTTATTTGGCTGCGGCTGGTGAAGTGAAAACCAAGCCAACGCAACATTCGGTAAAAGAGCTACTTTCAATTGGTATTCAGCCAGATGTGCTGATTTGCCGTTCTGATCGCGCAGTTCCTGCTAATGAACGTGCCAAAATCGCGCTGTTCTGTAATGTGCCAGAAAAAGCGGTTATCTCCCTAAAAGACGTTGATTCCATTTATAAAATCCCAGGGCTATTGAAATCACAGGGCCTTGACGATTATATTTGTAAACGATTCAGCTTAACTTGTCCTGAAGCAAATCTCGCTGAGTGGGAACAGGTATTATACGAAGAATCAAATCCAGGTGGCGAAGTGACCATCGGGATGATTGGTAAATACGTAGAACTGCCGGATGCCTATAAGTCTGTAATTGAAGCCCTGAAGCACGGTGGGTTGAAAAATCGTCTGACGGTGAACATCAAGCTGATTGATTCGCAGGATGTTGAGACACGCGGCGAAGAGATGCTGAAAGGGCTGGATGCTATCCTTATCCCTGGTGGTTTCGGCTACCGTGGTGTGGAAGGCAAGGTTCTGGCGGCACGCTATGCCCGTGAACACAATATTCCTTACCTGGGCATCTGCCTGGGGATGCAAGTTGCACTGATGGAGTTTGCCCGCAATGTTGTGGGAATGGAAAACGCGAACTCCACAGAATTTGTGCCAGACTGTAAGTATCCGGTGGTTGCATTAATCACCGAATGGCGTGATGAAAACGGCAACGTTGAAGTGCGTTCGGAAGAGAGCGATTTGGGCGGTACTATGCGTGTAGGTGGGCAACCTTGCAACCTGACTGAAGGTAGCTTGGTACGTCAGATGTATGGCGAACCTACCATCGTTGAGCGCCACCGTCATCGTTATGAAGTCAACAATATGCTGTTGAAGCAGATTGAAGCTGCCGGGTTGCGTGTTGCCGGGCGTTCTGCGGATAACAAACTGGTGGAAATTATCGAGTTGCCAAACCATCCATGGTTTGTGGCTTGTCAGTTCCATCCAGAATTTACTTCGACGCCACGTGATGGTCACCCGTTGTTCGCCGGCTTTGTGAAAGCGGCTGGTGATTATCAGAAGCGCCAGGTGAAATAAAATATTTGGTAGAAGGGGCGGCAGCGATGTCGCCCCCTCTGTCTGGAGTTTTAGTTTAACTTGTACTGAGGAAAATCTAATGTCCAAAATCGTTAAAGTCATCGGTCGCGAAATCATCGACTCCCGTGGTAACCCAACTGTAGAAGCCGAAGTTCATCTGGAAGGCGGTTTTGTTGGTTTGGCTGCGGCACCATCAGGTGCTTCTACTGGTTCCCGTGAAGCACTGGAACTGCGTGACGGTGACAAATCCCGTTTCCTGGGCAAAGGCGTTCTGAAAGCCGTTGCCGCAGTAAATGGTCCAATTGCTCAGGCAGTTTTGGGTAAAGATGCCAAAGACCAGGCTAACATCGATAAAATTATGATCGATTTGGACGGTACTGAGAACAAATCCCAGTTTGGTGCTAACGCCATCCTGGCTGTTTCTCTGGCAGCAGCGAAAGCAGCAGCAGCGTCTAAAGGCATGCCTTTGTACGAGCACATTGCTGAATTGAACGGCACCCCAGGTAAGTTCTCTATGCCACTGCCTATGATGAACATCATCAACGGCGGCGAACATGCTGATAACAACGTTGATATTCAAGAGTTTATGATTCAGCCAGTCGGCGCTAAAACTCTGAAAGAAGCTGTTCGCATCGGTTCTGAAGTGTTCCATACTTTGGCTAAGGTTTTGAAATCCAAAGGCATGAGCACTGCAGTCGGCGACGAAGGCGGTTATGCACCAAACTTGGGTTCTAACGCTGAAGCACTGGCTGTTATCGCTGAAGCGGTAAAACAAGCTGGCTACGAGTTAGGCAAAGATGTGACTCTGGCGATGGACTGTGCGGCGTCTGAATTCTACAAAGACGGCAAATATGTTCTGGCCGGCGAAGGCAACAAAGCCTTCACTTCTGAAGAGTTCACTCACTTCCTGGAAGATCTGACTAAACAGTACCCAATCGTCTCTATCGAAGATGGCCTGGACGAATCTGACTGGGCTGGCTTCAAATACCAGACCGAAGTTCTGGGTGACAAAATCCAGCTGGTTGGTGATGATCTGTTTGTAACCAACACCAAGATCCTGAAAGAAGGTATCGAGAAAGGTGTTGCTAACTCTATCCTGATTAAATTCAACCAGATCGGTTCTTTGACCGAAACTCTGGCTGCTATCAAGATGGCGAAAGATGCAGGTTACACCGCGGTTATCTCTCACCGTTCAGGCGAAACCGAAGATGCTACCATTGCCGATCTGGCAGTAGGTACTGCAGCAGGCCAAATCAAAACCGGTTCTATGAGCCGTTCTGACCGTGTTGCTAAATACAACCAACTGATCCGTATTGAAGAGGCGCTGGGCGACCGCGCACCATTCAACGGTCTGAAAGAAGTGAAAGGTCAGTAATCTTACTGCGCCTTATCTTCTGAAAAGTTGATTGAAAAATCCACTTCGGTGGGTTAATGAGATGATCACCCCCACCCTGTGAGCGATAAGCTGACAGGGTGTTTTATTTTGGGGCATCATCTAAAAAAACAGCAGAGTTGGCAGTTAATCCACTATCAACTTCAATGTGTTATCTGAAGATTGTCTGTTTAGGCAAAACCAAGATGAAATATAATCAGTGTTGCCAAAGCAGAGATAACTATAGACTTATAGTCTTAATATTATCAATTAATATAGCTATCCGATTGTTAACTATAATTTAGGTGTATTTTTTATTTCATTCTCAATAATAATGTTATATTTTCATTGTTATAAAAATAAGTATTATAAAGATAATATCATTAGTCATATAATTTAATTTTATATAGTATCAATTAGTAAGCATGCTAGTGTTAACAAAAACTAATTGGAGTATATAATGGATTATCATTTTGAAAATGAATACAATTCTAGTTCTTTATCCACAGAGGTAGCTGAAGATATTAAGTTAATTAGTGAAGGGATTTATATTGATGGGGCACACAGAGCTGACTTTAGCCTGGATTATATATTTAAGTCTTATAAGGTAAGCGATAAAGTCGCTAAACTAATGCGTCGCCATGGTGTTTATGGCAAAACCGATGTGGCAGCATTATGCATACTTGAGAAACTGAAGGTTGACGACCACTCACTGGAGTATGTTGCTAAGAAAATTTCTAATTTTGATGTGCTTGATTTCATTAAAATGGTGAAGTGTGGCGTTAAGGATATAGAAACCTATCTTTTTTATAAAGAAATTATACGGTATAAAAAGGAAGTAAGGGAAGTAATAAAGGATCTCCTTCAACCGAAGGAGATGGGTTCTTATGTGAATGAACAATCTTATTACATAAATAAATATCCTGAACACAGCAAACTGATTAATTCATCTTCTAGCCGCGGAATGGTGCACATAGGAAATCTAGCATCATTGATTGTATTATCTGCTCATAAATTGACTGACGATCTGTTAATTTCGGCTAAGGAGAAAAATATAGAAAATCATATTCTTTTCGCCGCGATTAAGTCTGTGGATAGTCATGAGGTAATAAAAAGTATATTTATTGATTTAGGTAAAACCCCTATTACTGAAAAAGAATTTATTGATGTTACTCTTGGCAAGTTAACAATAGATGAGATCAAATTTGACTATAATGAAAAAACGGCAAAGTTACAGAAAGAAATGGATGACTTAAATAAGGAAATGTTTGGCGATGCTTATCTAGATGGTGGCCATGCAGTTGATAGCGCTATTCTTAGTGACGCGACAGCGGCAATGTTGGAAACTCGTGATGAGTTATTATCTTTTGCTTTTGAGAAGCAATTAAGCCAGGAAACAACCGCCATACCTTCTTCTTTATTCAAAGCTATTGTGCTAGGCCACGGAGCAACGCTCTGACAAACGTTAAAAGTCAGTCATGACTGCACTCTACTTTATTGTTGTCATTGATTGCCCTTTGCCAGATTCATCTGAATCTGGCAAATAACCCTCATCTGACTCACATCTATAACACTGCTATCGTGCAGATAATTCATCAACAGTTATCCTTATTAATCACCCGAATGACTCGATAATCATGCATAAAGGAAGATAACTGATGAAATTGAAATACTTACTGTTACCGGCGATGCTGTTCTCCGGTAGCTTGCTGGCTGCCGGCGTTACCGTGACCATGAATGAATCCCTGCCCGAAGGTAATGGCAAGGTGCTGGGTACTGTTACAGTAACAGAAACCGCTTATGGTTTATTGTTTACCCCCAATCTGACTGGGCTGGCAGCAGGTATCCATGGGTTCCATCTGCATGAAAAGCCAAGTTGTGCACCGGGCCAGAAAGAGGGTAAAGCCGTGCCTGCCCTTGCCGCTGGTGGCCACCTTGACCCGCAAAAAACCGACACTCACCTTGGCCCTTATAATGATAAAGGGCATCTGGGGGATTTACCGGGGCTGGTGGTCAATGCTGATGGCACCGCCACCTATCAGCTCTTGGCTCCGCGCCTGAAATCGTTATCCGAGCTGAAACAACATGCGCTGATGATCCATGCCGGTGGTGATAACTATGCTGACCATCCAATGCCACTGGGTGGTGGCGGTGCTCGCATGGCCTGCGGTGTTATTGAGTAACGCTCTGATACAAACAAACTGGCACTCTGGGGGCTGCCGGTTTGGTGAAGGCGAGGGAATCTGCAATAATTGCCCATTGGCCTAATCACGATATAGAGATACTGATGCTGTACCCGATTAATGAGATGTTCCAGACCTTGCAGGGCGAGGGTTACTTCACCGGCGTTCCGGCGATTTTTGTGCGCTTGCAGGGTTGCCCGGTAGGCTGTAGTTGGTGCGACACCAAGCATACCTGGGAAAAAGAGGCAGATCGGGAAGTCGATATGCAGCGCATTATGGTGAAAACCGCTGAAAGTGATGCCTGGGGTTCTGCCAGCGAACAGCAGCTATTGGCTATCTTTTCTCAGCAAGGATATACCGCTCGCCATGTGGTGATAACCGGCGGGGAGCCGGCTATCTACGATCTGCTACCGCTAACATCTGTATTGGAGCAAGCCGGTTACAGCTGCCAGATTGAAACCAGCGGCACGCACGAGGTGCAGTGCTCAGCAGCCACTTGGGTCACTGTTTCGCCGAAAGTGAAGATGCGCGGTGGCTTGAAAATATTGCCGCAAGCATTGCAGCGCGCAGATGAAATTAAGCATCCGGTGGGGCGCTTACGGGATATCGAAGCGCTGGAGGTGTTATTGGCTACTCTACATGATGATAAAAAACGGATAATTGCGTTGCAGCCCATCAGTCAGAAAGATGATGCAACCAAACTCTGCATTGAAACCTGTATCGCCAGGAACTGGCGGCTCTCCATGCAGACGCATAAATACCTAAACATAGCTTAAAGTGCAGGGCGTGGCAGCGCCCTGACGAATGATTTAACCGCGATAAACACAGCCCGCAGAGCAGGTCTCTTTCACCATCACGGCACTTAACTCAGGTAGTTGCGGTTTCAGCTGTTGCCAAATCCAGCACGCCAACACTTCGCTGGTTGGGTTTTCCAGGCCAGGAATATCGTTCAGATAGTGGTGATCCAAACGTTCCCAAATAGGGTTAAATGCCGCTTTTAGATCAGCAAAATCCATCACCCAACCGGAGTGAGCATCAACTTCACCAGTCACCTCGATACGAACCATAAATGAGTGACCGTGCAAACGGCCACATTTGTGCCCTGCTGCAACATGGGGCAGCCGGTGAGCGGCTTCAAACTGAAAATCTTTAAATAGGGTGGTGCTCATCATTCTGACCTTAATTGACTCAAAAAACCGCCGCATAGTACCGGAAAGCACTGATGCTGGCTATGAAAGCCCGTCATTACGCCGTCAATTTACTCCAGCGAGCCGTGGTAATCATGACGTAGCCTACTGATTTATATGCAGAGATGGCAAACCCAGGGGTTGATATCCGCTGCTGGGAATTTCCCCAATAAGTTGAACACTTTAACTCGTATTGATTACCTGAAAAACTGCTTAGTCGTTTTAGTTATTTATTATTTCCATCGCTTCTTTAATTGTTATTATCGAGATGGTTAACCTTACAAACATAAAGATTTTTTGCCCAAAATAATCGACTGACACTGGCTCAAGCATAAAGGAATTCGTACTGCAATGACGACTCAGGCCCCCCCTACCTCTGTACTTCCGCTATCGCCGGATCAGTTGACCCGCATACAAGCGGCAGTTGGTGAGCTATCTCCAACCCAAATGGCATGGTTGTCCGGCTACTTCTGGGGCAGGGTGGATCAGCAGCCTGGCATGGTTGCGGCTCCTGCGGCGGTAACCCCTCCGGCGGTGACAGTAACCCTAATTTCGGCCTCTCAGACCGGCAATGCAAGGCGCTTAGCGGAACAGTTACGTGATGACCTTTTGGCCGCTAAGCTTAGCGTCAATCTGGTCAATGCGGGCGATTACAAGTTTAAACAAATTGCGCAAGAGCGCCTGTTGGTGGTGGTGGCCTCGACTCAGGGTGAAGGCGAGCCTGCGGAAGAAGCCGTCGCATTGCACAAATTCCTCTGCTCAAAAAAAGCCCCGAAATTGCCAGAAACCGCGTTTGCGGTATTTGGTCTCGGGGACACGTCATATGAGCATTTCTGTCAGGCGGGCAAAGATTTTGATAGCAAACTGGCCGAGTTGGGGGCTGAGCGGCTATTGGATCGCGTCGATGCTGATGTGGAGTATCAGGAGTCAGCGCTGCAGTGGCGTCAGCAGGTGGTTGCGGCATTGCAGGCCAGAGTTCCGGCCCAATCGACGGCGGTAGTTGCGGCAACACCAAGTGGCGCTGTTGATGAGATTACCTCCAGCCCCTACAGCAAAACCGCGCCACTGACGGCGCAGTTATCCGTTCAGCAAAAAGTGACTGGCCGCCACTCAGAAAAAGATGTGCGCCACATTGAAATTGATTTAGGTGACTCAGGGCTGCGTTACCAGCCGGGTGATGCGCTGGGGGTCTGGTTTGATAATGACCCGGCACTGGTCGATGAGCTGCTGGCGCTATTGTGGCTCAAAGGTGATGAGCCAGTTGGCATTGATGGGCAGAACATGCCGCTGGTACAAGCGCTGCGTAGCCATCTTGAACTGACACAAAACACCACGGTGATCGTCGATAAATACGCGGCGCTCTCGCGTGATCAAACCCTGATTGCTTTGCTGGCAGATAAACCGGCGCTGCAACACTATGCGAAAAACACGCCAATTGTTGATATGGTGCGTCAGGCTCCATCGGACTTGAATGCCGATCAACTGGTAGCGCTACTGCGCCCGCTGACACCGCGCCTCTACTCCATCGCCTCCTCGCAGGCAGAAACCGAAACTGAAGTTCATATCACTGTGGGCGTGGTGCGTTATGACATTGATGGCCGACCACGCGCGGGTGGCGCTTCAGGTTATCTGGCTGATCGGCTGGAGGTAGATGACGACATCCGCATCTTCATTGAACATAACGATAACTTCCGTTTACCAGCTAACCCAGAAACGCCGGTGATAATGATTGGGCCGGGCACTGGTATCGCCCCATTCCGCGCCTTTATGCAACAGCGTGAGGCTATTGGTGCCAGTGGTAAGAACTGGCTACTGTTCGGCAACCCGCACTTCACCGAAGACTTCCTCTATCAGGTTGAATGGCAGCGCTACGTCAAACAGGGCTTGCTGACCCGCATTGATCTGGCCTGGTCCCGTGATCAGGCTGATAAAATATACGTACAAGACAAACTGCGCGAACAGGGCGCAGAGCTGTGGAGCTGGATCCAACAAGGCGCCCACATTTACGTCTGTGGCGATGCAAACTGCATGGCAAAAGATGTCGAGCAAGTTTTACTGGACGTGGTGGCTGAGCACGGTGCAATGGATACCGAGCAGGCTGATGAATATTTAAGTGAGCTGCGCCTGGCGCGCCGTTATCAGCGGGATGTGTACTGATGAATGAAAAACACCCAGGGCCACTGGTCGTGACCGGAAAACTCTCCGATGGCGAACGGATGAAGTCGGAAAGCAATTTCCTGCGCGGAACCATCGCCAAAGATCTGAATGAGGGGCTGACCGGTGGTTTCAACGGCGATAATTTCCTGCTGATCCGCTTCCACGGTATGTATCAGCAAGATGACCGCGATATCCGCGCAGAACGTGCTGAGCAGAAGCTGGAACCTCGCCACGCCATGATGCTGCGTTGCCGCTTACCGGGGGGGATTATTACCCCGCAACAGTGGCTGGGTATTGATAAATTCGCGGCGGATAACACCTTATACGGCAGCATCCGTATCACCAACCGCCAGACCTTTCAG
This sequence comes from Yersinia bercovieri ATCC 43970, assembly GCF_013282745.1. Taxonomy (NCBI): domain Bacteria; kingdom Pseudomonadati; phylum Pseudomonadota; class Gammaproteobacteria; order Enterobacterales; family Yersiniaceae; genus Yersinia; species Yersinia bercovieri. Next base: position 2,272,422 of record NZ_CP054044.1, read on the forward strand.
TTCCATGGCATTTTGAAGGGCAATGTAAAACCGGCCCACCAGTTGCTGAATCAATTGGGGCTAGATGCGCTGGCGACGGCAAATGATGTCAACCGTAATGTGCTCTGTACGTCGAACCCGGTTGAGTCGGTGCTGCATCAAGAGGCCTATGAATGGGCGAAAAAGATCTCTGAACATCTGCTGCCACGAACCCGTGCTTATGCTGAAATTTGGCTGGATGCGGAAAAAGTTGCCACCACGGATGAAGAGCCGATTCTCGGTGCGACCTATTTGCCGCGTAAATTTAAAACCACAGTCGTTATTCCGCCGCAAAATGATGTCGATCTCCATGCTAACGACCTCAACTTTGTTGCAGTGGCGGAAAAAGGCAAATTAGTGGGCTTTAACGTGCTGGTGGGCGGCGGGTTATCCATTGCTCATGGTGATAAGAATACTTATCCACGTAAGGCCAGTGAATTCGGTTATATCCCACTGCAACACACTCTGGCGATCGCTGAAGCGGTGGTCACGACTCAACGTGATTGGGGTAACCGCACCGATCGTAAAAATGCCAAAACCAAATATACCCTTGAGCGCGTTGGTGTTGAGACATTCAAAGCTGAAGTTGAAAAACGCGCCGGTGTGAGTTTTGCTGCCATCAAACCCTACCAGTTTACTGGTCGTGGTGATCGTATCGGTTGGGTAAAAGGTATTGATAAAAAATGGCATCTGACCCTATTTATTGAGAATGGGCGTCTGTTGGATTACCCCGACCGCAGCCTGAAAACCGGCGTCGCCGAGATTGCTAAAATCCATCAGGGCGATTTCCGTCTGACGGCTAATCAGAACTTGATTGTGGCGGGCGTGCCGGAAAAAGATAAATCGCGCATTGAAGCTTTGGCGCGCGAACATGGCTTGATGGACGACACTGTTAGTTCGCAGCGTGAAAACTCCATGGCGTGCGTTTCATTCCCAACCTGCCCGCTGGCAATGGCGGAAGCCGAGCGTTTCTTGCCGGAATTTGTCACCCGCATTGAAGGCATTTTGCAGCAGCACGGTCTGCCCGATGAACATATTGTGATGCGCGTAACGGGCTGTCCGAACGGCTGTGGCCGCGCTTTATTGGCTGAAATGGGGCTGGTGGGGAAAGCGATTGGCCGTTATAACCTGCATCTGGGCGGCAACCGTGAGGGCACGCGCATCCCACGGATGTACCGCGAAAACATTACTGAAGATGAGATATTGGCTATCACTGATCAACTGGTCGGGCGTTGGGCCAAAGAGCGCCATACCGATGAAGGCTTCGGTGACTTTGTTATCCGCGCAGGTGTTATTGCGCCAGTGATTGATTCAGCCCGTGACTTTTATGAAGTGCTGGAGGCGGTGTGAGCCAAATGAATTTAAGCGAACTTAATGCGCTACCGAAAGCGGAACAAGCGGCGGCATTAGCCATGATTAATGGCAAACTTGAGCATTTAACCGCTCAAGAGCGCGTGAGCTGGGCGCTGGAAAATCTGCCCGGTGAGTTTGTGCTCTCTTCCAGCTTTGGGATTCAGGCGGCAGTCTGTTTGCATCTGGTGACCCGTCAGCGCCCTGATATTCCGGTCATTCTGACGGATACCGGCTATCTGTTCCCAGAAACCTATCAGTTTATTGATACGTTGACCGAGCAACTGCAACTTAACTTGCAGGTATTCCGCGCCCCGCAAAGCCCCGCATGGCAGGAAGCACGGTACGGCAAGTTGTGGGAGCAGGGGGTTGAGGGCATTGAGCGCTACAATGATCTGAACAAAGTGGAGCCTATGAATCGGGCGCTAGAGACCTTGGGCGCGCAAACGTGGTTTGCTGGTTTACGCCGCGAGCAATCGGGCAGTCGTGCGCAGCTACCTGTTTTGGCTATCCAGCGCGGCGTATTTAAGCTGTTGCCGATCATTGACTGGGATAACCGCCAGATTTATCACTATTTGACGCAAAATGGGTTGAGCTATCATCCGCTGTGGGAGCAGGGCTATCTATCTGTCGGTGATACCCATACAACGCGTAAATGGGAACCCGGTATGAGTGAGGAAGAGACCCGCTTCTTTGGCCTAAAACGTGAGTGCGGCCTGCATGAGGGCTGATGTGGCTGATTAGTGATAATAAGGGGCGCAGAGTGCGCTCTCAGACTGCTGACAAACCCCGATGACGCGATCTGGAACGGAGAGGACGGGTAGAAGAGTAAAGCGTCCGCGCCAGGGATGGCGCGGCTCGAGCCTCCAGGGAAGGATTTACGGCGTCTTTACGATCTAGCTGTTCTCTCCGCAACCAGCACTTTGTCAATAACCTCAGGGCGCAGAGTCCGCCCTTATTTTTTATCATGATGAACCCGTGTCATGATGAACCCGTGTCGCGATGAACCAGTATCAAAATTAGCTAGAAATTCGCTCGCGAGCCAGCTTCGCCAAAAACTGGCGGCGATCCTTATCGCCAGCGCGCGTAGCGCTAAAATTACTGCTTCGCGCCAGCTAACTCTTCTATCAGCGGGAGCAATATTTTTACCGTGTCATGGGTGCGTTTAGTGATTCGGCCCGGCAAGAATTTATCCAGATAATTTAAGTTATCCAACTGACTCTGGTGACGAGTGCTGCCTTGTGGGAAGTGGCTGTTGATGGCGCGTTGCTGGCAGCCATCTTTGTTACCCAAGCTGTAGTTGCTGGCTTCGACGGATAGCAGCGGCAATCCGGCAGTCGCGAACAGAGATTTATCTACCCGACACGGGGCGTTGACCTGATTTTTAATGGTCGCTGCGGTAATGCCATAACGGCGTGCCAGCTTCAGTGCCTGCTCTTTGGCGGCAATGGCCGAGGGCTGGTTGCTGGCATTAAAATAGAGGCGGTCGCCAGTAATTAGGTTATCCAGATTGATCACCAACAAGGTGTTGGCCCTCTCTGTTTTACTCATCCGTTGCAGATAGTTCTCGGTGCCTTGCGCTCCAATTTCCTCCGCGCTGAGGGCGACAAAACGCAAATCATAGCGCAGCGGCACTGTTTTCAGGCGCTCGGCCAGTTCCAGCATGACACCTACCCCGGCGGCATTATCATCGACACCTTGCAGTGTCAGGCCACCAAGGTTTTTATCTAAATCGGCATCACTTTGCGGCGTGTAAGTATCAAAGTGCGCCATGATCACTATCTGCTGCTGTTCATCCGCTTTACTGGCCGCATCACTGTTGGTGGCTGTTGCGCTGCGCGCCGCAATCACTGAAGTTGCACTCAGTGTCCGCCAGCTCTGCTTGCCATTTTTGCTGGTATAGAGGTAGCGGGTATTAAAACCGCGCATATTGCTTTGGTAGCCCATCTGTTGAAAGCGATGATTGATATACTCGGCTGCCAGTAACTCAGCCGGGCTACCCGCCATTCGGCCGGGGAAGTAGGTGCTAATGTGGCGAGTTTGCTGCTCAGCAATGTTGCCAGCGGCTTGAGTCGTGGCGGCCTGCAATGGCAGCGCGGCACTGAAACAGAGGGTGAATAGTGCCCACTTTAGGCGACGGCGGGAAAACATACCGAAATATCCTTGTTATAGTCTGGGGCATGCCTGCTGGCATGGATAACACGACGCTTAGTATGAAACTGTCTGCACAAATTAACAATTTGTATGATTCTTAAATTGCAGAAAGATAGGCCCGAAAATAGCTCCCGTGAAAACGGGCTAACATAGCTGTGAGCTATACTATTGTGGCTATATATCATTATGGAACTTGTAATTACTTTTCGTCATTTCATAAGGTCAGGCCCCCCACCTATAGTCACCCTACGCTTTATCATGTAATCGAAGGCCGTTGTGGATTATCTACCTCTTTTTGCCGACTTAAAACAGCGCCCAGTACTGGTGGTTGGCGGCGGTGAAGTTGCTGCGCGAAAAATTGAATTGCTGCACCGCGCAGGTGCTCAAGTGCGGGTAGTGGCTCAGACGCTCTCATCTGAACTCGAAAAACAGCATCAGGATGAGCGCATTCACTGGCAGGCAAAGGCTTTCTTGCCCGAACAGTTGGATGAGGTGTTCCTGGTGATTGCGGCCACTAATGATGCCGCACTGAATGCCGCTGTTTTCGCCGCTGCGGATCAACGGCATATTTTGGCTAACGTGGTGGATGATCAACCTCTCTGCTCATTTATCTTCCCATCGATTGTCGACCGCTCCCCCTTGGTGGTGGCTATCTCCTCTGCCGGTCAGGCCCCAGTGTTGGCGCGAATATTGCGCGAGAAACTGGAGGCACTGTTACCGCCCAGTTTGGCTGAGATGGCGGCAGTTGCCGGGCGCTGGCGCAGTCGCGTTAAGCAGCAGATTAACTCGATGGGCGCACGACGCCGCTTTTGGGAGAACGCCTTTAGTGGTCGTTTTGCCAGCTTGATCAGCCGTGGTCAATTTGCGCAGGCGGAGGAGGAGCTGCAACAGTCGCTTGAGGGGCAGGGCAGTACCCTCGGTGAGGTTGCCTTGGTGGGAGCCGGCCCCGGTGATCCCGGTTTGCTGACCTTACGCGGTCTGCAAGTTATTCAGCAGGCTGATGTGGTGCTGTATGACCATTTAGTCAGCCCAGAGGTTTTAGATTTGGTTCGCCGTGATGCTGAACGAATTTGTGTTGGCAAGCGGGCGGGTGCGCACTCAGTGGCGCAGGAGGAGACCAATCAATTGCTGGTCACCCTCGCGCAGCAAGGGAAGCGGGTGGTGCGGCTGAAAGGGGGCGACCCCTTTATTTTTGGCCGTGGTGGCGAAGAGTTACAAGTAGTGGCGCGTGCGGGTATTGCGTTTCAGGTGGTGCCGGGGGTGACGGCGGCGGCTGGGGCGACAGCCTACGCCGGTATTCCCCTGACTCACCGTGACCATGCACAGAGCGTGACTTTTATTACCGGCCATTGCCGTAGTGATGGCGATGAGTTGGATTGGCAAGCACTGGCCCGTGGTCGTCAGACCCTGGCGATTTACATGGGCACGGTGAAAGCGGCTGAGATCAGCCAGCAGTTAATCACTCATGGCCGCGCGAGCACCACGCCAGTGGCGGTCATCAGTCGGGGCACCCGCGCAGACCAACAAGTTCGCACCGGCACATTGGCACAGCTAGAGTCATTAGCGCATCAGGCCCCCACTCCGGCACTGCTGGTTATCGGTGAAGTGGTGGATTTGCATCACCAAATCGCCTGGTTTGGGCAACAACGACAGACTGAACAGGCCATCAGCCCGTCAGTCGTGAATTTGGCATAAAGGATCTGTTATGGACGAAAAACGACTCACTCATTTGCGGCAATTGGAGGCGGAGAGCATCCATATCATCCGTGAAGTGGCCGCCGAATTCGGTAACCCGGTGATGCTCTACTCCATCGGCAAAGACTCCTCTGTGATGCTGCATCTGGCGCGCAAGGCATTCTTCCCCGGTAACTTGCCCTTCCCGCTACTGCATGTGGATACTGGTTGGAAATTTCGCGAAATGTACCAATTCCGCGACCGCACAGCCAAAGCTTTTGGCTGTGAATTACTAGTTCATCGCAATCCGGAAGGGGTGGCGATGGGTATCAACCCGTTTGTCCATGGCAGTGCCAAACATACCGATATCATGAAAACCGAGGGCCTCAAACAGGCACTGAACAAATATGGTTTTGATGCGGCTTTCGGTGGCGCGCGGCGTGACGAAGAGAAATCACGTGCTAAAGAGCGAATTTACTCTTTCCGTGACCGCTTCCACCGCTGGGACCCGAAAAATCAGCGCCCTGAGTTGTGGCACAACTACAACGGCCAGATTAACAAAGGCGAAAGTATCCGCGTCTTCCCGCTCTCCAACTGGACTGAGCTGGATATCTGGCAATATATCTTCCTGGAAAAAATCGACATTGTGCCGCTCTATCTGGCGAAGCCACGGCCAGTGCTGGAACGTGATGGTATGTTGCTGATGGTGGATGATGATCGCATCGATTTACAGCCGGGTGAGGTCATTACTCAGAAGATGGTGCGTTTTCGCACATTGGGTTGCTGGCCACTTACCGGTGCGGTGGAGTCTGAGGCAGAAACCTTGCCCGCCATCATCGAAGAGATGCTTATCTCGACCACCAGTGAACGCCAGGGTCGAATGATCGACCGCGATCAATCCGGCTCCATGGAGCTTAAAAAGCGTCAGGGATATTTCTGAGGAGCGCACGATGAACACCAAATTACAACATCAACCTGTTGCAGCCCAACAATCAGCGCCTGAAAAATCAGCGCCAGAAAACAGGTCGATGATTTTACAAAGCAGCTCTATTGCCGAGCAAATCGCCAACGAGGGCGGGGTCGAAGCTTACCTGCATGCACAGCAGCATAAGACCATGCTGCGCTTTTTGACCTGCGGCAGTGTCGACGACGGCAAAAGCACCCTGATTGGGCGTTTGCTGCACGATACCCGCCAAATCTACGAAGATCAGCTAACTACGCTGCATACTGATAGCAAGCGCATTGGTACGCAGGGCGAAAAACTGGATCTGGCGCTACTGGTGGATGGTTTACAGGCCGAGCGCGAGCAGGGCATTACTATTGATGTAGCTTATCGTTACTTCTCAACTGAACAGCGCAAATTTATCATTGCGGACACTCCGGGCCATGAGCAGTACACCCGCAATATGGCCACCGGGGCCTCGACTTGTGATCTGGCGATTTTATTGATTGATGCCCGCAAAGGGGTGCTGGATCAAACCCGTCGCCACAGCTTTATTGCCACCTTACTGGGTATTCGCCATCTGGTGGTGGCGGTGAACAAGATGGATCTGGTGGATTATCAGGAGAGTGTCTTCGAGCAATTTAAAGAGGATTACCTGAGTTTTGCCGAGCAGTTGCCGACAGATCTGGATATTAAGTTTGTCCCGCTCTCGGCGCTAGATGGCGACAATGTGGCCTCACCTGGCGAGAGAATGAAGTGGTATTCCGGCCCGACGCTACTTGAAGTGCTGGAAAGTGTCGATGTGGTGAACTCCAGCCGCCAACAGCCATTGCGCTTCCCGGTGCAGTACGTTAATCGGCCCAATCTGGATTTCCGTGGCTATGCCGGCACCTTGTCGGCGGGCATTGTGCGGGTTGGGCAAAAAGTGAAAGTGCTGCCCTCTGGTGTGGAGTCGACGGTGGCACGTATCGTCACTTTTGATGGCGATTTGGCCCAGGCCGTCCCCGGTGAAGCCATCACGCTGGTGCTGACCGATGAAGTCGATATCAGCCGTGGAGATTTACTGGTAGATGCCGGTGAAACCCTAAAAGCTGCGCAGAATGCGCTGGTGGATATTGTCTGGATGGCGGAGCAACCGCTGGTGGTTGGGCAAAGTTATGACATCAAAGTGGCGGGTAAAAAGAGCCGTGCACGGGTTGAAAATATCCAATATCAGGTCGAGATCAATTCGCTAACTCAGCGGGTGGTGGAGAGTCTGCCGCTCAATGGCATCGGCTTAGTTGAACTGGCGTTCGATGAGCCGCTGGTGCTGGACAGCTATCAACGCAATCGTGATACCGGCGGCATGATCTTTATTGATCGGCTGAGTAATGTCACGGTCGGCGCGGGTTTAATTCGTGAAACAGTGGCGTCGGTTTATCAGGAAAGCACCGCCTTCAGTGCCTTTGAGCTGGAGCTGAATGCGCTGGTTCGTCGCCACTTCCCACATTGGGGTGCGCGCGATCTGTTGGGGGGGAAATAGCGTGCCGGTCGATCAAGTGACGCCAGCCGATGAGAATATCGTCTGGCACCCCCATGCGGTGACTCGGCAGGATCGTGAGCAGCAGCATGGGCATCAGGGCGTAGTGCTCTGGTTTACCGGGTTGTCCGGCTCAGGAAAATCCACGGTGGCCGGCGCGCTGGAACAGGCGCTGTTCGCCCGCGGTGTTAGCACTTACTTGCTGGATGGTGACAATGTGCGCCATGGCTTGTGCCGTGACTTGGGTTTCTCGGATGATGATCGGCGCGAGAATATCAGGCGGGTCGGCGAAATGGCTAAACTGATGGTGGACGCCGGTTTGGTGGTGCTGACGGCATTTATTTCGCCTCATCGTGCCGAGCGGCAAATGGTGCGAGATATGTTGGCGTCAGGCCAGTTTATCGAGGTTTTTGTTGATACGCCGTTGGCGATTTGTGAGGCTCGCGATCCTAAAGGTTTATACAAAAAAGCCCGTGCTGGCGAGCTGAAAAACTTCACCGGCATCGACTCTATTTACGAATCACCTGAGCACGCAGATATTCATTTGCAGGGTGAACAATTAGTAACAAATTTGATTGAACAATTGTTAGACGTACTGCGTGGTCGCGCTATTATCAAATCCTAAACGTATATCCTTCACCCCTGCCGTTACTGGGTTGTTCGCTCGCTACACTCACCCGAGTCACTGACTTAAGTTAGCGTCTCGGGACTGTTGCTTGCTGCCGACCTGTAACGTCAATGGCTTAGGATGTAATGACTAAACTGGCAAAACGTCCTCAGAACGTGCCGGTAAATTGTACCTACAGGATTTCTATGCAGAATGTCACCCAAATGATGATCGACGAACAGCGGGAGCGGGATGAACCTTCATACTCCTTTCTCGGTGGCGTCACTGGTTTTGTTTTTTATTGGCTGGCGTTTGCGATCCCCTTCTTTGTCTACGGCCCCAATACCGTCTTCTTTCTGCTGTACACCTGGCCGTTTTTCTTGGCGCTGATGCCGGTTTCAGTATTAATTGGCATTGTACTCAGTGTGTTATCGCGCGGTAATCTGCTGGTAACCATCGGGGGCGCCGGGATTGCAGTATTGTGCTTATTCTGGATGCTGTTCTCATTTCTCACTGGCTGGTGAGCGCTGAATCCGCGGGCTACTAAGGTGTAATACGCTAACAGCCCGCAATGATTTTCCACTATCGTTATCGTATTCCTTCCCTGTTGCCGCCAGCTTGATGAATGGCAGCGGCATTTCTCAGAGATTTTGTCGCTGCTCGTAATAGCTGATGCGTTCCACTTTTTCAGTTGAGCTGCCGCCATCGAAATCACACTCAAGCCAGGTATCGACCAAGGTTTTGGCTAACTCAACACCAATCACCCGCGCGCCCAGACAGATGATCTGTGCATTATTGCTTTTTCTGGCCCGCTGGGCTGAGAAGGGGTCATGGCACTGTGCGGCACGAATGCCCAGCACTTTATTGGCCGTGATGCTCATACCAATGCCGGTTCCACAGATCAAAATTCCGCGTTCATGCTTGCCATCCTTAATGGCTTGAGCAACCTGAACGGCGATATCGGGGTAGATGGTGGGTTCGCGTTGTTGGTCGCAACTGTAATCGACAACAGTTATGTTTTTGTTTTGCAGAAAGGCAAGAATCTGATTTTTCATATCAATAGCCGCATCATCACAGCCGATGGCAATAGATAACATATTTCACCCCTTAACAAATTGAACGGTAATCCGATTAACCACTTTTATTGCCGCCACACATTATTAGCGAGCTGATTACTGGGCATTTCGGCCTCAAGAACACAACATAATGTCATTAACAAAAGTTATTAATGTGTTCATATGTTTATTATATTTACTCCTTTCATTTGATCAGTCAATAAACTTATGTTCATTTTAAGCGAATCTTGATGTCGTTTGGATCTCCTATCGCCTTTCTCTTAGCCCACTAATCTCCCACTAAAATAGGGGCTATTGCCATTTTGCTTTTATTTATGATCTCCCTCACAGCCTGAGTATTTTTTAATAGCGTAAATCTGGTGCTTAATCGTACTGTTCAATAGTACATTTAAAGATCTTATGTTCATCTCGTGTTATGGCGAACTTAAATTTATGACAAAGAAGAATTGTCGAAGGAGTCAATTATGTATAACGAATGTTCTAAAGATGCTCAGATGCTGGAAAATATTCCTAAAAATATGCGTGCAGTTGTTGCCTATGGGCCAGGGGATTATCGGCTTGAGATAGTTTCGGTACCGACAATTGATGCGAAAGAGATTTTAGTTAAGGTTGAAGCCTGCGGTATCTGTGCTGGTGATACAAAAGCTTTTGGCGGCGCGCCCAGTTTTTGGGGTGATAAGACGCAACCCGCCTATATCAAAGCACCGATGATCCCCGGTCATGAGTTTATCGGCCACGTGGTGGGTCTTGGGGCTGAAGTTGAGGGGTTTGAGTTAGGCGATCGGGTGACCTCGGAACAGATCGTTCCTTGTTGGGAGTGTCGGTTCTGTAATCGTGGGCAGTATTGGATGTGTGAAAAACACGATCTCTACGGTTTTCAGCACAACGTTAATGGCGCAATGGCTGAATATATGAAATTCACCAAAGAGGCAATTAATTACCGCGTTCCTGACGATCTTCCCTTGGAAAAAGCAATTCTGATCGAGCCATACGCGTGCTCTTTCCATGCTGTGCAGCGCGCCAATATCAAACTCGGCGATGTTGTGGTGCTGGCTGGCGCAGGGACATTAGGGCTAGGCATGGTGGGGGCTATCAAAAAATCAGGCCCCGGCAAGCTGATTGTTTTGGATTTGTCCGATGATCGCTTGGCACTGGCGAAGAAGTTTGGTGCCGATTTAGTGCTTAACCCCAGTAAAGATGACGTGATCTCTATTATTAAAGAGATGACCGACGGCTATGGCTGCGATATCTACATTGAGGCCACTGGCGCGCAAAAGGCGGTAGAGCAGGGACTAACGCTACTACGCAAGTTGGGTACTTTTGTGGAGTTCTCGGTCTTCAAAGAGCCAGTGACGGTTGACTGGAGCATCATCAGTGACCGCAAAGAGCTGGATGTGTTGGGATCACATCTGGGGCCTTATTGCTACCCGCTGGTCATCAAGGGCATCTGTAACGGTGACCTGCCAACCGATGGTGTGGTGACGCATATCCTACCGCTGGAGAGATTTGCCGAAGGCTTTGAGATGGTCACCAAAGGCATCGGCTCTCTTAAAGTCGTCCTCAATCCCAATATCCAGTAATCAGCGCATTATTTCCAAATCACAGGTGATGCACCATGTTAAACATGTTGATTAAAAAGATAGGGCTGCCTAAGAAAATATTATTAGGTTATATCGGTGTACTGATATTTATGGCCGGGGAGGGACTGGAGCAAAGTTGGCTATCTGATTTCATTATTCGTCGCGGTTTGACGGTTGAAGAGTCCGGCCTGATGTTCAGTGTGTACGGCTTTGCCGTGGCGATTGCCGCATGGCTGTCCGGTGTATTAGCTGAAATGTTTACCGCTAAAAAGGTGATGGCGGCCGGTGTCGTGATTTTCCTGATAGGTTCTGTACTGTTCTTATCACTCGGCTTACCCAGCAATAACTTGTCAATTATGATCCCGACCTATGCGCTACGCGGACTCGGCTACCCCTTGTTCTCATACGGCTTTTTAGTTTGGATTGCCTATGAAGCCCCTAGAGCCAAATTGGGGTCGGCGGTGGGTATTTTCTGGTTTGTGTTTACCGGCGGGCTAAGTGTCCTCGGGGTGTTCTACGCCAGTATTGCGCTGCCGATATTAGGGGAGATCCACACGCTGTGGAGCGGAATTGTGTTTGTTTTGATCGGGGCGGTGATTGGCCTGATGTTGAGCAAAGAGAGCAAAATTACTGCGCCAACGGATGCGCCACCTAAAACCTTCACTTATCTGTTCAAAGGGGTGTCGATCGCCTTTGAGAATTACAAAATCGGGCTGGGTGGCCTTGTGCGCACCATTAACCTGTCGTTTGCTTTCGGCATGATCGTTTTCCTGCCGACCTATCTGCAAGATGAGATTGGTTTTACCCGTGACCAGTGGTTGTCTATCTATGCCTTTATGTGGACAGTCAATATTGTCTTCAACTTATTGTCCGGTGTGATCAGTGACCGGTGGGGCTGGACGAATACCGTGATGTGGTTTGGCTGTGTGGGCAGCGCCATCTCTATCCTGCTGCTCTATTACATCCCAACGAATTTTGGCGTTGAAGGCTACAGCTACACAATGCTGGCCGCTGGGGCGCTGGGCGCATGCTTCGCCGGATTTGTTCCCCTGTCAGCCATTATGCCAAGTCTTGCGCCCAATGATAAAGGTGCGGCCATGTCAGTGCTGAACCTGGGGGCCGGGCTTTGTGCCTTCATCGGGCCACTGATCGTCACTCTCTTTATTGCTCCTTTAGGTATCGAAGGCATTATTTGGCTCTTCTCAGGGCTATACCTGGTTGCCGCCATCTTGATGAGGTTTGTCACCTTGCCAGCAGACAGCCCTGATGAGCAACTGGAGGAGCACGAGCAGATCTACAGGGTGAACAAAACATTGTAACTCAGCACCTTACTAGCAGATCAGCCGTGATAACCAGAGAGCCATTGAAAGGGAGTTAAAACATGAAAGTTGAATACAACAGATTCAATGTTGATTTTTCTCTGCAAGGTAAAGTTGCCGCCATTACCGGCGGCGCAGCAGGAATTGGCTACGCCATTGCCGAGCTATTTTTGGCTAAGGGGGCGAAAGTTATCTTGATTGACTGTAATGATAGCGTCACTGAGGTGGCAAAGCAGCTAAATGCCGATAGCGCGAGCGGACTGTTTTGTGATGTCAGTGATAGCGAATCGGTCAAAATAGCGGTAGCCGAGGCGATCAATACCTTTAACCGACTGGATATTTTAGTCAACTGTGCCGGAATTGTGGCGCTGAATCCGGCGGAAAAGACCACGGAGCAAGATTGGGACCGGACAATTAATGTCAATCTGAAAGGGGTTTTCCTCATGAGCCAGGAAGTGGGGCAGCATTTTATTGCCCAGGGCCATGGCAAGATCGTTAATTTGGCATCGCAAGCGGGGATCGTGGCGCTACCCAATCACTTGGCCTATTGCACCAGTAAAGCCGGGGTGATCGGCATGACGAAAGTGCTGGCGCTCGAGTGGGGGCCGCTCGGGATACAAGTTAATGCGATCTCACCCACCGTGGTATTAACTGAATTGGGCAAAAAGGCATGGTCAGGAGAGGTGGCGGAAGAGATGAAACTGAAAATTCCCGCTCGTCGTTTTGCTTACCCGGTCGAGGTCGCTGCCTGCGCGCTATTCCTGTCCAGTGACGCTGCTAACATGATCACCGGGGCAAATTTGGTGATTGATGGCGGCTATACCATCCAGTAGTCCGCTATCTATTTTCTGTTGCGAGGAGATTGTCATGAACCGAATTATTAACGATCCCGACCACGTTGTTGAGGATGCCATCAAGGGGTATCTGGCGGCTTACCCACATTTTTTCGCTAAAACGGATCATGAGAAAGTGTTGAAGCACCCCGAGGCCCCCTATAAAGGAAAGGTCGGTGTGGTGACTGGGGGCGGCTCTGGCCATGAGCCGGCATTTTTAGGTTACATTGGTAAAAATATGCTGGATGCAGTCGCTATCGGGGAGATTTTCTCCTCACCGGCGGCTGGCGCATTTTTAGCCGCCATTAAAGCGGCTGACGGAGGGGCTGGTGTTGCTTGTCTGTATGGCAACTATGCCGGTGACAATATGAACGTCAAAATGGCGGTCAAAAAAGCGCAAGCGCTGGGCATCAAAGTCAGAACTGTCGTCGCCAATGATGATGTGGCCTCCGCTCCTGCGACAGAAAAAGAGAAACGCCGTGGGGTGGCCGGTGAAATTTTCATGTGGAAGGTGGGCGCTGCGGCTGCGGCTCAACACTATGAGTTAGATGCCGTCATTGATGTGGCGCAAAAAGCCATAGATAACTGCCGCTCGGTGGGGGTGGGTTTAACCTCTTGCACCATTCCGGCGGTAGGTAAACCTAACTTCCATATTGAAGATAGCATGATGGAAGTGGGTATTGGTCATCATGGCGAGCCGGGGATTCGGGTGGAGCCATTACAATCTGCGGCTCAGATTGCTCAAACCATGGTGGATATCGTGGTGGATGATGTGCCTTTTGTCGATGGTGATGATGTGGCGATTTTGATCTCCGGTTTAGGGGCCACGCCGACCCTTGAACTGTATATTTATTATGCTGAAGTTGTCAGCTTATTGAAAAATAAAGGGATAAATATATACCGCCCCTATATTGGTAACTATTTTACCTCGCTGGACATGATGGGTGTCACGCTGACATTGATGAAATTGGATGATGAATTAAAGGCGCTAATTGATGTGCCGACTCATTCATTAGGCTTAACGCAGGTGGAGTAAGGGATGATGAGCGTATTTTGTAACCAAGATGGCACGCCGATTGTTGAGGAGTTGGTGGAGACTATTATCGCCAATCGCGACTATCTCAGTGAGATCGACGGCGCGATTGGCGATGGCGACCATGGCATCAATATGGCGAAAGGATTCAATATTTGTGCCGACAGTATCAAAGGTAAGGATCTGACGGTGTCCGAGGCGCTGGATGTACTGTCTGACTCCCTGATGGAGGGAATTGGTGGTTCGATGGGGCCGCTTTATGGCAGCATTTTTATGGGCATGGCGGATAGTATCCGCAACTGCGATAACATTGATGCCACGGCATTTGGCACCATGTTGAGAGGCGGACTTTCCAGCTTACAGGATATTAGCGATGCCGGTGTGGGTGATAAATGCATTATGGATACGCTGATCCCCACGGTCGAAGCATTCGAACTGGCGCAACAGCAGAATAAGTCCTTCGTTGAGTCACTCCACCTGATGAAAAATGCGGCCCATGCAGGGCGCGACTCCACCATTGATTTAGTCGCCAGAATTGGCCGGGCCAGCCGTTTGGGTGAGCGTTCTCGCGGTGTTTTAGACGCGGGGGCAACATCATGTTGCTTAATATTGAGTCAATTGGCTGATTCGGTAGAGCAGCGTTTGGTCTAGTCAACCGCTAGGCGGCGGTTAGCCGGGACGCTGACCGCCGTATTGTCGCCAGCAGTAAAAGCCAGCTTAAGGTTGTTGCTGGATCATCTTCAAAATTGTCCGCGCATTTGATGCGCTGGTGGCAATAATATCAATCGCACCGGTGCGCAAAGCACCCAAAATAGCCAATGCTTTGGTGCTTTCGGAGGCGATAGCTATCACGCAAGGTATCTGGCGCAACTCTTGAGTACTGATGCCGATAACCCGATCGTTCATAACGGTATTCGCCGGCAGGCCCTGGGCGTCAAAGAAATCGTATCCGGCGATCTCACCGGTCACACCTTGATGCATACTGGCATCAACAATCTCCTGCGGCGTGAACCAGCCCAGTTTCACCATATAGCTGTTTTCATTCATATCACCAATACCGACCAGGGCGATATCCGCTTTTCTGGCGCGATCGAGGGTCTCTTTGATGGTGCCATTTTGCATAAAAGCTTCTTTTAACGCACGATTTTCCACATACGCGGGGGCGTAAAGGGTTTCGCTGGAACCACCAAATTTTTTGGCTAGCCGACGGCTGATATGGTCGGCATTAATTGCATCACCGGGGCGATGTGTTCCGCCAATGCCGCAGATGAACTTACACTGCCTTTCCGGCACGATGCTAACGTGATCGGCGATGGCGGCGATATTACGCCCCTGTCCAACCGCTAATACCGTGTTGTCTTTTAAATTTGTTGCCAGATAGCCGGAAACCAGCGAGGCAACCTGACGCCGCTGCTCATCTTCATCTTGATAATCCAGCGCGATCAATGCCCGTTTCAGGCCAAAATGCTCAATCAACTGCTGTTCGAGGCGGGTGCTAAACACCGGATGATAACGTACTGTAATCTCAACAATGCCCTCGGCTTTTGCCCGCTTAAGCAGCCGCCCGACCTTGATCCTTGAAATACCAAACTTATGTGCAATCTCTTCCTGCGTCATTTCATCTTGGTAATAAGACACTGCAATTTCAGTTAACAATTCATTATCTGGCGGAATTGTTTGTTTTTCCATGGGTTTTGCCCCCGGCAAAAGAAGAGTCGGCCTCTTTGACAGTGTTTACCGAACACCTAAAATTCAGAATTATCCTGTCGGATTGAGTAAAATAGTAGAACATTTGTTTAATATAGTGAACAGAAAATATCCTTATTTCTTTGTGTTTTTTCGTTCTAACTTACAAAAATCCCATTTATTGGAGATAAAAGGTATTAACCTGCGCATTAATCCATTTGGTGGTTTATTTCTCTTTTTATTACTCTTGATTTACCGCGTATAACCACAAACAAAAGTACGTATGTTGCTCATTTGTTATGCGAGGATTCGGCGAAAATAAGGTCAATCACATTTATTAAGTGAAATTCGCGAAAAGTAGTGCTGTTATTGGGCTGGAAATCGCCCTTAATCTGGGTGTTATGGCCTATTTCCGTCACAGAGTGGAGTCCGACGAAAAGTTGTGGGATGATTAGGCAGTTTTCGGGGGGCGGGAATGGGAAAACTTACACTTCTTTTGCTGATTTTACTTGGCTGGCTCCAGTATTCACTGTGGTTGGGCAAGAATGGTGTTCATGATTTTGTTCGGGTTAAGGATGACGTGGCTCTTCAAGAGACCAACAACGGCAAACTTAAAGCCCGGAACGACCAGCTATTTGCTGAAATTGATGATTTAAACGGTGGTCAAGAGGCGATCGAAGAGCGCGCACGTAACGAACTGGGTATGATTAAACCCGGCGAAAGTTTCTATCGTCTGGTTCCTGACCAATCCAGACGCAATGCGAGTACCCCTTCGACGCAAAATAACGCGCAATAATAATGAGTAATTTTGCAGTTTCCCTTCCTGAAGTCATTGCTGTAATACCGGCTGCGGGTATTGGCAGCCGTATGCAGGCTGATTGCCCTAAACAGTATTTAACTGCGGGCGGTAAGACAATCATTGAGCACGCAATTTTTTCTTTGCTTGATCACCCGCAAATTCAGCAGATTATCGTCGTCATACATCCGCAGGACACGCAATTTACCAAGTTACCTATCGCGCAGGACCCCCGCATTCATATTGTTCACGGGGGTGAACAGCGGGCCGACTCGGTGATGGCTGGTTTACAATGTGCCGGGCAGGCGGAGTGGGTTTTGGTCCATGATGCGGCGCGCCCTTGCTTGCACCGTGACGATCTTGATCAATTGCTGTCGATTATTGGGCATAGCAAAGTGGGCGGTATTCTGGCAGCACCCGTGCGTGACACCATGAAACGCAGTGAGGCAGGGGTTCAAGCCATTGCCCACACTGTTGATCGTCAAGCACTGTGGCATGCTTTGACACCTCAACTTTTTCCGCTTGAGTTATTAAAATTGTGTCTATCCCGCGCCTTGAAAGAGGGGGCGGTGGTCACCGATGAAGCTTCTGCATTAGAGCACTGCGGCTATCATCCGATATTAGTTTCTGGCCGTTCGGACAATATCAAAGTGACGCGTCCAGAGGATCTGGCGCTGGCAGAGTTTTACTTAACCCGGTTACATCATATGGAGAAGCACTAATGCGGATCGGTCACGGTTTCGATGTTCATAAATTTGGTGAGAATGGCAGTGGTCCCCTGATTATTGGCGGTGTACGCATCCCCTACGAAAAGGGGCTGGTGGCACACTCCGATGGTGATGTGGCACTGCACGCGGCCACCGATGCCTTGTTAGGCGCTGCTGCTTTAGGTGAT
Source organism: Yersinia bercovieri ATCC 43970 (assembly GCF_013282745.1). Taxonomy (NCBI): domain Bacteria; kingdom Pseudomonadati; phylum Pseudomonadota; class Gammaproteobacteria; order Enterobacterales; family Yersiniaceae; genus Yersinia; species Yersinia bercovieri. The sequence continues at coordinate 2,289,905 of NZ_CP054044.1, forward strand.
ATCGGCAAGTTATTTCCCGACACTGATCCGGCATTTAAAGGGGCCGATAGCCGTGGTTTACTGCGCGAAGCTTACCGCCGTATTCTGGCTAAAGGGTATAAGTTGGGGAATCTGGACATTACCATTATTGCCCAAGCGCCTAAAATGGCCCCCCATATCCCGCAGATGCGCGTTCATTTGGCGGAAGACCTACAATGTCATATGGATGATATCAACGTCAAAGCTACCACCACGGAACAGCTTGGTTTCACGGGGCGTGGCGAAGGTATTGCTTGTGAAGCGGTAGCTCTGCTGGTTAAGGCATAAAACATGGACATGGAAAATCTCACCTGGCTGCACGGCAAACCCAAAGCGAGTGGCATTCTAAAAGCTAATCCGGAAGATTTTGTAGTGATCGAGGATTTGGGTTTTGAGCCAGATGGCGAAGGCGAGCATCTGTTGGTTCGTATCCGCAAAAACGGTTGTAATACTCAATTTGTCGCTGACTATCTGTCGCGTTTTGCCAAGATACATCCCCGCCTGGTGAGCTACGCCGGCTTGAAAGATCGCCACGCCGTTACCGAACAGTGGTTCTGTCTGCACCTGCCGGGTAAAGAGGCCCCGGATCTCTCCACCTTTGAACTGGAAGGGTGCGAAGTACTGGAGTCGGTGCGCCAAAAAAGAAAACTGCGCATTGGTTCACTGAAGGGCAACGCTTTTACCCTGGTATTGCGCCACATTACCGATAATCAGGATGTCGAGCAGCGGTTGCAGCAAATTGCGGAGCATGGCGTGCCGAACTATTTTGGCAGCCAGCGGTTTGGCCGTGGTGGCAATAATCTGGTGCAGGCGCGTTTGTGGGCGAACAACCAAATCCGGGTCAAAGAGCGCAGTAAGCGTAGCTTTTATCTGTCAGCCAGTCGTAGCGCAATGTTCAATCTGATTAGCAGCATCCGTTTGGCACAACAGCAGGCCACGACAGTGCTGGAGGGCGATGCATTGCAGCTTTCCGGTCGCGGCAGTTGGTTTGTTGCCGCCATTGATGAATTGACCGCGCTACAGCAGCGCGTCGATGCAGGCGAATTGAATATCACCGCCCCGTTGCCAGGGGAGGGTGAGCTGGGCACTCAGGGCGAGGCACTGGCTTTCGAACTGGCCTGTTTGGCGGAGCAGAGCGAATTACTGGCGCTGGTAAAGCGCGAAGGTGTCGAGGGCGCACGTCGGGCAATCCTGCTGCAACCGCAGAACATGGCGTGGAGCTGGTGGGATGATGTGACCCTCGAACTCCGTTTCTGGTTACCCGCCGGCAGCTTTGCCACCAGTGTGGTGCGCGAAATCATGAATCAGGATAATGCTGATGCTGCGGATATTGCTGAGTAACGACGATGGTATCTCTGCGCCGGGCATCCAAACGCTCGCCAGCGCATTGCGGACATTCGCGCAGGTACAAATCGTGGCTCCTGATCGTAATCGCAGTGGCTCTTCCAATGCATTAACGCTGGATAGCGCACTGCGCATCACCACATTATCCAATGGTGATATTGCGGTTCAGCAAGGTACGCCAACCGATTGTGTCTATCTGGGGGTGAATGCATTAATGCGCCCTCGGCCCGACATTGTGGTTTCCGGCATCAATGCCGGCGCAAATCTCGGTGATGATGTTATCTATTCCGGGACGGTCGCGGCCGCGATGGAGGGGCGGCATTTGGGGTTTCCTGCCTTGGCTATCTCACTTAATGGGCATCAGCATTATGAGACGGCGGCGGCGATCACTTGCCGCATATTGCGCACGTTACAACATATTCCATTGCGTACCGGCAAAATACTGAATATTAATGTACCTGATTTACCCTTATCTGAGATTAAAGGTATCCGGGTAACACGTTGTGGTAGCCGCCATCCAGCGGAGCAGGTATTTTGTCAACAAGACCCGCGAGGGCAAGATCTCTACTGGATTGGCCCTCCGGGTGAGAAATTTGATGTGGCACCGGACACAGATTTTGCGGCAATTGAGCAAGGTTATGTCTCTATCACGCCACTTCAGGTTGATTTAACCGCCTATGGGGCGCAAGACGTAGTTGAAAACTGGTTAGCCAGCATTCATGAGGTTGACGGGGAATGGTAAATAAACGCATGCAAACATTGTTGATGCAGTTACGTCAGCAAGGTATTCAGGACGATCGCTTGTTACAGGCGATTGAAGCGGTGCCGCGCGAGCGTTTTGTTGATGAAGCTTTGGCGCATAAAGCGTATGAGAATACAGCTCTACCAATAGGTTCGGGTCAAACTATTTCCCAGCCTTATATGGTGGCGCGAATGACCGAATTGTTGCAATTGACGCCGACCTCGCGGGTATTGGAGATTGGCACCGGTTCGGGTTATCAGACCGCAATTCTGGCGCATTTAGTCGAACATGTTTGCTCAGTTGAACGAATCAAAGGGTTACAGTGGCAGGCAAAACGCCGCCTGAAACAGCTGGATCTGCATAATGTCTCTACCCGCCATGGTGATGGCTGGCTAGGCTGGGCATCACGCGGGCCATTTGATGCGATCATTGTGACAGCGGCACCACCAGAGATCCCGCAGGCATTACTTGAGCAGTTAGATGATGGTGGGATATTGGTTCTGCCGGTCGGAGAGCTAGCTCAAACATTGAAATGTGTGCAGCGCCGTCACAATGAATTTCAGATTGAAACGGTGGAAGCTGTCCGCTTTGTCCCCTTGGTCAAAGGGGAATTGGCCTGAACTCAATCTTTTTAATTCAGCCCTAAATCTTTTATCTCATCCGAGACGTGTTGGTTTACGTGAAAGATCGGCAAAAAAATCAGTAACATAAATTTTATGGTATGGCAGGCGTGGTATTGATAGCATGCGCGCTTCTGTATTTGATACATCGCTTATTATTGCTGTCATGGGGGAAGCATGAGCACGGGAAGCCCAATGATTACATTACGCCGAATCGCGGCATGTACGGTTATGAGTTTATGGTTGGTAGGTTGTAGCAATGATAATACAACCTCTGCGCCAATCAGCAGTGTCGGTGGTGATCGTTCAGGTACTATGCTAAATGGCTCGGACACCAACAGTTCGGGTGAGCGCATCGTTTATAACCGCAGTTATGGCACTATCCCCAAAGGAAGTTACAGCGGTGATACCTATACCGTTAAGCGTGGCGACACGCTGTTTTATATCGCCTGGATAACGGGAAATGACTTCCGTGATCTGGCGGCAAAAAATAATATTGCTGAGCCATATAGCCTAAATGTGGGGCAATCCATTCAGTTGGGTAATGGCTCTGGCGGTGGAATGTTAGCTGCAACTGATGCCACATCAGGCGGAATAGCAAAACCGCCGTCAAATATTCAGAACACAACTACAACGGTTGATTCTCAACCAACTAGCGCGTATTCTGGAAACTCGGGTAAACAGAATGTTGGTAAAATGTTACCAGCGTCAGGGGCAGTTGCCGCGACAACCGCACCTGTTACTGCGCCAAGCAGTCCCATCAGTGATCCAACCAGCAATGGGGGTCCAGTTAGTAGCTGGAAATGGCCAACTGAGGGTAAAACGATCGATAGCTTCTCTGCTTCCGAAGGGGGCAATAAAGGGATTGATATCGCCGGTTCTCGTGGGCAACCAATCTTCGCTACAGCAAATGGGCGGGTTGTGTATGCTGGGAACGCACTGCGTGGTTACGGTAATCTAATCATCATCAAACACAATGATGATTACCTGAGCGCCTACGCTCACAACGATACAATGCTGGTCCGGGAACAAGAAGAAGTGAAGGCGGGTCAAAAAATAGCCACCATGGGTAGCACCGGAACCAGTTCAGTAAGATTGCACTTTGAAATTCGTTACAAGGGGAAATCCGTAAACCCGCTGCGTTACCTTCCGCAGCGATAGATTGGGCAGAATACGCTGTATTCTGCTCGCCGGATTCACGGGTAGGAGCAGCATATGAGCCAAAATACGCTGAAAGTTAACGAGTTGCATGAAGATGCTGATTTTGATGAAAACAGTACGGAAACTGAAATTTTCGATGAAAAAGCATCAGTAGAAGATGAACCTACTGAAAGCGAGTTAGCGGAAGATGAGCTGTTGGCGCAAGGCGTTACCCAGCGCGTGCTGGATGCAACACAGCTCTACCTTGGTGAGATTGGTTATTCGCCACTGCTGACCGCAGAAGAGGAGGTTTATTTTGCCCGGCGTGCATTGCGCGGAGATGTGCCTTCACGTCGGCGTATGATTGAAAGTAACTTGCGGTTGGTGGTGAAAATCGCTCGTCGTTACAGCAATCGCGGCTTAGCGCTGCTGGATCTGATTGAGGAGGGTAACCTCGGCCTGATCCGGGCGGTGGAAAAGTTTGATCCTGAACGCGGTTTTCGTTTCTCCACTTATGCTACATGGTGGATTCGTCAAACGATTGAACGGGCAATTATGAATCAAACCCGAACCATACGTTTACCTATCCATATCGTTAAAGAATTAAACGTTTATTTGCGTACCGCCCGAGAACTTTCTCATAAATTGGATCATGAACCGAGCGCTGAAGAGATTGCTGAGCAACTCGACAAGCCGGTCGATGACGTGAGCCGTATGTTACGCCTCAACGAACGTATCACTTCTGTTGATACGCCTTTAGGCGGCGACTCAGAGAAAGCCTTGTTGGATATTCTCTCTGACGAGAATGAAAACGGTCCAGAAGATACAACGCAAGATGATGATATGAAACAAAGTATCGTCAAATGGCTGTTTGAATTGAATGCAAAACAGCGCGAAGTATTGGCCCGTCGTTTTGGTCTGTTAGGATACGAAGCCGCAACGTTAGAAGACGTTGGCCGGGAGATTGGTTTGACACGCGAACGTGTCCGCCAGATTCAGGTTGAAGGCTTGCGCCGTCTGCGGGAAATTCTGCAAACTCAAGGTTTAAGTATTGAGGCGCTGTTTCGCGAATAGAGATACCCGTCATACTTCAGATTGTCTTTAGGGTATAGAGCGTTATTCCGATAAAACACAAAAACGGTGAACTGATGTTCACCGTTTTTTTGTGCACAGAAAACCCCCAGCTAGGCTGGGGGTTCCGTAAAGCTTTCAGCTTTGAGTCAGTTATAAAAACCCCTTTTGATTTGTTAAAACAGTTTGCGGTCTGGCAACTGCAAACGTTCAACAAGAAATCAAAAGGGGGTCCCTATGAGGGACGAAAAGAGCTTAGCGCACACGCGATGGAACTGTAAATATCACATAGTATTTGCGCCGAAGTACCGAAGACAGGTGTTCTACGGGGAAAAGCGCAAAGCGATTGGCAGTATTTTAAGAAAGCTGTGCGAATGGAAGAACGTGAATATTCTGGAAGCGGAATGTTGTGTGGATCACATCCATATGCTTCTGGAAATCCCACCCAAGATGAGTGTGTCGGGCTTTATGGGATACCTAAAGGGAAAGAGTAGCCTGATGCTTTATGAGCAGTTTGGCGATTTGAAGTTCAAATATCGTAACCGGGAGTTTTGGTGTCGAGGGTATTACGTTGATACGGTGGGTAAAAATACAGCCAGGATACAAGAATACATAAAACACCAACTGGAAGAGGATAAAATGGGTGAGCAGTTGTCGATCCCCTATCCGGGTAGCCCGTTTACGGGCCGTAAGTAACGAATTGTGATGCAAATGTCAGATCGCGATGCGCCTGTTAGGGCGCGGCAGGTAAGAGAGCCTTATAGGCGCATATGAAAAACCTCCGGCTATGCCGGAGGATATTTATTATGGGCGCTATACCATGCTTTTCAGGCGGTAAATCCACTCCAGTGCCTGACGAGGTGACAGCGAATCGGGGTCTAGTGCTTCTAATGCTTCAACGGCGGGTGGCGTCTCTTCATTGAGCAGCGTTAGTTGCGAACCATCAATTTTGCTCGCCGCGGCACTATTGGAGAGCGACTCCAGCTCTTTCAACTTCTGCCGTGCCCGCTTGATCACATCTCGCGGCACACCGGCCAGTGCTGCAACCGCCAAACCATAACTTTTACTGGCTGCGCCATCTTGTACACTGTGCATAAAAGCGATAGTTTCCCCATGCTCCAATGCATCAAGGTGTACATTTACCACGCCCTCCATTTTTTCCGGCAGGGTAGTTAGCTCAAAGTAATGGGTGGCAAACAGCGTCATTGCTTTAATGCGGCTAGCCAGATTTTCAGCGCAGGCCCAGGCCAGTGATAAGCCATCATAAGTTGATGTGCCGCGCCCAATTTCATCCATTAACACCAAACTTTGCTCGGTGGCGTTATGCAGGATATTGGCTGTTTCTGTCATTTCCACCATGAAGGTAGAGCGGCCTGATGCCAGATCGTCCGCCGCACCAACGCGGGTAAAGATGCGATCAATCGGGCCAATAGTGGCCTGATCCGCAGGTACATAACTCCCCATGTGGGCCAGCAGCACAATCAGTGCTGTTTGGCGCATATAGGTGCTTTTACCCCCCATATTCGGGCCAGTAATGATCAGCATACGTCGTTGTGGTGATAGCGTTAGCGGGTTAGAGATAAAGGGCTCGCTCAACACTTGCTCAACCACCGGATGGCGGCCACCGATAATTTTGATCCCCGGTTTATCACTCAGGGTCGGGCAACTGTAGTTGAGTGTTTCTGCTCTTTCCGCCAGATTCGACAGCACATCCAACTCAGCCAGCGCATTGGCGCTGGTTTGCAATTCGGACAGGTGTGGCAATAGCAGATCGAAAATCTCTTCGTATAACCCTTTTTCAATCGCCAGCGCTTTACCTTTAGAGGTCAGAACTTTGTCTTCATACTCTTTCAGCTCAGGAATAATGTAGCGCTCAGCATTCTTCAGTGTTTGTCTGCGGACATAATGAATGGGAACCAGATGACTCTGACCGCGACTCACCTGAATGTAGTAGCCATGGACACCATTGAAGCCCACTTTTAGCGTATCCAGACCCAACTTCTCACGTTCGCGAATTTCCAGCCGATCCAGATAGTCGGTCGCGCCATCGGCCAATGCTCGCCACTCATCCAGCTCGGCATTGTAGCCCGGTGCAATAACGCCACCATCGCGCACCAATACTGGCGGCGTTTCAACAATGGCCCGCTCCAGCAAGTCGAGTAACTGATCAAATTGGCCGACTTGTGATAGCAGATTTTGTACATGAGGAACATCGACCGGTTGCAGTAAACGATGGATCTCCGGCAATTGCTGAAAAGCATGACGCATACGGGCCAGATCTCGTGGACGGGCGGTGCGTAGTGCCAGACGTGCTAAAATACGTTCTAAATCACCCACCTGGCGCAGCGGGGTTTGCAGCTCAGCGGTAATATCTTGTAGGCCGCCAATGGCTTGCTGGCGATCCGTTAGCACCTTGATATCGCGCACGGGCATATGGAGCCAGCGTTTCAGCATTCGGCTACCCATGGCGGTCACACTGCAATCAAGAATTGCCGCCAGCGTATTCTCTGTCCCGCCAGATAAATTAAGGGTTAGTTCGAGATTACGGCGGGTGGCGGCATCCATAACAATGCCATCTTGCTGACGCTCCATGGTTAAACCACGGATATGGGGTAAGGAGGTGCGCTGGGTATCTTTGACATATTGCAGCAGGCAGCCCGCGGCACGTAATGCCTGATGGGCTTGCTCAACACCAAAACCGATTAAGTCGCGTGTGCCGAATTGCAGATTAAGCTGCTGTTTGGCGGTTTCCAACTCAAACTCCCACAATGGGCGGCGGCGTAAGCCATGGCGCTGCTCAATCAGCGACATCTGCTCGAAATTCTCTGGATACAACAGCTCGGCGGGATTGGTGCGTTGCAGCTCGGCGGCCATGGTTTCAATATCGTCAGGTTCTGCAACCCGGAAGCGGCCAGAGCTGATATCCAGGGTCGCATAGCCAAATCCACGGGCATCCTGCCAAATAGCCGCCAGCAGATTATCCTGTCGCTCTTGGAGTAAAGCCTCATCACTGACTGTTCCCGGCGTCACTATCCGCACGACTTTACGCTCAACCGGCCCTTTACTGGTTGCCGGGTCACCGATTTGCTCACAGATAGCCGCTGATTCACCTAACTGAACCAGTTTCGCCAGATATGGCTCAATCGAATGATAGGGGACACCGGCCATGGGAATCGGCTCACCGGCGGAAGCACCCCGTTTAGTCAATGAGATATCCAGCAGTTGTGAGGCGCGCTTCGCATCACTGTAAAACAGCTCATAAAAATCCCCCATCCGGTAGAACAGCAGTATGTCCGGATGCTGGGCTTTGAGTCGAAGGTACTGCTGCATCATTGGGGTGTGGCTATCGAGTTTATCAGGATTATTCATGCGTTTTATGTTTTCTAGTTAAGTCCTTTTTCCAGTCAACATACTAGCCCAGTGGCCTGAAAACTGACATAGGTAAAAATTCGAGAACCCTCGCAATGATGCAGTTCAGCCCCTAAATTTAGAGGCTATAAAATTCTAACGTAATATTTTTCAAAATGTTATTTAAAAGCGGGGTTGCCGGGGAATAGAGTTTTTGCCGTTTGGTACAGGCGATTGGCTTGAGCAACATTGTTCTGATACTGGTTAATCATGATGAGACTTAGATAAACATTCGGATCATTGTGTAGCTGAATGTACTGTTCTGCCCATGCACTAAACTGCGTCAGCAACATAGGATCTTGGTGCTGGTTAAATTGCAGTAACAGATTGATATGGCGGTTGTACTCATACCTTTCCCATTGAATGTAGGGATTTGTCAGCGTATTTAATGGCCGCATATCAACTAGCCCATCTCTTTCGGCCACTGTTAGCACCCGGCCAGTTTTGTAGCCCGTCATCATAAATAGCAGAGTACATAGTGCGGATAAAATGACGATGTAGTGCAGCCCACGCTGCCATCGCACGAGGGGCGTAGTGGCTGCCACCAACATGTTTTCCGGGATCATCAATCGGCCAAGTAGAATAAGCACCAGCCAGTGGGCGGCGGATTGATAAAGAGGCAGCTCGGTCATCAGATGCAACGCGATCGGCAAAGTGAGTACCCACAACGGGAACACCGCTTTGGGCTGCATCAACAGTGGTTTTACATAGCCGATAGCGAGTAGCAACACTCCTATCAGTGTCACGATGCCACCCTCAACCCAGCCATACAGCACTTCATTATGGGGGTGAGAAGGGAAAATAAAGTGATGCGGAACTTGCCCGGCTTGCGCCAGTGTTTGTGCAAAAGCAGACTCAAAGCTACCGTAACCCCAGCCTAGCCAGGGGTGCTGCTGTATCATGTGCCAGGTATATTTGAGGATTAACCCGCGCTCGCGGTTACTGGCTTCTTTGGCGAGCAGCAAGTTCTCACTCAATTGGCTTAACAGATAAAGGGCGGCCAGTATGCTTATCAGGCTCGATAACCACAGCCAGGCGATTTGCCGCTGACGCCAGTAATAGAGCGAAAGCAAGAGTAAGGTTGAGACTCCACCGACCCAGCCGATCCGCGATTGCAGTAGCATCAATAAGCCAGGGAAAACCAGTAGGCTCAGTGTGCTGACACCGCGTACGGCTCGGCTGCCCGAGACCATAAACAGATAGGCGGCGATGGCATAACCCGTTGCCAGATAACTGGCCAGCACGTTAGTTTGCTGAAAGATGCCATAAGGGCGCTGTGCAATATCGAACTCCATCCAGTTATTGGATGTAAAAACAAATAATTGCAGTAGGGCCAGCATGGCCTGCCCCCAAGCGGACAAGAGGATGAGCATCAACCACACTTGTCGCGCACCTGTGTTCAGCTTCAGGCGAAATAGCCCAAACAGCACTATTATCCCGCCCCACAAACCCAAAATGCGCGGTAACCAAGCCCCTGGGTGCTGCAAGGAGGCGGGAAATAGTCCAGGAATACTCATCATCAGCGCCCCGGATAGTAGCCACAGATAGCCCGGAGAGTTCAGGGCATGGCCCGCTTCTTGGCGTGGCCAATAGAGTGCCATCGTCAGTAGCGCCATCATGGCCCAAATGACAATGTTGGTGGGGAGATGAAGCCCGGCACCGCCTCTATTGATCTCATAGTGCATCATGGCAATAAAGGTTATGGCGATGATCGCGATAACAATAGGGTGACTCCCTTTCGCTGGGAGGGCATTTTTTATTGGTTTGGGTAAGCAGAGTTTCATTATCTATCAATAGGTTACTTTTATATCGAACAAAACATGACACAATGATTGGTTCACGTTTTATCAGCGCACTCAGCCACTATACCCGTTAGGGAGACCGTCTCTATTTTTCTGCGGGCTGAGCAATAAACCAGCGTAATGAATTCAGCACTTTTGTTTCTGACATCTTGGCTCTGTTCTCATCAACCAACTTCATTAATACCAATCTTGCGGTATAAATATCTAATTGTGCTTTATCAGCCAACTCTCGGGTTTTTGGCCAACTATCCACGGGTGGTACAGACTCATTAAATTGTTCTTTCAATACATGACATGTTTCTGCCAAGATTTCCATGACTTCTTCTTTACGTTGATTCTTAGGTTTCATTGATTTTTCCTCATGCAATATCTTTATTAAGGATGTCTTGTTTTTTATTTCTTACATTCTCTATTCTTTATTTGTATTTCCTACGTGCGGGTAGGTATTTTCCTACAAATTTAAAGGATAGTTCTTACAGGCATTAAGGTCTCGTCTTATTTATTTTATATTGTTTTTGTAATTTTTATTTAACGGCCATAAATCAGAGTGCGAAAATTAATAATTAATCCGGATTTTAGCACCAAATAAATACCATTCTCAAAGGTATAAGAAAACAATCCACCTTTATTCTTCAATAAAATAAAGTTTTGATTTTGCTATTTTTTATTCATGTATTTCAATGTGTTGTGGTGATTTTCATGGCTTTAGATCCAAGTGTTTTTTTGAGTTTTAAGCTGTTATTAAGTCTGGGTTTTATCGATGCTAAGCTTTTTCTGCTTTTGGAATTAAGGTCTTGAGGATTTAATGTCGATTATAATTTGACTTATGGAATAAGCAATCGTTAATTTCGAAAAAATGACTTTTAGCGATCTAATGTGTCGACATGTCATTTTTGATAGTGGTAAGTATCGAAGGTGTGGTGTTTATCGATCAATCTTATCGAGATTAATTGGTAAGTGTAATTAATTAAGTTAAACACTCTGAATTTTGATTTTTTGAATTAATTACCTATGAAGTGAGCATCTATATTTGTATTATCTGCGTCGAACAAAAAGGTCTTAAACGTTATTTAAAGGTTTTTTTAAAATGCAGGCGTCTTTCAATGTCTGCATGTTGAATCTATAGCTCTCTGTTGTCTGCGACTTATTTCTTCGTATTTTAACGAAAATAAGATGTATGAGTTCTTATGTTTCAACTACTTCGATGCGGTATTTACCTTGAGTCTATTAAGGTAGGTGAACTTGCAAAACTTAAATTGTGTATAAAGGAATTACGTAATGAAACTGAATAAAACGATCTTGGCAGCAGCTTTGGTATTAGGTTTTGCTTCTGTAGCTAACGCAGCAGATCAAGGTCAAGGTACTGTGACTTTCAATGGTTCTATCATTGATGCGCCATGCTCAATCGCAGCAGGTTCTGATTCTCAGACTGTTGAAATGGGTCAGATCTCTAACGTAGCTCTGCAGAATGGTGGTCGTTCTTCTTCCCATGATTTCGACATCAAACTGGAAAACTGCGATACCACTACTCTGAAAACAGTAACCACTACTTTTAGCGGTGCAGAATCAGCTGCAGTCCCTGGCCTGCTGGGTATCGTTGGTCTGGCTGAAGGCGCTGGTATTGCCATCGTTGATGGTACTGGCTCTGTTGTTACTCTGGGTGATGCAACTGCTGAACAGACTCTGATCACTGGCAACAACACCTTGGCTTTCTCTGCTTACCTGCAGGGCAGCACTGCTTCTGACGCCATCAAACCAGGTAGCTTCTCAAGCGTAGCTAACTTCATGTTGGCTTACCAATAAGCACCCCTTTTTTAATTGGACATGCGGATTTATCCGCATGTCTTTTTATCTTGAGAAAGATACGTGTTGGATGAGCTAGGTGATTTATGTCCAGGTCATTTTTTTTGCTAGTGCCTCCCTCCTTACTAATGGCGTCATTGATTAGTGTTTCTGCAATGGCTGATCCCATGAAGACAGATTTGGGCTACGTGAGTATGGAAGGAAGTATTACTGACACATCTTGCGCGATAGACCCAGGAAGTCTGGAGCAGACCATCGATATGGCGATTATGCCGATTGGTCAGTTGGTTGAGAATGGCGTGGGGAATGAGCACCCGTTTGCGATTCGCTTACTGGATTGCACGTTAGTTCATGCGGATCCCGATAAGTCTAATCGGCAGCATTTTACGGTGTCATTTGATGGTGCGGCGGATGGCAATAATTTCGCGGTTTACGGTGAAGCCGAGGGAGTTGCAATGCAAATCATTGATGATAAAGGCAATGCTTCTACTCCAGGTGTGCCGTCACCGGAAATTAATATTATCCCTACTGATGATATGAGACTCAATTATGCCCTGCGGTTAGTGGGCAATGGCAAGATGCTGCGTGCTGGAAACTATTACTCCAGTGTTCGTTTCAAATTGGATTATTACTGATTTCAATGAGTAAGGTGACATATCCCATGGTATCCGCTCGTTCCATCACCCACGGTATTGCCCGTAGCGGTTTATTACGCATTTTGATTGCAGTTGCGTTAAGTGGCAATGCCTATGGCGTGTCAGCCAGCGATGATATTCAGTTTAATACCGATGTGTTGGATACCAAGGATCGCGCCAATATCGATCTGAGCCAATTCTCCCAGCGTGGTTATATCATGCCTGGGAGTTATAACTTATTAGTTCATATGAATAAGCAGGAGCTCAACGAGCAGCCTGTGGTGTTCTACGCCTCTGAGAAAGATCCAAAAATTAGTGAGGCGTGTTTATCACCCGAGTTGGTTGAGTTGCTGGCGCTGAAAGAAGAGAACCTCCATAAGCTGACCTGGTGGCGCAATGGCGAGTGTCTGGATATCAGCAGCTTGCCCGGTTTGACTGTGCAAGGTGATCTGGCGACCTCATCACTCTACCTGAGTGTGCCGCAAGCTTGGTTGGAGTACAGCGAGCCAGATTGGGACCCGCCTTCTCGTTGGGAAGAGGGGATTCCTGGGGTGCTTTTCGACTATAACCTGTTGGGGCAATTGAACCGTCAGCAGACGAATAATACCAATAACAACAGTTTGAGCGGTAACGGTACTACTGGGGCCAACGTTGGTGCCTGGCGGTTCCGTGCTGATTGGCAGACGCGTATCGAGCAGGCTTCCGGTTCACCCACTGAACGCCAATGGGATTGGAGTCGTTATTACGCCTACCGTGCGATACCGAGTTTGGGTGCCAAGTTGACGCTGGGTGAGGATTTTCTCAACTCAGGGATTTTTGACAGCTTCCGCTTTAGCGGTGCCAGTCTGGTCACTGATGACAACATGTTACCGCCGAACTTACGCGGTTATGCACCTGAAATTATGGGTGTTGCTCGTACCAATGCGCGGGTCATTGTCAGTCAACAAGGACGTGTGTTGAGTGAAACGTTGGTCGCCGCTGGCCCATTCCGTATTCAGAACCTGAACAGTTTTGTTTCTGGGGCGTTGGATGTGCGGGTGGAGGAGCTTGATGGCCAAGTCCAGCAATTCCAGGTCAATACCGCCAGTATTCCTTACCTGACTCGCCCCGGCATGGTGCGCTATAGAGTTGCCGCCGGTAAGCCCTCGAATATTGGGCATCGGGCTGAAGGGCCAGCATTTGCCACCGGGGAGTTCTCTTGGGGGATCAATAACGGTTGGTCACTGTTTGGTGGTGGGATCAGCGGTGAAAATGAATATCAAGCCGCATCCATGGGGGTGGGGCGTGATCTGATGGAGTTTGGTGCTGTATCGGTTGATATGACTCAATCGTGGGCCAACTTGCCGGATCAAGGCACCTTGAGTGGTGGCTCTTACCGAGTCAACTATTCGAAAAACTTCCAGGAAACGGGCAGCCAGGTGACGTTTGCCGGCTACCGCTTCTCTGAACGTAACTTTATGAGCATGACCGAGTATCTCGATGCGCGATATCGCGGCGACAGAGTTGGCGGCAATAAAGAGATGTATACCATCAGCTTCAACCAGCAGTTCCGTGATCTGGGGTTAAGTGCTTATCTGAACTATAGCCATCAGACCTACTGGGATCGTTCGGCGAATGACCGCTATAACCTCTCATTAGCTCGCTATTTTGACGTGGGTAAATTCAAGAATGTCAGTCTGTCACTGTCTGCTTTCCGTAACCGGTATAACGACAGCAATGATGACGGCATGTACTTGTCCTTATCTATGCCATTTGGCAACAACGCAACCTTGAGTTATAGCGCGTCAGTCAGTAGTGGTGAAAATACGCATCGAGTCGGATACGCCAATCGTCCGGATGCTCACAACAACTACCAGATTAATACCGGCGTAGCACGTAGCGGCGCATTGGTGAGTGGTAACTATAACCATATTGGCAATAGCGCAGATATTAACGCCAACGCCAGCTATCAGGCAGGGCAGTACTCCTCCGTCGGTTTAGGTATTCAGGGGGGCGCTACCGTCACGGCTGAAGGTGCGGCACTGCATCGGGCAAATGTCATGGGCGGCACGCGACTGCTACTTGATACTCAAGGTGTGGAGGATGTTCCGGTTCAGGGCTATGGCTCAACCGTACGTACCAACCGCTTTGGTAAAGCCATCGTCAGTGATGTGAACAGTTATCACCGCAACCGAGCGAGTATTGATATCGATAACTTGTCGGATAACGTGGAAGCCCGAGGCACGGTAGCGCAAGTCACACTGACTGAAGGCGCTATCGGTTATCGCCGCTTTAATGTGATTGCTGGTGAGAAAGCGATGGCCATGTTGCGCATGGCTGATGGTTCAGCACCGCCATTCGGTGCCACGGTATTAAATGAAAATCAGCAAGAGACCGGCATAGTTAATGACGATGGTTCTACTTATCTCAGTGGGATCAAAGCCGGTGAAACCATGTCAGTGCACTGGAATGGGAAGGCGCAATGTAGCGTGACACTTCCGAAGATACTGACTCCAGCAGTACTGACGAATCTACTGTTGCCTTGTCAGCCGATAACGGAAGGGGATAAACCCCCGGTATCACAGTAGAAAGGTTTAGCAATGGACCTGCGGATAACAGCTCGTTTAGAGAATAGAAAACGATCGGCGCCACTAGGTTCTGACATGATTAATTCGAAGGAAAAGGTAATGAAATTGAATAACAAACTGCGCATCGCCACCCTTTTGGTGACGGCATTGATGGCCCAACAGGCGACAGCAGCGATTGCACTGGACAGAACCCGGGTGATCCTCAATGGCGGCGATAAGTCGATCAGCCTGAACATCAGCAACCAGAATAAGCAATTACCTTATCTGGCGCAGGGATGGATTGAAGATGAGCAGGGGAACAAGATTAACTCCCCGCTGACGGTGGTTCCACCGGTTCAGCGTGTGGAGCCGGGTGCGCTCAGCCAGTTAAAAATACAGACGTTACCGGCGGTGAGCCAGTTGGCGCAAGACCGCGAAACGCTCTACTACTTTAACTTGCGTGAAATTCCACCGCGCTCGGAAAAAGCCAATACCTTGCAGATTGCGCTGCAAACCCGCATCAAGCTGTTTTACCGCCCAGTCAGCATCGTGCCACAAAAGGCCGACATGGCGACACCGTGGCAAGAAAAAGTACAGCTGACTCGACAGGGCGATCGCTACCAGGTGAATAACCCGACGCCGTATTACATCACGCTGGTTGATGCCAGTGAGAGCAAAAATGGCAAAACAGCTGCGGGCTTCAAGCCGCTGATGATCGCACCAAAATCACAGGGCATGTTAGATGTCAGCGCAGGCGCATTGGGCAGCAAACCGGTACTGACTTATGTCAATGATTTCGGTGGCCGACCAAAAATGATCTTTGGTTGTACTGGCAGCACCTGCTCAGTGGTTGAAAGCGTTAAATAGCTGTTTATCTCGGTATGGCTTTAGTTGAGCAGATGAGACGACAGCGCGGATGTCAGACTGAACGATGAAAAAGGAATATGGGATGAGTGTTGTTTATCGCCGCTCTGTTTGTCGCGGCCCGGTTGGTCGCTACATAGCTAGTCGGCTGGTCCCGATGGTCATGATGACCTTCATCGGCGCGACGACACTGTTAAGCAGCTCTGCATGGGCGCTGAATAAAGTTGCGGCAGTCAATGTCACGGTCAATATTTTTGCTGCGCCGCCTTGTGTGATTAACAGCAACAGTATGATCACCGTCGATTTTGGTGATGACCTACTGACTTCGCGTATCGACGGCGCTAATTACATGAAGCCAATAAGCTATAGCCTGAACTGTACTGCGGCAGCATCCAATGCCATGAAAATGAGCATCAAAGGTGATGGCGCTGCGCTCGACGCCAGCTATTTAAGAACGAGTAACACGGGTTTAGGGATCAAGTTGATGCGCAGTGGGCAAGCATTACCGCTCAATAGCACATTCAACTTTACCTATCCGACAATCCCTGTGTTGCAGGCTGTACCGATAAAACAAACAAGTGCTGCGCTGGCAACCGGTCTTTTTACCGCAGCAGCCACCATGGTTGTGGAGTATCAATAATGAAAAACAGCGTATTGATATCGCGCGTTTCTGCTGCGGTGGTTTTGGTTCTGAGTGGCTCGCTGGCATTTGCCGAGAATATGACGTTCTCGGGCACATTAATTAATCCCCCACCTTGCATTATTAGTGGTGGCAACACCATTGATGTGCCTTTCGGGGAAAATCTGGGGGTGAACAAAATTAATGGCATCAATTATACCCAGAATGTGCCCTACACCGTCACCTGTGATACGCCGGCCGGTGGTTCGGAATTGGGTCTGACGATTATTAGCGGTTCTGTGACCACATTTGATCCTGCCGCGATCCAAACTGATACCCCGGATCTGGGTATTCGAATACTGAAAAATGGCACCGCTTTTACACTGAATACACGTGTTCCATATGACAAAAATAACCCGCCGGTACTTCAGGCAGTACCGGTCCAGGCACCGGGTGCGACATTAACTGAAGGGGCCTTTGCCGCCACCGCCACACTATTAGTGGATTATCAATAGGATCACATGATGGCTAATTTTAATCTGTTGATGCGCCCTGAACGAATTATATTCAGCATTCTGATGCTGAATATTGTCTGGGCGATGCCAACATGGGCCGCTGATAATATGCGTTTTCACGGTGCATTAGTCGCGGAGCCTTGCACAATACGCCCTGGTGACGAAGCTATTGCGTTGAATTTTGGCACGGTGGTCGATAAATATCTGTATTCGAATCAACGTACTTTAGGTAAGCAATTTCAAATTCATCTGGTCGATTGTGATATCAGTTTGGGTAATACCGCCAAGATAATGTTTACCGGTAACAATAATCTTAAATTACCGGGGTTATTGTCGGTTACTGATGCTGATATGGGAATAGGTATTGGTATCGAAACATTGGCGGGTAGACCCCTACCTCTAGACCAGGCCAGTGAAGATATTTCACTAAACGCGGATAGCAATATTATTACTCTGAAAGCTTATGTTCAGGGTGAGCCAGATGCCATTACCCAGCGCACGATTAAGCGCGGTGAGTTTAATGCAGTTGCTACATTTAGCTTGCAATACTATTGAGCGGTGAGTTCTCCCGCCTGATGTTATTCCAACGCCAAGTTGTTGCCGCTGAAATTTATTATCAACAGCACGAATGCTGATAGGACAATGGAACTTAAATAAATGGAACAGCCTAATATGCGATCGAATACTGGATATTGCTGGCTAATAGCTTGCGTGCTGTTCTTATTGCCGCTCTATAGCCAGGCCAGTGCCTGGGTTTCTACCCAAACAAGAGTGGGAACCCAATATCAGGGGACATTCGCCTGGCCGACTGAGGAGATGCAGGGGGTACTTTGTACGGCTGCATCTTGTTCTGTGGCGATATGTCACTACTCGACAGCGGCGAATGCTGAAATATGTGGTAACCCATCCAATGCCCTGACCCGGGTTATTGTTTCGCAGGGGGCGACTGCGGAGATGATGAGAGCAGCTTTTGTGGCTAAAAATGGAGTATCAGGAAGTTGGGGCACCGTGACACCTGATCCATTACGTGCTGTTGGCAGCTGCTTTGGTGTGATGTATTGGCAAGGATCTAATGATGGAAATCTCACCGGTAGAGTCATTCCCGGCTCCTACTGCGGCGCGGTTCCACCAACACCTGAGACCTGTGAAGTCACCGGTGATGTCTATATCAATCATGGTTCGCTTAATCAGCAATCTGTTGATGGTGCAATAAAAACTGAGCCATTGATTATCAACTGCACCGCCAGAACATCAGTGATATTGACACTGGTGGGTGGCAAAAGTATCAATCTTGGACAAAATGGGAATTTGACCTCGACATTGAAAGTGTCGGGGCAAGACCTGTCCAGCGGTGTCACGGTAACCGCTGCGGTGGGAAACACCCCTTTCCTGATTGAATCAACACTTCATGCGCCAGCATTACCTGACGCGGGCACATTTAGCGGAAGTGGAGTGGTGATTATGTCATACCTCTAAATATAGAATTATATGCACTCTTAATCTGAGTGCGTGATTATTATGAAGATAAAATAGCGTTTCAAATGCGCTATTTTAAGTTTCATAAATCGAGGTGTTTAACTGTTATTTAAATATAATGGCGTACCCGCTCGGAATTTATTTGTGTGTTATTTTAAAATGAATAAATGTTATTTTTGAGTTGTAATTCATTGCGTTTATATAGTATAAATCCACTGTGTTTTGGTGGTTGGTTATTAAGATTTAAATCTATAGCTAAAAACGCATACTTCAATGGGCTATTAAATAATAGGCTGTAATTTTTTATTTTTTCTTTAAGGAAAAACTCATGAAAAAAATGAACCTGGCTGATGCCAATACAATCGTTGGCGGTACTGGGACTACTTGTAAAGATACTTTTGAGTGGTTGACTGGTAGCACCACTTTAACTTGTCAGGCAATCACGACTTGTACTGACAAACACGGTAAAGTTGTTAGCCGTACAGTTGCACCTTCTAATGTTGCTAACTGCAAATAAGATGTGGCTTTAAGTCTTCGTTAATTTCTATTGATATTTAACGATACCTCTGGCAAGTGCAGGGCGAATGACTGTGCTTGCCTGCTTTATTTTTTATTAATGCGTAATCGATTTTCAGATTCAAGAATTTTCGCATTAACTGAATGCTAAGAAACACGAGTTTAAGCCGACATAAATATGATTTAACACCTGTTTATGTCTTTACCTGAACCTTGAATGTGAATACACCTTTATGTCTATAAAAAACGATATGTCGACAAAAAACAGTATATTTAGAAATAAGGGATTTTTTATCGGTTACACACTGTTGGTTATCCTTATTTCTTCATTGATAACAACAGCCTATTTTCACTATTTCGTGCTTAATCAAGATACTCAGGAAACGCTGTTTTCTGTCAGCGAAAGTGAAGTTGCAAACAGCCCAATCAAAGACGATAAAACAATTATTGAAATCTTCTCCTATGGCTGCCATTACTGCGCCATTAATGAAGAGAACGTCGCCCAATTAGAAAAACGTATGCCAGAGGGCAGCCGCTTTATTCGCCTACATATCAGCAGTGATAAAACCACGGGGCTGGGGCGTTTCGCGCCAATGTTCGCCACATTATCGGTGATGGGCATTGAGTCGCAGCATCGGCAAAGTGCTTACAAAGCGGTACTCGAAGATAACATCGATTTCAGCGATAACAGCCAACTCGAGAACTGGTTGAAAGCTAATGGCATCGATGTCGGCAAATATCAGCAAGCAAGCCAGTCTGCAGAAGCCAAAGCGCTAATCGCTTATATGACGGCGGTGACGGCGCACTACAAAATTGACGCCACCCCGACCTTTATTGTCGGCAAAAAATGGATAGCGTTGCAGGATCGTGAGTTCCCGGCATTCTCGGATCACCTCTTGTCATTGCTCGAGCACGATAAGGAGCTGGAGAAATAATGAGACTGCTAGCCGTATGGGGTTATTTTGCCTGGAGAAACCAGCTGGATAAGCTGGCTTTTAGCGGGCAAGCATTCACCCGCAGGCAGGCCCAACTGGCTATCTGGCTATTACGGCACGGTGATTATCGCTTTCTACTGATGCTCGGTGCTCTGCGCCGGGCTTTCGGTTTGGTGCCACGGCGGCAGAAGAATCTGGCCCATGTGGCGGCGGCCAATAGCCAATGCTTATTGGCCGGTCAGAAAAGCCCGTCGGCGCACCATTTTATTCGCACCGCACAGCGGCGTCAGGTGTTGGAGTTGGCGGCAACCTATGGGCAGAATCGGCGGATTTTAGCGCAGTTGGCTGCCTGTACCCAGCAGTTGGACTGTCAGGTCAGCGCACTGCACGCCGCCGGTTCACCGGTTGTTTTGGCACCACTGCACATGGTTTCGGATGTGCTCGCCGGCATGGTGGGCGCCGGGGCTTATCCGGGGCAGGCGACAGTTGTGGTCTCGGCTAGCGCTGAGGCTTATGAAGAGCAGGCGCGGCAAATGGGTGGGGTGAATATCTCTTATTGCTCCATTCATGCTGATAGTCGGGCGATTGCCGGTAACCTGATGGACGCCATTATGGAAGCGGCTGAGCATAAGCGAAATATCATGGTTTTTCCGGATATTACGCCGGATTACACCATCAATAACCAGATGGCAGAAACCGCCAAAATGCCCTGCCAGCTGTTTAACCGAGCCGCCAATTTGCACAGTGGCATTATTCGCATTGCCAGAGCACTGTCGGCACAGGTGGTTTTTTATTACCTGTATTACGACAAAGGGATAAAAATCCATATTTACCCTGCACTTAGCGCACGGGAAGTCAAAAAGAGATTACCTGAATTGATCGAAACGTCAATGAAGCAGCATCCACAGGATTGGCTGTTATGGCACTCGCATTCGTTATTTTTTATTAATGAATAATGTCACTCATCAAGAATAGTAGAAAATGGAAAAGATAATCCCGACGCAAGTTTTTCAAAGCGAAACCAATGAATGCGGCTTGGCCTGTATCTCGATGCTGGCACAGACGCAGGGCATCAATGCACCGTTGGAAAGCTTGCGGGAGCGCTATCCTGCCTCACAGCATGGCACCTCACTGGCCACACTGTGCACTATTTTGTCTGAGCTGGCGATACCCGCTTATCCGGTGGTGTTTGAGCATCAAGAGCTGTCAGCTATTCCGCTGCCGGCCATTTTGCACTACGGTGCGAGCCACTATGTGCTGCTCGCTTACCGTAAAGGTAACTATGTCTGCGTGATGAATCCGGCGATCGGGCAGCAGCTACTGCCGATGGATGCCCTAAAAGCAGAAATCAGCGGCTATGCACTGGTGCTGGACCCCGAAACTCCAGCCTCGCCTGAAGCGGTGAAGAAGATGGAGCACAGCAAGCGACTTAGTGCACTCGACTGCATGAGCCTAAAAGAGACCGCGAGTGTTCGTGGTATCTACTGGCTGATGACGCTGGCGTTTTTGATCTCCCTGACGCTATTTATCATGCCGACCATGGTCAGCAGCGCTATCAATGATGTGTTCTCCTCTGCGGGCGATAAAGAGTTCCCCTACTTCTATTTTCTGCTGGCCTTTGTGGTCTCCACCTCACTCGCTTTCTGTGTGCGGTACATCACCGAGCGCTACATCAAGCAGTTCGTGGTGCTCAATAGCGTCGCGGGTTTCGCCCGTCTGCTCAGCCATTCACTCAACTTCTTTGATAAGCGGGCACCGGGCGATATCTTCAGCCGCTTCTCGAACTGGCAAATGGCCGCTACCCAAAAAATTGAGTTGGATAATGGCCTGCGCACCGACTGGATTATCGGCGCCATTGCATTAGCCGTGATGTGCTATATGAGCCCATTGCTGGCGATGGTCTCTGCGGTTGGCGTGATGTTGATGGGGCTTATCAGTATTTGGGCCATCTACCGTGACCGCTATTACACCCAGCAGTTGCAGGTCAAAGGCGCTGAGCAAAGTGATTTCATTTTAGAAACCATTCAGGGCTTCTCCACCATTAAATCTGCCGGTTTAGCCAGCCAACGGCAAGGGGTGTTTGCCGGTCTGGCGCTGTCACTGTTCAGCGCACTACAGAAGAAAAAAATCTACGATCAGGTCAAAAACAGCCTCTATCAACTGATCGGCAGCCTCGAAATGGTGTTCTTTATGCTGCTGGCTCTGCCGATGTTGAAGCAGGGCACCCTCAGCTTGGGCGAGTTTTTTGCCTACAGTTTTGTGCGCGAAATTTTCACCTCATATATCACCAAGATTTTTTATGCGATTTTGCAGAAAAACCAATTACATGTGATTGATATCCGCGCCCGTGATCTGTTCCCGGCGGGGCAATCAACGCCGCCTGAAAACAGCTCGTCGATTCCTCCGGCGATCCCGGCGTTTACCCGCCAGTTGGATTACCAGCATATCCGTTTTGCCTACGACGCCAGCCAGCCAGTATTGCGCGATTTGTCACTGTCACTGACCCGTGGAGAGAGTGTGGCGATCATCGGTGAGTCCGGTGCCGGGAAGAGCACCTTGCTGAAAGTGATGGCGGGATTGATGCCACCACAGCAAGGGCAGGTGTTGGTCGATGGCGAAGCGGTTGATTTTCAGCAGGCCCACGCACTGTTCTTCCTGCAAAGTCAGGAGGACATCCTGTTCAACGCCTCGGTATTACAAAATATCACCCTGTTTGATGGTCAGTTAGATGCGGATAAGCGCCAACGTATTGAGCGCTCACTGCAAGGGCTGCAATTAACCTCGGTCATCGATAGATTACCGGGCGGCCTTAGTGCACTGGTGCGTGAAAGTCACGCCGCGCTCTCTTTAGGGCAGCGCCAGCGGTTATTACTGGCCCGCGCGATGTACAGCGATTGTTCGGTTTTGGTGCTGGATGAACCCACCGCCAATCTGGATGAAGAGACCGCCCATCAGGTGATGCAGACCCTATTGGCTCACTGCCGCGAATATCAGAAAACACTGATAACCGTAACCCACAGTGACAGTGTACTGCCGATGTTTGATCGGGTTTTCCGCTTGCACGACGGCCAACTGGTGCGTTTCTCTCAATCGGTGACCTCAAACCACCTCACCCCAGCGGCGGTTAACTGATGCGCATCAATATGACGAGCAAAACAGGGCGCTTAGCGCTGATCCTGCTGATTGTGCTGCTGTTGGTGGTGGGCGCTGGGGTTGCGCTGTGGTTATCGGATAGCCAGCAGGTCGCACCACCATTAACTGAAACCATTGGTCGCGGTGATATTGAAAGAAATGTCATGGCAACCGGCAGCTTAAAACCCTCATTGCAAGTCAATGTTGGTGCGCAAGTCAACGGGCAGTTGACCAAACTTTATGTCAAGCAGGGCGACCGCGTGACCCGAGGCCAGTTGCTGGCTGAGATCGACCCCACGTTACAGCAGAACGAATTACGTAAAACCGGAGCTGAATTAGAGAGTGCGCAGGCGCAGAAACAGGCCGCGCAGGCACTGTTACGCCAATATTTACTGGAGCTTCGCCGCCAGCAGACCTTGATAAAAGAGGGTTCAGGTATGCAAAGCACCCTGGAAAAAGCGCAGGCGCAATATGATAGCCAAGTGGCGCAGTTACGCGTTAATGAAGCCTTGATTGTGCAGAGCCAAATGGCGATGGAAACCGCCAAAGCCAATCTGGCCTTTACGCGCATCATGGCACCCATTGATGGCGAAGTGCTGGGCATCGTCACCAAAGAGGGGCAAACCATTGTCTCCTCACAAAGTGCACCCACCATTCTGGTACTGGCGAATGTCGATACCATGAAGGTACATACCCGCATTTCCGAAACCGATATTCTGAAAGTTAGTGTCGGGCAGCCGTTATGGTTCTATGTGGTAGCCGATCCTGAGCGCCGTTATGAAAGCCAAATGGATGCTATTCAGGAAGCGTCAGCGGAGAGTTTGCGCGAAGATAGCGCCGGACAGCAGCCCAACCAGCAACCCTCGGCTATCTATTACACTGGCATATTTAATATCGCCAACCACGAGCGGCTGTTGCGTACCTCAATGACGGCACAGGTGTTTATTATCACCGCGCAGGCGAAGAGTGTGTTGCGCGTGCCACTCTCCGCGCTGGGTGAACAGCAGCCGAATAAGCGCTATCGAGTGCAGGTGGTTAACGGCAAACAGATAGCGACTCGCTGGGTATCCCTTGGCCTGCGCAATGGTCAATATGCTGAAGTGAAAGAGGGGTTAGCTCAGGGTGATCAGGTGGTGCTGATGGGTGCGCCATCGGGAGCGACCCATGAGCCATAACCCTGCTCAGGCGGGCGTGGGGCCGCTGATCCAGCTCAAGGGCATTTATCGCCATTTTACTTCTGGCGCGCACTCTGTCGCGGTGCTGAAGAACATTTCTCTGTCGATTCAGCGCGGTGAAATGGTGGCGATCATCGGCGCTTCTGGTTCCGGTAAATCGACGCTGATGAATATCATCGGCTGTCTGGATAAGCCGACGCAGGGCGAGATGTCGATTCATAACATCCCAACGCGCGAAGCCAACAGTGAACAACTGGCGCAATTAAGAAGCCAGTACATCGGTTTTATTTTTCAGCGCTACCACCTGATGCCCTACTTAACGGCCAGCGAAAATGTGGTCATTCCGGCACTCTATACCGCCATGACTGCCGCCGAGCGCCAGGAACGTGCCGCCTACTTGCTGCGCCGCTTGGGGCTGGGCCAGCACCTGTTGCATAAACCGGCACAGCTCTCAGGGGGGCAACAGCAGCGGGTCAGTATTGCTCGCGCTTTGATGAATGGCGCGGGAATTATTCTGGCGGATGAACCGACCGGTGCGCTGGACAGTGCCAGCGGGCAGGAGCTGATGGGGATACTCCACGGCCTGCATCAGTCCGGCCACACCATTATTATCGTGACCCACGACCGCAATATCGCCAATCAGGCGCAGCGCATTATCGAGATAAGCGACGGTGAGATCATCGCCGACGCTCATAACGACGTCGCCGAAAGCGCGGTGGCTCATGCGGCGTTACCCGCCACTGTTGCCACTGGCCGCCCACACTGGTGGTTGAGTGTCAGAGAGGCTATCAAAATGGCCTGGCGCTCACTGCTTGGGCACCGCATTCGTGCCTTTTTATCGATGCTGGGCATCATTATCGGCATTTCGTCAGTGGTCTCCTCCATGGCTGTAGGGGAGGGGGCACGACAAGAGATCCTTAGCGAAATCAGTCAACTTGGCACCAGTACGCTGGATATTCGCCCCGGATTGGGCTGGGATAAACCACGCCCTGACCTGGAACGCTCCCTCACGCCAGCGGATGTGGCATTGCTCAGCCAGCAACCTTATGTCGATAGCTTGTCGCCGGTGGTCAGCAAAATGGTGACTGCGGTGCGGGGCGATAAAAAAGTGATGATCAATCTTGCTGGGGTCAGCAGCGGCTATTTTCAGGTGGAAGGGCTGAACTTTATTAACGGCGAGGGTTTTGACCCAGGCCATGTCAGCGCCCGTGAGCCGGTCGTGGTGCTGCAACCTGAACTGAGTGACACCCTGTTTGCTGGTGGGGAAAACCCGATTGGTGAGATTGTGCAGCTCGATGGTATTCCGTTGCGGGTGATGGGGGTGGCCAAACGTTCAGGTATGCAGTTTGGTGGATTGCTGAGCGCGTGGATGCCCTATACCTCGCTGACGGAGCGCATCTCTGGTGAGATGCCATTGGAGTCGATCACCCTGCGGGTGCGTGACGGTTTCGAACTCAATGCAGCACAGCGCGAAGTTGAGGTGTTGCTGGATCAGGCCCACCGTCAGCGTGACTTTTTTATTCTGAGCAATGATGAAATGAGCAAAGCCATCCAGAAAACCTCTGATTCGATGACACTGCTGATCACGGCAATCGCCGCTATTTCACTGCTGGTCGGGGGGTTGGCGTGATGAACATCATGCTGGTGTCGGTAACCGAGCGCACCCACGAAATAGGGATTCGCCTGTCAGTGGGTGCGCGCCAAAGTGACATCATGCTCCAATTCCTGATTGAAGCGGTGGTGATCTGCACCCTTGGCGGTTTGATTGGTATTGCTGGCTCGGCGCTGGCTGGGGTGGTTTTCTCGTGGGTGACGCAGACATTCACCATGATTTTCACTTGGCAGCCGTTGGCGCTGGCGTGCAGTTTTTCTGCGCTTATCGGGCTGGGATTCGGCTTTTTCCCAGCCCGCAATGCCGCTCGTTTGCACCCGACCGAGGCGTTGGCTAGAGAATGAATAGATTGATTAATGTCGGGCTTATGGCACTGCTGCTCACCGGTTGCGGCTCCCTGCTGAAAAGTGATTATCAGCGGCCGATGTTGTCAGTACCCGACGAGTGGCGGGTTAAGGAGAGTGGCGGCGGCTACCTGAATCACAGTGTGCACTGGTGGGAGAATTTCGACGATCCACAGCTATCGGAAAGCATCAACCGCATGTTGCTCAGCAACAACGATCTGGCCGCCGCAGGGCTGAAATTGCAGCAGGCGCGGTTAACTGCGGGGCTGACCAATACCAATATGACCCCCAATGTCACGCTGAGCGGTGCGGGCAGTAATACCCGCGCGCTGAATGAAAATACTCAGCCACGAGAGAGCTATAGCACCTCGCTGGGGTTGAGCTACGAGCTGGATCTGTGGGGCAAACTGGCCCGCGCCCGCGAGCAATCAGCGTGGCTGGTGAATGCCACCGAACAGGATCGCCAGGAAACGGCGCTCTCGCTCATTGGTACTACTGCGGATCTCTACTGGCAGATTGCCAAATTCAATCAGCAATTGGGCTATCAACAGGCGGCACTGGCTATCTCGCAGGATACCCTAAACATGGTGCAATCACGGCTGGCAGCAGGTGATGCCAGTGAGATCGAGCTGTTGCAGGCGCAACAGACGTTGTTGGATCGCCAAAACCAGTACCAAAATCTCGAACAGCAGCGGGAAGCGGCGCGTAATGCTATGGCGCTGCTGTTTAACCGTGCGCCTGATTATCGTCAGGCAGAACGTCACTCATTGGATCTACAGCAGCAGGTGCCGATAGCGGAAAGTTTGCCACTACAGGTGATTGCCCAGCGACCCGATGTACAGGCCGCCGAGTGGCGCTTGCGTGCCGCATTGGCCGGATCGGATGTGGCTAAATTGAACTTCTACCCGACACTCTCGCTGGGGGCCACATTGGATGCCGGTAGTGCGGTGTTTTCACAATGGTTTAGCAACCCGAGCCGCACCCTAAGTGCCAGCGGCGCGTTGCCATTCTTACAGTGGAATAGTGTGCAGCTCACCATCGACCAGTCAAAACTGGAGGTGCAATTGGCTGCTGTCGATTTCCGCCGCAAAGTTTATAGCGCGCTCAAAGATGTGGATGACGCGATGATGCAGCGGCTGAGCTACCAGAAACAGAAACAGAATCAGTGGCAGAACCTGCAACTCAGCCAACGCCGATTGAGCCTAACCAACAGTCAGTATCAGGCGGGGGCCATCTCATTTCAGACCTTACTGGACGCGCAGGACGCCCTGCTGACCAGTGAAACCAGTTTGCTCGAACTGCAATATAACTACCTGAATGCCACTATGAAATTGTGGTTAGCCCTCGGCGGCGGTGTGGTTAGCAGCGGAGTTGATAAGGACAGTAAAGGAACCAAACCATGACGAAGAGAGATACACAGCGCCGTGTTGTCGTGACCGGTTACGGCAGCGTGACCCCGATGGGCATGACCGCACAGCAGAGTTGGGATGCCATTATGGATTACCAATTGGGCTACCGCTATTACGATAAATCTGAGCAAGGCATCAAGTCGCGCTTTTTTGGCTTGCTTGACGCTGAACCCAATCTGAAATCGGTTCCTGCGGCCATTCGCCGCCGCCTACCGCGCTATGCCCGACTGGCACTGGCGGCCGCACGTGAAGCCATGGGTATGGCGTTCGGCGAACAGTCACCAGAGGCCTATTATGATTTGCTAGATTGCGGCACCATCATCGGCAGCGGCTGGGCGGGACAAGATGAGACCCATGATAACTACGAAGGCTATCTGGAAACCGGGCTGGGCACACCTTTCGGCTGCTTCCTGTCGATGCCGAATGCCGGTACTGCCGCCTGTAGTTTGTACTGGGGACTACGGGGTTATCAGAACTCACCGATCGCCGCTTGTGCCACCGGAACTATTGCCATTGGTGATGCATTTGAAATTATCCGCAGCGGCCGCGCATCAATGATGCTGGCCGGGGCGGGTGAATCACTGCGCAGCGATGCGGCGGTGTGGAATATCGATATTCTGGGTGCACTGGCGCGCGAGCAACAGGATGTGACCAAAGCCAGCTGCCCGTTTAGTCTGGATCGCAACGGTTTTGTACTCTCTGAGGGGGCGGCAGTCTTGTGCCTTGAAGAGCGCGAAGGGGCGATGGCACGTGGCGCGACTATCCTCGGCGAGATCAAAGGCTACGGTAACTACTCCGATGCCTTTGACTTTACTGCACCAGCAGAAGACCGGGTGGCACGGGTGAAAACCATTCGTCACGCCTTACAGCAGGCGGGTTTGAGCGCCGAAGAGATCGATTACGTTAACCTGCACGGCACCTCGACTCAGCTTAACGACCTGAATGAAACTCAATCTATCAAGCAGGCGTTTGGTGACGCGGCTTATACCACGCCACTTTCCAGCACTAAATCCTACTCCGGCCATTTGATTGCAGCGGCTGGCAGCTTTGAATCGATCATCTGCCTGCAAGCGCTGAAGCATCAGATTATGCCGGCGACCTGTAATCTAAAAAATGCCGATCCGCAGTGCGATCTGGACTACATCAGCGAAGGGCATCGGCCAAAAGCCTTGCGTAATACGCTAAACCTCAGCTTCGGCTTTGGTGGGGCGAACGCGGCATTGGTTATCGGGCTGGATTGAGCATGATCTTTAACTACACCCTCAGTGATGCTGAACGCTGGGCTAAGTTTTCCGGCGATTACAACCCGATCCATTTTGATCTGCAACATGCGCAGCACCTTGGTCTACAGCAACTGACTGTGCATGGTATGCGCGCGATGCTGGATATTAAATATCAGCTCAGTGCGGCGCTATTACTCGCTATGCCTCAGGCGGATTACCTGCGGTTTAACGTGCGCTTGCGCCAGCCAGTGCAGTGCCACACCGCCTATCAGCTGCAACTCAGTGAGGCGGTGGGACAGGTTAGTGGCAATTTGCTGGATATTGGCACTGGCGAAAGTTGCTTCAACAGCAAATTGCGCAGCGGGCCTGCGCTGAAACAGATGAAAAGTGACCAATGGAGTTCGCTATCGGCTGAAAAAGTGCATCAGTTCAGTCAGCAATTCCCTGGCAATGCGGCAGAACCCGCAGAGTGTTGGGGATTTTTCGACGCGCTGCTGTTTAAGCTGTTAGTGGCCGCCCCTGAAACCTTAGCGACCGCGAAAGCAGTGTTGCCGGGGATTCAGGCGGACACCTTGATTGATATTTTCGAGCATGTGCCGGTCATCCAGACACATCATGACGTGCATTTCAGTGCGGATTTACTGCGCACCAACCCGCATCTATTTGTCCGTAGTGCGCTGCAATACAGCATCGAACCGACATTAATCGTCGGTAACGCCGAGGATGGCTGGGTATTGCGCGCGGCTATTCAGGCCCGGTCAGACGCCGGGCCTTTAATCACCACCGCCGTAACATTAAAAACGTGGCCGCTAGCCGCGAACTCAATAAGGATTTGACCATGGAAAAGTATCAACACGTTTATGACACCGTTTGCGAAATGTTGTGTGACGCCAAAGATCTGGAAATGTCAGCGCTATCACCTGAGATGTCGCTGCATCAACTGAAACTCGACAGCCTGGATTACGTCGAATTGATGGTTTTGGCAAAGCGCGAATTCGGGGCCACGCTAAATGCCGAGATGTTTATGGAAAACCCAGACATGACTTTAGGCGAGCTTTGCCAGAAATTAGCTGAGCAGAAGAGATAATATAATGAGCAGGAAGTGGGTATTGATTACCGGCGGCAGCCGTGGCATTGGCCGCGCATTGGTCGAAGAGCTGGCTAAAGAGTGGGATGTGGTTTTTACCTGGCGTAGCGGTGAGCAGCAGAGCTGCGAGGTGATAGCAAGCTGTGCAGGGCTACCCGGCTCGGTGACCAGTTACCGTTGTGATGGTAGTCACGAGGCGGATGTTGACCACTTGGCCCCGCAGCTGTTGGCGAAATATGGCCCGCCCGGTGCGGTAATTCATAATGCTGGCATTACCGGTGACAGCTTACACATTCAGCAAAATGGTGATAACTGGCGCAATGTGCTGGACACCAATCTGAACGCGGTCTTCTACTGGAATAAGCATCTATTGCCGCAGATGATGATGCAGGGCGAGGGTGCGGTGCTGCTGATCTCTTCAGTCACTGCCATCAAAGGCAATATCGGGCAGAGCGCCTATGGTGCCAGTAAAGCGGCGATGATTGGCCTTGGCCGCTCGCTGGCGCTGGAGATGGGGCGTTTTGGTATTCGGGTTAACTGCCTACTGCCGGGGATCATCGACAGCGACATGACACGCGCGATGCCTGCCGATGCCTTAAAAGGGCTGCGGAAACAGATACCGTTACGGCGCTTGGGTGAGGTGCAGGAAGTCGCCCGCGCTAGCGCCTTTATGATTGGCGATGATAGCCGCTACATGACTGGCCAGACACTGGTGCTGGATGGCGGGTTAACGGCTTAAGTTTGGCGTCAATAGATCCTGGCTAACCCTTCGCGGGCAATGGTTAGCCAGGTTGGCTCGCCACTCATTTAAAAAGCAAGGCTGAACCCTAGGGTTATGCCCTGTTTTGTGATGTATGACACCCTCCCTCGATCTCATCGTGATACTGCTCACAACAAACTGGGCATTTGCCTAAAAAACCTCGCCTTTATTGCTACTTTTGCAGCGAATTTCCTAATGACTATTTGATGGTTATCTTCAATACTGAGTAAGTGAAATGATATTCCACTTAAAAAGATCTGCCGTTCTAATATTTTAGGTGATTAAATCATTATTAAAAATAAGGGATTGCTGTTTCTCGCGCCAAGGGATGAAGGCCATTTAGTCAGAAAACAGTCGCGAATAGACCCAGACCATTGACCAGGTTGGTCAGCGGGGAAATGTGCCGAATGGGTCGTAACGGCGTAAGCCGTCGGAGCGCCCATCGGTGCAGTCACCCCGCGAGTCACCGAGCTATAAAATAGGTTTGTTAGCAGCCTAAGTCGCGAAGCGACCCCAGTTTCGATTGAAAACGAGATGAACTTTAAAGGCAGGTAATCAGGTGAAAATAATCTCAGTAGATGTAACCGTTTTTTCTTATCCCACCCGGCGTGTTTCTGATACTGCCGGGCACTCGCATCCCGGTGAGGAGTCGCAGGCCAAAATGGCGATGCTGACCTTGACCACCGATGAAGGCGATTGTGGCTACGCCTTTGCTCCGCCAGAAGTTATTCGCCCGCACATCATCAATAGCTTTTTTAAAAAAGTGCTGATTGGGCAGAACCCCTTTGACCGCGAGCGGCTATGGAATGATTTAGTACACTGGCAGCGGGGCAGCGCCAATCAACTAACCGATCGGGCGCTGGCGGTTGCCGAGCAAGCTATCTGGGATCTGTTAGGGCGCAAGCTGGGCCAGCCCGTTTATAAGTTACTCGGCGGCTATCGCGATAAAGTGTTGGCCTACGGCAGCACCATGTGTGGTGACGAGTTGGCCGATGGCTTGTCGACACCCGATGAGTATGCGCGCTTTGCCGAGCAGCTGGTCGCCAGAGGGTACAAGGGGATTAAGCTGCATACCTGGATGCCGCCGGTCTCCTTTGCGCCGAGTCCACAAATGGACGTCCGTGCCTGTGCCGCAGTGCGCGAAGCGGTTGGGCCGGATATCGCTCTGATGCTCGATGGCTACCACTGGTACAGCCGCAGCGACGCACTCTATATTGGCCGTGAGCTACAAAAGCTGAATTTCAGCTGGTTTGAAGAGCCGATGGAGGAGCAGAGCATGGCCTCTTATTGCTGGTTAAGGGAGAACCTACAGATTGACATTATTGGGCCTGAAAGTCTGGCGGGTAAATACTTTAGCCGTGCTGATTGGGTGAAGGCTGGCGCCTGCGATATTTTACGTGCCGGTGTTCAGGGCGTGGGCGGCATTACCCCTTGCTTGAAAGTGGCGCATTTGGCGGAATCTTTCGGCATGGATTGCGAAATCCACGGTAACGGCGCGCCTAATTTGGCGGTGGTCGGGGCTATCCGTAACTGCCGCTGGTATGAGCGCGGGCTACTGCATCCGTTCCTCGATTACGACGAGCCAGCCGCTTACCTCAATAGCATCATCGACCCAATGGACAGTGAAGGTTATGTCTCACTGCCAACACGCCCTGGCCTGGGTGAGGATATCAATTTCGACTATATCAAGGCCCATACCCTGAGTGCGCAATAACCTTTAACCCGGTAGCTCACCGGCAACACTAATGTCTTTGGGGCATAATAACCCGTTGTATTGACTATAAAAATAAGCATTCAGATCTAGCCTTTTCTTACCGGAGATGGTCCATGAACGCGATAATAATAGTTAGAACACTCCTCCTTACCCTGCTGGTCACCCTGACATCGGCTGGCGTCAGTGTGGCTAAAACACCCGATGACCAACTGATTGTTGGCATGAATATGAATAACCTGCTGTCTCTTGATCCGGCAGCTATGACTGGCAATGATGCGGTTTCTATCATTGTGAACCTGTATGACTCATTGGTGGAGTTGGACCCACACACGCCGAGTAAAGTGCTGCCCGGCGCGGCGACGGCGTGGAGCATCAGTGATGATGGTCAGTTAATCACCTTTACCCTGCGGGATGGCATGAAGTTCCACTCCGGCAACCCGGTGACGGCAGCCGATTTTGCCTGGTCAATGAATCGCCTGATGCACCTCAATCTGGCACAAGCCACCACCTGGAAATCCTACGGTTTCACTGCCGATAACGTGGAACAACTGATTCGCGCCAAAGATCCTTTAACAGTGGAAGTGGAGCTGCCTAAACCCACTGACCCGAAACTGGTGATCTATTCACTGGGCACCTTAGGCAGTGGTTCGATTCTGGATCGTGCCACCGTAATGCAACATGAGAAAAACGGCGACTGGGGCAATGGCTGGCTGACCACCAACGAAGCGGGTTCCGGCCCCTTTAAGCTTGATGTCTGGCAGGCGAAAGATGTCTTGCGCATGAGTCGGGTAGAGAACTACTGGCAGGGTGATGCCAAGATAAAACGGGCGATATTCCGCCATATGACGGAGTCACAGGCGCTGCGGTTAATGATCGAAAAAGGTGATATTGATATTGCCAGTGGCATGTCGGTGCCGGATATCAACGCGCTGAAAAGTAACCCTGCAATCAAGGTCGATGAGGTCCAGCGCGGCACCATTTATTATGTGGCCATGAGTCTGAAGGAGCCGCACTTCGCTAATCCTAAAGTGCGCGAGGCGGTACGTTATCTAATTGATTATGATGGCATTAATAGCACGATAATGCCGGGTTATGGGATTTTCCATCAGCGCCCCATTCAGAAAGGGATGGATGTCACACTGCCGGATCCTGGCTATAAATTGGATGTCGCGAAAGCCAAGGCGCTGTTAGCCGAAGCGGGCTATCCAGAGGGTTTCACCACCACACTGCGCGTACTCTCTGATCCACCCTTTATCAATGTGGCGACTTCCGTGCAATCCACACTGGCACAGGCGGGGATTCAGGCCAAAATTTTGACCGGCACTGGTAATCAGGTCTATGGCGCGATGCGTGATCGTCAATTCGACATGCTGGTCGGCCGTGGTGGTGGTGGCGTTGACCCGCATCCTCACTCTAGCTTGCGCTCAATTGCCTATAACCCGGATAACAGTGATGCCGCCAAGCTGACCAACTTCCAAGGCTGGCGCACCTCTTTCTATGATAAGCAACTTAACGACCTGATTGATAATGCATTAATCGAGAAAGATCCGGCCAAACAAAAGCAAATGTACATTGAAGTTCAGGAGCGCTACGACGCGCTATATCCTGCCATTTTACCCATCTCACAAATGGTTGATTCCGTGGTGGTGCGCAAAGACGTGATGGATTACGTGCCGCACCCATCAACCACGACCCGCCTGCTACAGGTGTACAAGCAGCGCTAACTCACTGCACGCAACCTAAGGGGCAGGGCATTGTGTGCCCTGCCCGTTTCGGGAGGATAGCATGAAGGTTTCAGACTGGTTGGCCCCCCATGGCATCGCGCGGCGCTTATCAAAGCGCATTTTACAAGTGGTGGTGACCTTATTTGGCTTATTAATTCTGACTTTTATCATTGGCCGGGTGATGCCAATTGACCCGGTATTGGCAATTGTTGGTCAGGATGCGGATCAAAGCACCTATCAGCAGGTTTACCTGCAATTGGGGCTGGATAAGCCACTTTGGACGCAATTTTTTATCTATTTTAACTCGCTGATCCACGGTGACCTCGGCAATGCCTTGCTGACCGGTCGGCCGGTGGTGGATGACATCATCCGCGTCTTCCCTGCCACCATCGAACTTGCGACCATGGCGATTCTGGTCGGTGCCGGTCTGGGGATTCCGCTGGGGGTGATGGCTGCGGCGCGACGCGGCAAATTTGCTGACTATGTGGTGCGCTTTATTAGTCTGGCGGGCTACTCCACGCCGATCTTCTGGGTCGGCATGATGGGGCTGCTGGTGTTTTATGCTTGGTTAAATTGGGTGGGTGGTGCCGGGCGGGTCGATATGGCTTATGACGGTCTGGTGGATCGTCGTACCGGCTTGCTGCTGATTGACTCGGCACTGGCGGGGGAGTGGGAAGTGTTCCGCAGCGCACTCAATCATCTGGTGCTGCCTGCTACCATTCTCGGCTTCCACTCACTGGCCTATATCAGCCGCATGACCCGCAGTTTTATGCTGGCGCAGCTGTCGCAGGAGTACATTATCACTGCCAAAGTGAAGGGGTTATCTGAGTTTCAGGTGCTGTGGGGCCATGCATTCCGCAATATTCTGGTGCAGCTGCTGACGGTGGTCGCACTGGCCTACGGCTCACTATTGGAAGGCGCGGTACTGATCGAAACCGTCTTCTCGTGGCCCGGTTTTGGCTCCTATCTGACCGGTAGCTTACTGCTCGGCGATATGAATGCGGTGATGGGGTGCGTATTGCTGGTTGGCCTGATCTTCGTTTCACTGAATTTACTCTCTGACATGCTGTATCAGATCTTTGACCCGAGGACGAATCAATGATGCTTTCCTCTGAACCGGATAACACTGTCACCCGCTCTGAGCACAACAATCAGGGCTGGAGGCGCGGACTCCGGCGGGTGCTGAACTTTATGCGCACCTTAATGAAAAATCCGCTGACCGCCATCGGCGTCTCGATCATCGGCTTGCTACTGGTGGTGGCATTTTTTGCCCCCTGGCTGGCAACCCATGATCCGCTGGTGCAGGATCTCGGCAATGCTTTGCAGGCACCCGGTAGCCAACACTGGTTTGGCACCGATGAGTTTGGCCGCGATCAATACAGTCGGCTGATTTATGGTGCTCGCACCACCTTATATATCGTGGCGTTGGTGTCAGTGACCGTCGGGCCAATTGGGCTATTACTTGGCGTGGTGGCAGGCTATTTCGGCGGTAAAGTCGACAGCATCCTGATGCGCATTACCGATATTTTCATCTCCTTCCCCAGCTTGGTGTTGGCACTGGCTTTTGTCGCCGCTTTAGGCCCCGGCCTGGAGCATGTGGTGATCGCGATTACCTTAACGGCATGGCCGCCGATTGCCCGTCTGGCAAGGGCTGAGACCCTCTCTTTGCGCAATGCCGATTTCGTCTCTGCGGTGAAATTGCAGGGGGCATCGCCGCTGCGGATCCTGTTGCGCCATATTGTGCCACTGTGTCTACCGTCGGTGATCATCCGTATCACCATGAATATGGCCGGTATTATTTTGACCGCCGCAGGGTTGGGCTTCCTCGGTTTAGGTGCTCAGCCGCCAGATCCTGAGTGGGGGGCGATGATCTCCAGTGGTCGCCGCTACATGATGGAGTGCTGGTGGTTAGTGACCATCCCGGGTTTGGCGATTCTGCTGAACAGTCTGGCGTTTAACTTCCTAGGAGATGGCCTACGTGACATTCTCGATCCCAGAACAGAATAAATCAGTGCCCTTGCTGGAAGTGGACGACCTGCGGGTCAGTTTCGTCAATGGTAAACAGGTCACCGACGCGGTGCGCGGTGTCTCCTTTGCCCTCGGCAAAGAGAAGCTGGCGATTGTCGGTGAGTCCGGCTCAGGTAAATCAACGGTCGGCAGGGCGCTGCTCAAACTACATCCCGGCAGCGCGCGGATTGATGCCAATATCTTGCGCTTTGCTGAAGTGGATCTACTGCGCGCCAACGAAACCAAAATGCGCGAGGTGCGCGGCAAGCGGATGTCGATGATTATGCAAGATCCCAAATACTCATTGAATCCGGTGGTGTGTGTCGGCGATCAGGTGGCGGAAGCTTATCTGGCGCACCATA
This sequence comes from Yersinia bercovieri ATCC 43970, assembly GCF_013282745.1. Lineage (NCBI taxonomy): Bacteria > Pseudomonadati > Pseudomonadota > Gammaproteobacteria > Enterobacterales > Yersiniaceae > Yersinia > Yersinia bercovieri. The sequence goes on from NZ_CP054044.1 coordinate 2,326,508, forward strand.
AAGTTTCACGTCAAGAGGCGCGAGATCGGGTGCTATCGATGTTCGAAGTGGTGCGCATCCGCCAACCGCTGCGGGTGTATAACCTCTATCCGCACGAAGTCTCTGGCGGTCAGGGGCAGCGCATCATGATAGCGATGATGCTGATTACCGGCCCGGAGATGGTGATTGCCGATGAGCCAACCTCGGCACTGGATGTCTCGGTGCGGTTGCAGGTGCTGGCGATGCTGGATGATTTGGTGCAAGAGCGCGGGCTGGGGCTTATTTTTATCAGCCACGATATCAATCTGGTACGCAGCTTCTGTGATCGGGTACTGGTGATGTATGCCGGACGGGTGGTGGAGTCTATTGCCGCTTGTGATCTTGACCATGCGCAGCACCCCTACACCCGTGGCTTGCTCAATGCGCTGCCTGATCTGAATAACCGCCGTGATCGTTTGCCCGTGATGGTGCGCGATCCCGCTTGGATGAATGGTTAAGGAGCCTGCTATGTCTGCAAACGCGATGATTGAAATCAATAATCTTAACCTGATCTTTGGCGAGGGTAGCCAGCAGAATCAGGTGCTATTTGATGTCAATCTGGCAGTAAAAAATGGCGAGATTTTTGGTTTGGTGGGCGAGTCCGGTTCCGGTAAAACCACGGTGCTAAAATGTCTGGCGGGGCTATTTAACCACTGGACGGGGCAGTTAACCCTCAACCAAATTCCCCTGGCGCACCGGATTGAACGTGATCGCTGCCGCCATGTCCAGATGGTGTTCCAAGACCCCTATGGCTCGCTGCACCCGCGTCATACCATCGAATACATTCTGTCTGAGCCGCTGATGATCCACGGCATTGGTGACCGCGAGCAGCGGATTGACACTATGTTGGAGAAGGTGGGCCTCAACAGCCTATTTCGCCAGCGCTATCCACATCAACTCTCCGGCGGTCAGCGCCAGCGCGTTGCCATTGCACGGGCGTTAATTCTGGAGCCGCGCGTCTTGCTGCTTGATGAACCCACCTCGGCGCTGGATGTGTCGGTACAGGCCGAAATTCTGAATCTGCTGGCTGAACTACAACAACGGGAGAAGCTGACCTATCTGATGGTGACCCATGATTTAGGGGTTATTGCCCACCTTTGCCATCGGGTGGCGGTGATGCAACATGGCCGAATTCTGGAAACCCTGAACACCGCAGATTTAACCACTGACTGCGAAAAAACCGCCTATACCCATATGCTGGTAGACGCCAGCCGCCAATACAGCCGTGATTTGGCGCAGAAAGCCGCTGAAATGTCGTAACCCACATTGGCGCTTCTGATTGGAAGCGCCAACTTCCGCTCCAATTCTCCAATTCTCCAACTCCGCCATGTTATCGCGATGCACAGAAAGAGCGCAATTTTGCACTTTTACTGTGCGCTAACTGTGCAATGAGTCATCACCTTGGCTGACGTTATCTGCCACTTTTCCGTTTTAGCTATTTCTACAGTCAAGTGAAAGCGAAAAAATATCACTTTTATTACATGACGTTATACGCCCTGATTTCATTTTACCGCTCACTTTTTTGTGGATGGCATAGTTCATGCTTATGTCATTACATTCAAGTCACTTGAATACACTTCACACCACTTTAAATAGGGCGGCAATCATGACACGACGTAAACAGGCGATACCTCTGTGCTGGGCAATGCTGTGTGCTGCCAGCGTATTCTCTGCTACTGCTCATAGCGCAGATTTGCTGGATCGCATTAAAACCGATAAGACGATGACCATTGCTACAGAAGCGCGTTATGCGCCGTTCGAGTCGGTAGAAAATGGCAAGATAGTGGGCTATGACGTTGATTTAATGAACCATATTTTGAATAAAAGCCTGCCGGGTGTGGCGGTCAAACAACTTGATTTACCTTTCCAGGGCATCTTGCCGGGTCTGGATGCCAAAAAATTCGATTTCGTCGTGACCGCCGTGACAGTGAACAAGCAGCGGATGGATCACTTCGCCTTTACCGTACCCATTGCCGAATCTACTGTAGCGTTGCTCAAACGTGATAATGACAGCTCGATCAGTACGTTAGAGGATCTGAGTGGCAAAATTGTCGGTTCACAAGCCGGTTCTGGTCAGCTTCAGGTGCTGCAAGAGTTTAACGAAAAACTGAAAGCCAGCGGCAAGCCGGGCCTCAAAGAGATCAAGCAGTACGTCTCCTTCGATGAAGCTTATGCCGATTTGGCCAACAAGCGCCTGGATGGTGTTGCCCAATCGTTGGCGAACCTTGGCCCATTAATCAAAACCCGCCCGGGTATTTTCACCACCTTGAAACCGATGTTGGGGCCAACTACCTATTTTGGCTGGGTCGGGCGTAAGGGCGACGACAGCGCCACCTTAGTCAAACTGTTCAGCGATGGCATCAGCGAGGCCAACCGTGACGGCACCATGAAAGCGTTACAGCAAAAATGGTTTGGCTTCGTGATGGATGTTCCCGCTGATCAGATGCCAGCCCCCAGTTTGTAAGAGGAGAGATTATGGCGGACTTTTTCCAGCGGCTGACGGCTTGGCTGCCGATGTTGATAGACGGCGCGCTGACTACCGCCTCGCTGTGTGTCGTCGCCATTGTGGCCGGTTTTTTTATCGGTGTGGTGATTTACCTGATGGAAAGCGGCCGCTCACGATTTGGCAGAGGATTCGCCCAGGTCTACATCAGCTTATTCCGTGGCACCCCGGTTTTGGCACAAGTGCTGTTGTGCTTCTACCTGCCGGGTGAACTGGGGGTGTCACTACCCGGTTATCTGGCTGCCGTATTGGCACTAACACTCAATACGGCAGCCTATCAGTCGCAGATCCTGCGCAGCGGTTTTGCCGCTATCCCGCCGGGGCAGCTAGAGGCGGCGGCAATGTGCGGGCTAAGTCCGCGCCAGACACTGTGGTATATCCAGATCCCACAAGTGCTGCGGTTGACCCTGCCATCACTGATTTCAGAGCTGATTGATGTCATCAAAGCTTCGGCGGTGGTGTCGGTGATCGCGATTACCGATTTGATGCGAGTAGGGCAGCAACTGGCATCAGCAACTTACCGGCCTTTAGAGGTCTATGTGGCGATTGCGTTGATGTATCTGGTGCTGACCAGCTTGCTGGCCCTGCTAGGCAGCTATGTTGAACGGCGCTGGCATAAGGAGACCCGATGAACGATCTCTTCCTTTATCTGCCTGATTTTGCTCGCGCATTAGGTGTCACACTGGGTATCAGCATGAGTGCGGCGATCATCGGGGCATGTGCGGGATTTATATTGCAAGCCCTCTGTCGCCACCACCTTTGGCTCTATTGGCCGTGGCGCACCTATGTGTGGATTATCCGTGGCACCCCCTATCTGGCACAGCTGGCGCTGTTCTATTTTGGCTTGCCCGCCATTGGCGTGACATTAACGGCGGTCGAAGCCACGGTGCTATCACTGGCCATCTACAGCTCGGCCTATTTTGGTGAAATCTTCCGCACGGCATGGAAAAGCATTGGGCAGGGGCAGTTGGAAGCAGCGCAAGTGCATGATATTTCAGCCTGGAAGAGTTTTTGGCACATTCAGACACCGCAAGCCCTGCGTTTTAGTCTGCCGCTATTAGGTAACCAATTTATTTTAACCATCAAAGAGAGCGCGGTGGCCTCCATTATCACCGTGCCTGAGCTGACCATGACCACCGGGCAAATAGTCGCGAATACCTATACCTACATTGTGCCCTATACCTTGTTGATCCTCAGTTATTGGCTGTTGGCGCAAGGCATCAGTGTCAGTGTGCGCTTACTTAGCCGTCAGGCCGTGGAGGGATAACATGATGAGTACTGGACCTATCATTGAATTACGTAATGTGGGCAAATCGTTCGCCGCCAATCGGGTACTGACGGGAGTTAATTTGACAGTCAATGCCGGCGAGATTGTCACCTTGATCGGCCCTTCCGGCTCAGGAAAAACCACCGCGTTACGCTGCATGAATTTTCTCGAAGCCTATGACGAAGGGGAGATTTTGATCAAGGGGCAGTTGCTGGGCTATAGCAGCGCGGGGCGCGAGCTGAAGCACCGCGACAGTGCGGCATTAATTGCCGAGGTGCGCCGCCCGCTGGCCATGGTGTTCCAGCAATTTAACCTGTGGCCCCATATGACGGTGCTGGAAAATGTCTGCGCGCCGTTGATGCTAGGCAAAAAACTACCACGGGAGCAAGCGCGCCAAAAAGCGGCCGCTGCACTGGCGCAGGTCGGGATGTCAGACAAAGCACAGGCCCGCCCATCACGTCTGTCCGGTGGACAGCAACAGCGAGTGGGGATCGCCCGAGCATTGGCCCTTGAGCCGGAATTACTGCTGCTGGACGAACCTACCTCCGCGCTTGATCCTGAGCGCGTCGAAGAGGTGCTCGATGTGATCAAAACTTTGGCAAACAACGGGATGACCATGGTGATGGTGACACATGAAATGTCATTTGCAGCCAAAATCTCCTCCCGCGTGGTATTTATGGCCGATGGCACCATTGTGGAGAGTGGTGCGCCTGCCACGATGTTCCGTCAACCACAAACCCCCCGCCTGCAAGCATTTCTGGCTCCGTGGTTTAAGCGCCCACTGCAACTGGATGAAACGGAGGTTGGCCATGCTTAATTCCGCAGGCTTACAGCTTGCCGGTCACATCAACCAGCAGCGCTTGATGACGCGATTGGCGCAACTGGCCGAATTTGGCGCACTGGCGAACGGTGGAGTGAACCGGCAGGCACTATCCACCGAGGAGTTGGATGCCAGGGCCTGGTTGATAGATTGGGCTTTGGCATTGGGCTGTGAAGTGATGACCGACGACTGCGCAAATCTGTTTATTCGCCGCGCGGGTCGCGAAGATTTACCACCAGTGGTCACCGGCAGTCATATTGATACGCAGCCATGTGGTGGCAACCTTGATGGCTGTTATGGCGTGATTGCAGGGATGGAGTGCCTGAGCGCATTGGTTCAGGCGGAGGTCACCACACTGCGCCCGATTGAAGTGGCTATTTGGATGAATGAAGAGGGGAGCCGTTTTTCCCCCGGTGCGATGGGATCGAGCGCCTTTGTGCAGCCGCAGCGGCTGTCAGATTACCTGAATAATCAGGACGCCCAAGGGGTTACGCTCCGGCAAGCGCTAGCGGACTGTCATCAACGTTTTCCACATCTCCCGCGACGCGCCACGGTGCCGATGGCGGCTTTTGTTGAGCTGCATATTGAGCAGGGGCCGGTGCTGGAGCAGGCCAATCAACCCTTAGCGGTGGTACAAGGGATTCAGGGAGTGCGCTGGTATCAGGTGAGCTGCCTGGGGCAATCAGCCCATGCAGGGACTACCCCGATGGCCGATCGCCAAGATGCCATGTCACTGGCGCGCCAAATAGTCGATCAGTTGGAAAAACAGGCCGCGACACTGCCGGCAGATCAATTACGACTGACCTTTGGGCGCTGGGAGGTGGAGCCAAATGCCATCAATACGATTGCCGGTCGTGCCACCTTTACTCTGGATTTTCGTCATGCTGATCCTGCGGTATTGGCGCAGTTTGATGGCTGGATGCAGCAGGTTGCCGCTGACAATGTGGTGGTTGAGTGCGTTTTCAGCCATCAGCCGGTGGCCTTCAATGCCCAACTGCTGACTCAACAATATGCCTGTGCGCAGGCGCTACAGATAGATACCGCGACCCTAACCTCCGGTGCATTCCATGATGCGATGCATCTGGCCACTCATTGCCCCACCAGTATGTTTTTCGTTCCTAGCCATAACGGCATCAGCCATAACCCGGCTGAATATACCGACCCTCAGTATCTGTATCTTGGCGCGAAGGCATTAGCCTGTTGCCTGACAGAACTGGCCAATCAACCCATAGGAGTCTCCCATGAGCACCCACACTTATCCTGCTTGCTGTGAAAAAGACAATGGTAGCGCGCTGGGCACCAATGCCACGTTATCTTCCCCGATCTCTGCCGACGGTACACCGGTCATTGGTGAGGTGTATACCGTGCCTGCCCGCTGTGGGCGGGCGGTGAAACTAAATAAAGGGCAGGTTATTCGCATTACCAATACTCCCGGAAGTCAGGTGTGTGACACTTGGCTCTTCAATAGCGCCGATCTGAGTGAGTTCTCATCAATGGAACATACGCGCGCATTTATTGATAAAATCATTCCACAGCCGGGAGATGCGCTGGTGACCAATCAGCGTCGTACCATTGGGACATTACTCACCGATACTTCGCCGGGTGTGCACGATACTCTGATTGCCGCTTGCGACCTTTATCGCTATAGCAATATGGGGATCACTGAATACCACGACAGTTGTGCCGATAATATGCGTCTGGCGCTAAATGCTATCGGTTTACGGGCGCGCGAAGTGCCGCAGCCCTTGAATCTGTGGATGAATATCCCCGTTAATCCGGATTACACGATCTCTTGGTTACCGACCGTGAGCAAAGCTGGGGATTACGTCGAGATCCGCGCCGAGCTAGATTGTATTGTGGTTATGTCTGCTTGCCCGCAAGACATTGTGCCAATCAATGGTTGTAACCCGCAGGATGTGCATTTTAGTGTGACCGAATAATCGGCCACTCTGCTTGCGCAGGTACAGATATCGATAATGTTGCCCGGCATGGATACGCCGGGCGTTTGAGCCTCTTTCAGCAGCAGATATCAACTTATGAAAAAAAACGGCGATAACGGCGGTTTTGTTTTATCTGATTTAGGGATGCGTTTACGCCATGCTCGTTTGGCGCAAGAGATCACGCTAAAACAGTTGGCGCAGAAAGTCGGCTGCTCAGAGAGTTTGCTCTCCAAACTGGAAAATGAGGTCGCATCGCCCTCCCTTGCCATGTTGCATCGGCTGGCGAGCGCACTGGAAACCAATATTTCAGATCTGATGGCAGAGAGCTGGGTGGCAGATTCGCCGGTATTGAAGCCAGAGCAGCGCATTCGTAAGCACTTTGTCCACCGAAATAAGCGCGGCGGTATTGCACTGGAGAATCTGACTCATCACCACAAAGGTGGGTTGCTACAGGGAAACATTCACATCATCGAGGCAGGTGTCGCCAGTGATGGGCAAATAGAGCACCATGGTGAGGAGATGGGCTATGTCCTGGAGGGGGAGATAGCACTCTATCTCGGCGAGGAGACCTATACTCTCAGTGTGGGCGATTCATTTTATTTTCCCAGTAATGTCCCCCACGGTTACCGCAATATCGGTGAGACCGCCGCGAGGGTGTTGTGGGTGAATACGCCCGTCACCTTCTAAAATCCCCGTTATCTTTCACGTTGCAGGTGTGTTGGCTGCCCTCGGTTACCCGAATCACTGACGGGTGTCAGCTCATCGGGATGCCCTCAGTTGCCGCCTTCCTGCACCACGAAATCTATAGGGGATTGCCTAATTCGATGGTCATCTTTCAGGTTACAGGTGTGTTGGCTGCCCTCGGTTACCCGAATCACTGACGGGTGTCAGCTCATCGGGATGCCCTCAGTTGCCGCCTTCCTGCACCACGAAATCTATAGGGGCCTGGTTTAGCCCCTATTGCCTCGTGCCGCAATAATGGCATCGGCAACATTGCGTGGTGCTTCGGCGTAGTGCTTGAACTCCATGGTGTAGGTTGCACGGCCTTGTGACATCGAGCGCAATACGGTGGAGTAACCGAACATTTCGGATAACGGCACTTCTGCGCGGATAATCTTCCCGCTGCCAATCATCTCCTCCATGCCCTGTACCATGCCACGGCGTGAAGAGAGATCACCCATCACGTTACCGGCGTACTCTTCCGGTGTTTCCACCTCGACGCTCATAATCGGCTCCAGAATCACTGGTGATGCTCGTTTGACCGCCTCTTTGAAGCCAAAGATCGCCGCCATTTTGAACGCCAGCTCAGATGAGTCGACCTCGTGATAGGAGCCGAATGTTAGGGTCACTTTCACATCTACCACCGGATAACCGGCTAAAACCCCGGTATTGGTGGCTTCGATCACCCCTTTTTCTACTGCGCCGATAAACTCACGGGGAACCACGCCGCCTTTGGTGGCATCGACAAAGGCAAAGCCGCTGCCCGCCGGCTGTGGCTCAAGGGTAAAGACCACATGACCATATTGCCCTTTACCACCGGATTGGCGAACAAATTTACCCTCCACATCGGTCACGGTTTTGCGCACTGTCTCACGATAGGTCACCTGCGGCTTACCGATATTGGCTTCCACCCCAAACTCGCGTTTCATGCGGTCGACAATGATCTCCAGATGTAACTCACCCATACCGGAGATAATGGTCTGGCCGGACTCTTCGTCAGTACGAATGCGGAACGACGGATCTTCCGAGGCCAGCCGTTGCAGCGCGATCCCCATCTTCTCCTGATCCGCTTTGGTCTTCGGCTCAATCGCCTGCGAAATCACCGGCTCAGGGAACTCCATGCGCACCAGTGTAATCACCGCATCTGGGTCACACAGGGTTTCACCGGTGGTAACATCCTTCAAACCGACACAGGCGGCGATATCACCGGCACGTATTTCGTCCACCTCGATCCGGGTATTGGCATGCATCTGGACGATACGACCAATACGCTCTTTCTTGCCGCGAATTGGGTTGTAAACGCTGTCGCCTTTGCGCAGTACACCAGAGTAGACGCGCACGAAAGTCAGCTGGCCGACATAGGGGTCGGTCATCAGTTTGAACGCCAGCGCCGAGAATTTCTCATTATCATCGGCCTGACGGCTCACTTCGTTGCCATCTTCATCGGTGCCACTGACCGGTGGAATATCCACTGGTGATGGCATCAGTTCAACCACGGCATCTAACATGCGCTGCACCCCTTTGTTTTTAAAGGCGCTGCCACACATCATCGGCTGGATTTCACCGGCAATAGTACGGATTCGCAGACCCAGGGTTATCTCATCCACGGTCAGATCGCCGCTCTCCAGATACTCTGTCATCAGCGCCTCAGAGGCTTCAGCCGCTTCAGCAACCATCTTCTCGCGCCACTCATTGGCGGTCGCCAGCAAGTTTTCTGGAATTGGCTCATAGCTGAAGGTCATGCCTTGCGAAGCTTCATCCCAGATAATGGCGCGCATCAGCCGCAGATCCACCACGCCGGTGAAGTGATCTTCACTGCCGATCGGGATTACGATCGGCACCGGATTGGCTTTCAGGCGATCAATCATCATCTGGCGCACGCGGAAGAAATCAGCACCGGGACGATCCATCTTGTTGACGAACGCCAGACGCGGCACCCGGTATTTATTGGCCTGACGCCAGACGGTTTCTGATTGCGGTTGTACGCCGCCGACCGCGTCATACACCATGACTGCACCGTCGAGTACCCGCATGGAGCGCTCCACCTCAATGGTGAAATCCACATGCCCAGGGGTGTCGATAATATTAATGCGGTGCTCCGGCAAGGTATGGTCCATCCCTTGCCAGAAGCAGGTCACGGCAGCCGATGTAATGGTAATGCCACGTTCCTGCTCCTGAGCCATCCAGTCGGTAGTTGCGCCGCCATCATGCACTTCACCCAGCTTATGACTAACGCCGGTGTAGAACAAAATACGCTCAGTGGTGGTGGTTTTACCGGCGTCGATGTGGGCTGAGATACCGATGTTGCGATAGCGCTCGATAGGAGTTTTACGTGCCATATGAAGTCCTTAGTAGATAATGGCAATTTCGGGGCGGGCGGTTTGATGCTCTGCCGGGAAGTTGTGTGGTTATGTGCCAGGTGATCCTTGATGATCACATGATCGCGATCAGTATAGTCTCATTGTACTAATATACACGTACAATTTAATTATGTGTTCTGAAAGTGTGCAATAATGGCGATAAGTCAGGGTTGGAGAGGATTTCAGCATGACACTAGAATTATGAGTAGGGTCGAGATGAAGTATAGGCTATATTGCCGCCGGCTAAGGGCCAGTCGATGTGGCCAAATCAGACCATGTGGGGGATATTTGCCCAAGGCTGTCGTTTATCAATAGGAACACTATGATTGCAAATCACCCTGAGCGTGAGCAGATCCGTTTGGAAAATGTGCTGACGGCTTTAGGTAATCCGCTGCGGTTAGCGGTGGTTCGTCGGCTAGCCGCCGGGGGCGAACACGCTTGTGGCACCTTGGTGCTGGGGCTATCTAAATCAACCCTGACCCATCATTGGCGTGTGTTGCGTGAAAGTGGCGTTATCTGGCAGCGGCCCTGCGGACGTGAGAGTTTATTATCACTGCGGCGTGAGGATATTGATGCCCGTTTCCCCGGGCTGTTGGCTGTGTTGCTGAGTGCAGTAGAGAATGATGCAACCACGGATGAGTCAACGGCGGCCGCATCTGTCGTTAAAATACAAAACGCCCGATGAAGTTCATCAGGCGTTTTAAGGCTGAAATGTGTCAACCTATATCAGGACTCGTCAACCAGTAGGGTGCTTAAAAAATATTCAAATTTTTATCTGAAATAACTGCCCTGGGTGATTTAATCAGCCCCAGTGAAACCACTGGGGCTGAATAGTAATCTTAACCGCAGCGATTACATCTTGATGCCTGAATCTGCTGGAAGAAGTCATTACCTTTATCATCAACTAAAATAAAGGCGGGGAAATCTTCCACTTCAATCTTCCAGATGGCTTCCATACCCAGTTCCGGATATTCCACACATTCCAGACTCTTAATACTATTTTGCGCCAATACCGCCGCAGGGCCGCCGATACTGCCCAGATAGAAGCCGCCATGTTTATGGCAGGCGTCGGTGACCTGTTGGCTGCGGTTACCTTTTGCCAGCATGATCATGCTGCCACCGTGGGATTGCAGCAGGTCGACGTAAGAGTCCATGCGACCTGCGGTGGTTGGCCCGAGTGATCCCGAAGCATAACCTTCCGGTGTTTTCGCCGGGCCTGCGTAGTAGATCGGATGATCTTTAATGTATTGCGGCAAGTCTTCGCCATTATCCAGCCGCTCTTTTAATTTGGCATGGGCAATGTCACGGCCAACAATAATAGTGCCGCTCAGTGACAGGCGGGTTGAGACCGGATACTGCGACAGCTCTTTTAATATTTCTGGCATCGGGCGGTTAAGGTCGATTTTAACTACTTTACCTTCGTTGCTCTGGCGCAGATGTTCTGGGATATATTTCCCCGGATTTTGCTCCAGTTTTTCCAGCCAGATGCCCTTGCGGTTAATTTTGCCTTTGATATTACGGTCGGCAGAGCAAGAGACCCCCATCCCGACAGGGCAGGATGCACCGTGGCGAGGGAGGCGCACTACGCGCACGTCATGAGCAAAGTATTTGCCGCCAAATTGCGCACCCAGCCCCAACTCTTGGGCGGCTTCCAGCAGCTCTTGCTCCAGCGCGATATCACGGAAAGCTTGCCCATGCTCATTCCCTTCCGTCGGCAGGCCATCATAATATTTGGTTGAGGCCAGTTTGACAGTTTTGAGGGTGCTTTCAGCGGAGGTGCCGCCGATAACAAAGGCGATATGGTAGGGCGGGCAAGCCGCAGTACCCAAGGTGCGCATTTTCTCAACCAGATACTCTTTCAACTTGCCCGGTGAGAGCAGTGCCTTGGTCTCCTGATACAGATAGGTTTTGTTCGCCGAACCGCCGCCTTTGGTGACGAACAGGAACTTATAATCCTCCCCTTCGGTGCTGTAGAGGTCGATCTGTGCTGGCAGGTTGGTGCCGGTGTTCACTTCCTTATACATATCCAGCGCTGCGTTTTGTGAGTAGCGCAGGTTATCTTCGATAAAGGTGTTATACACGCCACGAGATAGCGCTTCGGCATCATTGCCGCCAGTCCAGACGCGCTGGCCTTTTTTCCCCACGATAATCGCAGTGCCGGTATCCTGACAGGTCGGCAAAATCCCTTTGGCGGAGATTTCGGAGTTGCGCAGGAATTGTAGGGCTACGTATTTATCGTTTTCGCTAGCCTCTGGGTCATCCAAAATTGCGGCGACCTGTTTTTGGTGAGCGGGGCGAAGTAAGAAGGAGGCGTCGTGGAAAGCATGTTGGGCGAGGAGGGTCAGGGCTTCTGGCTCGACTTTCAGCATGTCGTGGCCTTCAAACTGTGCAACCGAGACGTGATTATTACTGACAAGGTAATACTCAGTATCATCTTCCGTTAGCGGGAAGGGATCCTGATAGTGGAACGGTTTGTTTGACATATTTTTCTCACATTCAACATCAGTTAGCGAAAGCGTTCGATAACAGAAACAATCGTTAGCAGAACCAAGCCGATATATTTTTAACTATGACTTTGGTCATGATCCTACTATAGATTGTGATGGTGACGCGATGGCTCCACCCTCTTTATAAAGGGTGGATCTCATTTTCCGCACTTATCGATGGCTCTGACAGCATCACAGTGGGAAACTGGCTGACCGCCATGATATATCGCTGCAATCAGCCCTCAATGCAGCACAAGTTGCGGTGAGTTACTCGGCATCCACATTCGAGATAACTTGTTCCACATCCTCCAGCGAGCCGATTTTCACTTCCCCAGTCCGGCACATTTTACTTTTATCAATCAATAAAATGGATTGTGTGGCGCGCTTAAGTAGCATGGTTTTGAATTCGGCGTTAAAGGGGTTTGAGTCCCACAAAATGCCATCAGTATCCATGCCCTCACAGGAGAAGATAAACAGATCAATCTCGATGGTTTTCAGCAGCGAAAAGAGCGCTGGATTCACGTAGCAGGCATATTTGCGCTGTAAGTGGCCGCCCGCACTTATCAATTCGATATTCTGATGTTTCGCCAACTCCTGACAAATCCGCACGCTGTTGGTAAACACCGTGATATCAATATCTGGCAGCTTTTTGGCTAAATACCAGCAGGTGGAGCTGGCATCCAGCGCAATCACCATCCCGCTTTCAATCAGTGACAGTGCATGGTCGGCAATGCTGGCTTTGCTGGAGAGGTGGCTTTTCAGCCGAGTGGTGAAGGGGTCGCCGCTATCTTTGGTTGCTCGCTTGATGCTTTTTGCGCGCCCATGCTGACGGATGATCAAGCCCTGAGCCTGTAACTCATTCAGATCACGGCGAATTGTTTCCTGACTGACCGCCAGCAAGCGGGCCAGATCGGCGGTCGTCAATGTCTCTTGCTGTTTGAGGTGTTGCAGAATTTCCTGGTGACGAGACGCTTTCATGATCCTCTCCGTCAGCAAAGCCATCTATTTCATACCAAAGAGTACCAACATGAAATAGATGGCTAAAGGGGTGAGGTTACGTGATCACTCGATTAAAAAACAGGCGTTACCCCCTTCTTTAGCAGAATATTGCCGTACTTGGCGGTCTCTCCTGTGATAACGATCGCAAATGCTTGCTGAGCACGTTGGTAAAACGCAAAGCGCTCAATGCGCTCTACGGGTAACGCCTTTTGAGTGCCAAACAGGGCGCGTAAATAGCGTCTCTCAACCGAGGCATCCAGTGTGTCGCCATCAACGGCGGCCATCATCACCAGTGGTGGTGCGTAACTGTCCAGTTCAAACAGTGGAATGGTGGCTTCCAGCAGTGCACTGACGGATAACCCATCAGCACGAATCACCTGCGGCCCGCCATTTCTACCCAAGGTATGGGCCGGAAAATGGGCGTCTGAGAAGATAATCTCATCACCGTGTCCCATTTCAGCCAAGGTTTTTAGCAGTTGTGGCGACAGCAACGGCGAGATGGTTTTAAGCATGACACTCTCCTTTCAAAGGCATAGTTTACAATGACATAGTTTCAAATGGCATAGTTTCGGCTATTAGGGCGGTGCTGGTGGTCAATGCCTGATAGAGCGGTTGTTGGTCACCCGGCTGATAATATTGGTAACGATAGTTGACCTGCGCCCGCGCCTCTTCAGCACTGGCGTAGTAACCGGCCGCGCACCAGGCAAACAGTGCCGCACCCAACACTGTTGTTTCGGCTTCATCAATCACTTTCACTGGCAAGTTGAGTACGTCAGCTTTGATCTGATTCCACAATGTATTGCGGCTACCCCCGCCGACCAGCAGCAACTCACGAGTGCGGAACTCACCAATTTTCTCCAGCACGGCCAGATTGTTTTTCAATTGCCAGGCCAGTCCTTCAAGTGCGGAACGATAAAAATGCCCACGCCCACTCGACAGTGATACCCCTTGCCAGCCGCCGGATAGAGGGTGGCGGCTGTTGCCCAGCAAGTTACAATCCATGCGCACGCCGTCAGCCCCCGGAGCTATCATCTCGGCTTCGGCAATCATCTGCTGGTAAACATCGGCACAGGCGGCATCATGCCAATACAGCTGCCGAACCCACTCCAGGACACCTGATGCCAGCCACTGCAAACCGGGGTTAAAGAGCTGTGGACAGCTGTCCAGTTCACAGGTGGAACCCGCAAACTGGGGCAGTAGGGCGGTGTTCACTTGCGGCGTACGCACCATTAGAATCTCCCAGGTGCCAGATGATAGCACCGGTTGATCTAGCTCGGCACCGGAACCAAATAGGGCGAACTGAGTGTCGTGACCGGCTGAGATGACCGGTATACCTGGTGGTAGCCCCAGTTCGGCGGCGCTGCCCGGCAGTAGCGGGCCGATGATTTCACCGGCAGCGACCATCGCTGGGAAGAGATCGGCGTGAATACCTATTTTTTGTAAAATTGCGCTGCTGAATTGTTCACGTTTCACATCCAGCAGTTGGCTGGTGCCCGCCATGGTGCGGTCGGTGGTAAATTCTCCGGTGAGGCGCTGGTTGATCAACGATGAAATAAAGAGCCAGGCATGGGCCTGCTCAACTAAATCGGGCCGGTTCTCTTGTAGCCAGATCAGCTTGTACAGCGTGTTGAAACTGAACTGACCAATGCCGGATATCTGCTGCAATTTTTCAGCCGAGATATAGCGGGCGATATCCTCCATCACCGCCACTGTGCGCGGGCACTTCCAGCTGATAATCGGGTAGAGCATATTGCCTTTGGCATCCACCAGTGCGCCATCTACGCCGAAGGTCGTCACCGTGACAGCATGGATCTTATCCTGCTGAATCTGTGGCAATAATTGGCGGCAACACTGGGCGAAACTGTGCAAGATGCCCTCCAGCGGCCATAACTGCCATTGCGGATTGGCCGGGTCGGGCAAACTCTGGTTAGGTAGCACCGCTTTAGCGACCACCACCCCATGGGGATCAACGGCAATCGCCCGAATATTGGTTGCGCCACAATCCAAAACAATGACCACATCGCGCTTCATAAATACTCCTGCTAACAGCAAGGATTGTTATTTGACTCAGGTGAGGCGCGTCCCCCACCTGAGTCAGGTCAGCTAACGTCATTCAAAAATCGCGGCTCACTGTTTTTTGTATAACGGGCCGTAATTCTGACAAGCGCGGTAATCCTGCCCTTCGATATCCATACCGTGTGCGCCCCAAGCCGTTGGCCGGTAAACACTCTCCTCTTCCACATTGTGCATACAGACCGGAATACGCAGCATTGATGCCAGTGTAATTAAGTCCGCACCCACGTGGCCGATAGTCAGCACTCCGTGGTTCGCGCCCCAATTTGCCATCACTGAATAGACATCGTTAAATGGCCCTTTACCGGTCAGACGCGGCGCAAACCAAGTGGTTGGCCAGCTTGAGTCGGTGCGCTTATCCAGGGTGTCATGAACTGATTTTGGCAACTCAACACTCCAGCCTTCGGCAATTTGCAACACTGGCCCGACACCTTTAATCAGGTTGATGCGGCTCATGGTAAATGGCACACCGCCACGGGTCAGGAAACGGGAGGAGAAGCCGCCGCCACGGAAATACTCATGGATCGCCGGGCACCATTCGGTGGCCGCCAGACAAGCATCGGCCTCTTGCTGACTGATTTGCCAGTGCGGCTTAATCGTCGGTTTACCTTGGGCATCATTTTGGCGGCAAGTGCCATCCAGTGCGGCTGAACCTGAGTTAATCAGGTGGATAATGCCGTGTTCAGCAACCCCCTCCAGTTGATGACCAGTGACCCGTTGCACCGCCTCGGGTGACCAGTAAGTGCGGACGTCGGCAAAGATCTGCGCGGTGCCCGTGAGGGTATGGCCAAATAGCATCGCCACGCCGTTCAGACTGTCATTTTCGGTGGCGATAACCATTGGCTCGCGCACCCCATTCCAGTCAAATGAGCTATTGAGCAAGGCTTCGGCGGTATCGCCATTGGGGTATTGATCTGTCCAGTGGCGTTGACCCTGGAAACCGGCGGCAATGGCGTTATAGCCCAGCGCCTCCTCACCAAAACCTTTAGCTGCCAGTGTTGGGTTGCCCTGCATCATGTCGCGAATACAGAGCGCCATTTGCAAACTTTCGCGCAGCACCGCACGGCTACTCTCTGCTGAACGGCGATACTGTTCGGCATTTTTATCCGGCCCATATTTGAAGTTGTTGTCCGCCCATGACAGTGCCAGTTCCAACTCTTGCTCATCATAGATTTTGTGATCAATGCGCCGACGCAGTTCGGTCATATCAA
This sequence comes from Yersinia bercovieri ATCC 43970, assembly GCF_013282745.1. NCBI lineage: Bacteria > Pseudomonadati > Pseudomonadota > Gammaproteobacteria > Enterobacterales > Yersiniaceae > Yersinia > Yersinia bercovieri. The sequence continues at coordinate 2,342,905 of NZ_CP054044.1, forward strand.
CCGCCTGGACTTTCATCCCTAACCAAGACTCAAAGAAGTTGTGGTCAACGATAGAACCGGCAATCCCCATCGACACCCCGCCAAGGGAGAGATAACTTTTGCCTTTTAAGCTGGCAACCGCCAAACCTGCGCGGGTAAATCGCAGCAGTTTTTCCTGTACGTCGGCGGGGATGCGGGTGTCATTGGCATCTTGTACGTCATGACCATAAATGGAGAAAGCAGGCAACCCTTTCTGATTGTGTGCCGCCAGTGCCGCCGCCAGATAAACCGCGCCGGGGCGCTCAGTACCATTGAAGCCCCAAATGGCTTTCGGGCGGAACGGATCCATATCGATAGTTTCACTGCCGTAGCACCAGCAAGGTGTCACGGTGATGGTCAGCCCGATATTTTGGGCGCTGAACTTATCGTCACAGGCGGCAGACTCGGCCATTCCGGCAATACAGGTGTCGGCAATCACACATTCAACTGGCGTACCGCAAGGGTGACGCACCACTTCTTGCAGAAATTCCGCAGTGGCGCGGGCCATTTTCATGGTTTGCTCTTCCAGTGATTCACGGACACCCATTCTGCGTCCATCAATAACCGGGCGAATGCCAATTTTTGGTAACTTAATTGTTGTTTTCATCATTGATCCTTGTGTTCTTTAGCGAAATTTGATTTATCATTCGCCGATGGAGTTAATTCACCGGCGTAGTTTTGAATTTGGCGAAAATAAAGATAATGGCGAAGCAGAGTGCTGGAATAAGTTCAGCTGTCGGTATATTCCCCGCAGCATCACTGACCAGACCCATAATAGGGGTGACAATACCGCCACCGACAATGGTCATTACAATAATAGACGCACCATATTTTGTGTCTTGATTTAGGTTCTTAATCCCTAAAGAGAATATGGTCGGATATTGTATTGACATAAACATACTGCATAACGTGAGTGCTAATAATCCGATATGACCACCAAACGCGGCGGAGACAATACATAACAGCATCGAAATAAATGCATATGCTGCTAATACTTTCTCTGGCGCAAAGCGGGTAATTAACCAGGTGCCGCTGAATCTACCAATAAAGAAACAGACCATGGTCGCGGTGAGATAATTGGCTGCATAGCCAGGGGTGATATTCGGTAACTCTTCAATAGCATAGCGAATTAAATAACTCCAACATGCAGTTTGAGCGCCGACATAACAGAACTGTGCTAATACAGCCCAACGCCAATGAGTTATTTTTAATAAGCGCGGCAATGAAGAGAAGAATGATCCATTATGTGTATCGTCAGACTCACTTTTTATTGTGGGGAAGCGGGTGATAAGAATTAATAGCGCAACAAAAATGACCACCGCCACAATAATCAAATAGGGCAATTGAACCGCTTTTACCAGGCTATGGTGGTAGCTATTTAAATCCTCGGCCGACAATTTATCTAATACTTCCTGTGTCTGATGGGGAACATTGGAGAGTATTAAACTTTGTCCGAACACCACGGCAATAATGGCACCGAAGGAGTTAAAGGTCTGTGCCAGATTGATACGGAAATGCCCGGTCTCCTCCGGCCCCAATACAGTAACAAAGGGGTTGGCGGCAGTTTCAAGGCAACCTAAACCTGCGGCGATAATAAATAAGCCGATTAAAAACAAGGTGTAATTCATTGTTTCAGCGGCAGGCCAAAACAAAGCAGCACCAAAGGCGTAGAACAGCAATCCAGTAATGATCCCCGCTTTATAGCTGAATTTTTTCATCAAGATCCCTGCGGGGATGGGGATCAAAAAGTAGCCAAAATAGAAGGATGACTGAATCAATCCGGCTTGAAAATTGGTTAAGGTAAATGCCTGTTGAAACTGCGGTAATAAAATATCATTCAAGTTATTTGCTACTGCCCAAAGGAAGAACAGTGAGCACAGCAATGCAAAAGGAATCAGATATCTTTTTTTATTAGCCGACTCGTTACTTATCGAGGCGGAAATTTTGGTGCTATCTGTTTGTATGAGTATGTTTCCCATGGTGCCCTCGTCGGATGAAGTTGCACTTATTTAGCTATTTTTAACTATTTTTAACTATTCAATGAAACGTAATAATCGGCGAAAATCTTTTACTTAATGAATGATATTTTTGTTTCCCATGACTGATATGAGTCGCCGAGTGACAAATTTAAAATATCCTCATTGCGATAAGTTCCGTTATTTATAAGGTAAAAGATTCTAAAAAGTATGAGCTGAATCACATTGATAACTCAATGCTGATATTTTGTGATGATAGTCACTTTAAATAAAAGCATTTCATGACCGTTTGAAATGAATTGTGTTTCAAATACACAACTGCAATGACCGATTTTTCTATTTTCATCACAAACGGTCAATTCTTGAAGGCTAACTGCTTATTTAACCAATCAGCAGCGCCTTGACCGTTTAATTATATTGTTTTTCCAAACGGACATTTTATAAAAAAAGATAATCACGAAATGCCAGTTAAGTCATAAATAGTCATGACATGGCTCACATTTTTATATGATTTATTTTTAAGATTAATTAAATGAGCGAATGATATATCTCATATTAACCATCGTAATGTTCATTAGCTCGTATCTATTATTCAATTAATTTTATATTTAGGTATTCGTATCCTAAGAGAGGAACAAATGAAGAGAGAAGCACTGGCGCGCGATATTATCAATACTTGCCTGGAAATGACTCGCTTGGGCTTAAATCAGGGGACGGCCGGCAATGTTAGTGTGCGCTATCAGGATGGATTTCTGATTACACCATCCGGTATTGCTTACGACAAACTGACCGAGTCGCACATCGTTTATATCGATGCTAGCGGTCACCATGAAGCGGGCAAAGTTCCCTCCAGCGAGTGGCGTTTTCATCAGGCGGTCTATCAGACCCGGCCAGATGCGAATGCAGTGGTCCATAACCACTCTGTCCATTGCACGGCGGTTTCAATTCTTAACCGCCCAATTCCGGCGATTCACTACATGATTGCTGCCGCGGGCGGTGATGATATTCCTTGCGCCCCATACGCCACTTTTGGCACCAAAGCGCTGTCGGAGCATGTCGCGGTGGCGATGAAACACCGTAAGGCGACACTACTGCAACACCACGGTTTAATTGCCTGTGAGGAGAGTCTGGCTAAAGCGCTGTGGCTGGCCCATGAGGTAGAGGTGTTGGCAACACTGTTGTTGGCTATCTTGCCGATTGTCGATGAGGTTCCGGTGTTATCCAAAGAGGAGATCAGTGTGGTTTTGGAAAAATTCAAAACCTACGGTTTGCGCGTCGAAGAGTAGCTTTGAGGCCAAAAGAGGCGTTTTTGGGTAAAAATTAGTGGCGGTTAAAAACACCGAGGAGTCATCATGAACAGAATGATTTTAAATGAGATGTCGTGGTTTGGTCGTGGTTCACTGGCAGCACTGGCCGATGAAGTTGAGCGGCGTGGCTATCAAAAAGCGCTGGTGGTGACGGATAAAATGCTACTCGAATGTGGCGTCGCGACTCGCCTAATCAGTCGGTTGGAGCAGGCTGGCCTGGATTTTACGGTTTTTGATGCCGTCAAACCCAATCCCACCATCAACATGGTGCAGCAAGGGGTTGCCGCCTTTCGCCAAAGTGGGGCGGATTACCTGATAGCCCTGGGCGGTGGTTCACCGCAAGATACCTGCAAAGCCATCGGTATCATCATTAATAACCCTGAATTTGCTGATGTGCGCAGTCTGGAAGGGGTGGCCGACACCCACAATTCTAGTGTGCCGATTCTGGCTATCCCAACCACCGCCGGTACTGCGGCAGAGGTCACCATTAACTATGTGATTACCGACGAAGAGCGGCGGCGCAAATTTGTTTGTGTCGATCCCCATGCCATTCCGGCGGTGGCGTTTATTGATGCCGATATGATGGACAGTATGCCAGCCGCCCTTAAAGCGGCCACTGGCGTGGATGCCTTGACCCACGCGATCGAGGGCTACCTGACGAAAGGGGCGTGGGAGCTAACCGATGCCCTGCATCTTAAAGCCATTGAGGTCATCAGTCGCTCATTGCGCGCCTCGGTGCAAGGAGATGCGGCCGCAACCGAAGATATGGCACTGGGGCAGTATATTGCCGGCATGGGGTTTTCGAATGTGGGACTAGGGTTGGTGCATGGGATGGCGCACCCTTTGGGGGCGTTTTATAACATGCCCCATGGTGTCGCCAATGCCATCTTATTACCCTATATCATGCGCTATAACGCCGCTTATACCGGGGAACGTTTCCGCCAAATCGCTATGGCGATGGGGGTCGATAATGCGTTGAATTCGCCACTGGAACAGGTGCGGGAACAAACTATTCAGGCGGTAATTGCATTGAATCGTGATATTGGCATTCCAGCCTCCTTGAGCGCCGTAGGGATGCAGGCCGATGATATTCCGGCACTGGCCGCCGCTGCATTTGCTGATGTCTGTACCGGGGGAAATCCGCGTGAAGCCTCAGTTGATGAGATTATGGCGCTGTATCATCAAGCGTGCTGATTAGAACGGTTATCCATCACAAATTCATCATAAAGCCGTGAGGAGGGGGTAATCCTCATTGCTTTATTGATACCAAACAACTCCCGCACTACCCAAAAAGGGTAGGGTCATACTGGCGGGGGCGGTCTATTTATTATCCTAATTATAACAATTGGTGTAGTGGCACTCAGGTGCCGCTTCTGATCTCTCTTCCCCTCCCGCTGAATTACTCATTTTTTTGAATTAATCGGATTTCACCCATTGCGGGTGTCCTCCCTTTTCTGGAATGCAACCAAGTGGGAATCTTATGAAAGAGACCAACGAATCCCGACTGTTAACGGCAGAAGTCACGCGCCGCAAACTGGTCAAAACCACACTGGTCGGCGGCCTTGCCGTGGCAACAGGGGCATTTTCGCTACCCTTTTCCCGCACCGCTCAGGCTGTTCAATCTGCCATTAACCCCGCCACTGCTGATGATGGCAAAGTTGTCTGGAGTGCCTGCACGGTTAACTGCGGCAGTCGCTGCCCGCTGCGTATGCATGTGGTGGATGGCGAAATAAAATATGTCGAAACCGATAACACCGGTGATGATGATTTTGATGGGCTGCATCAGGTGCGAGCCTGTTTACGTGGTCGCTCGATGCGCCGACGGGTCTATAACCCAGACCGCCTGAAGTACCCGATGAAGCGCATTGGTGCGCGCGGAGAGGGTAAATTCAAGCGGATTTCGTGGGAGGAGGCGTATGACACTCTCGCCGCCAGCCTACAACACATCATCAAAGATTATGGTAACGAAGCTATTTATCTGAATTACGGCACAGGGACACTGGGCGGCACCATGACCCGCTCCTGGCCGCCGGGTTCAACCCTTATTGCGCGGCTGATGAATTGCTGTGGCGGCTACCTCAATCATTATGGTGACTACAGCACCGCGCAGATTGCCGCCGGTTTGAACTACACCTATGGTGGCTGGGCTGATGGCAACAGCCCGTCAGATATCGAAAACAGCAAGCTGGTGGTGCTGTTTGGCAACAACCCTGGTGAGACACGAATGAGTGGCGGTGGTGTCACCTATTATCTGGAGCAGGCGCGGGAAAAATCCAATGCCAAGATGATTGTGATTGACCCCCGTTATACTGATACCGCGGCGGGCCGTGAGGATGAGTGGATCCCACTGCGACCGGGCACTGATGCCGCACTCGCCTCTGCGCTGGCCCATGTGATGATCAGCGAAAATCTGGTCGATCAACCGTTCCTCGACCAATACTGCGTCGGTTATGACGAGAAAACCCTGCCGGAAAGTACGCCCAAAAATAGCCATTATAAAGCCTATATTTTGGGGCAGGGGGCCGATAAAACCGCCAAAACCCCGCAGTGGGCGGCCGCCATCACCGGCATTCCAGCTGCAAAAATCATTAAGTTGGGGCGCGAAATAGGTTCGGTCAAACCGGCTTATATCGCGCAGGGATGGGGGCCGCAGCGCCATGCCAACGGCGAAAACAGCAGCCGCGCCATTGCGATGCTAGCTATCCTGACCGGTAATGTGGGCATTAATGGCGGCAACTCCGGCGCGCGTGAAGGCTCTTATGGTTTGCCGTTTGTGCGGATGCCCACCTTGGAAAATCCCGTCAAAACCAGTATTTCCATGTTCTTGTGGACAGATGCCATTGAGCGTGGCCCGGAGATGACCGCCACCCGTGATGGTGTGCGGGGCAAAGATAAGCTGGATGTGCCAATTAAGTTTATCTGGAACTACGCCAGTAACTGCCTGATTAATCAGCATGCTGAAATCAACCGCACCCATGACATTCTGCAAGATGATAAGAAATGCGAAATGATTGTGGTAATCGATAACCACATGACCTCGTCGGCTAAGTACGCCGATATTATCTTGCCCGATTGCACCGCCTCCGAGCAGATGGATTTCTGCCTCGATGCCTCCAGTGGCAACATGGCGTATGTGATTTTTGCTGATCAGGTGATCAAACCGCGCTTTGAGTGTAAAAACATCTATGAAATGACCAGTGAACTGGCAAAACGCATGGGGGTCGAGGCGCAATTTACCGAAGGGCGCACACAGGAGGGGTGGTTACGTCACCTCTACCAGCAGTCGCAGCAAGTGATCCCTGAGCTGCCCTCTTTCGAGACGTTCCGCGAACAGGGCATCTTTAAAAAGCGCGATCCGGCGGGTCACCATGTGGCTTACCAAGCTTTCCGCGCTGATCCTGTGGCCAATCCACTCACCACTCCCTCGGGCAAAATTGAGATCTATTCCGCTGCGTTGGCACAGATTGCCGCCACTTGGGAGCTGCAACCCGATGACGTTATCGATCCACTGCCGGTCTATGCCGCCGGTTTTGAGAGCTTTGACGACCCGCTTAATCAGCAATACCCGTTGCAGCTCACGGGCTTCCACTACAAAGCCAGAACTCACTCCACTTACGGCAATGTTGATGTGCTGAAAGCCTCCTGCCGCCAGGAGATGTGGATTAACCCGATAGATGCCGGAGAGCGCGAGATCAAAAACGGCGATATGGTGCGGATCTTTAATGGGCGTGGTGAAGTGCAAATCAATGCCAAAGTGACGCCACGTATGATGCCGGGGGTGGTCGCACTGGGTGAGGGGGCGTGGTATAGCCCGGATGAGAAGCGCATTGATCGGGCGGGCAGTATCAACGTCTTGACCACGCAGCGCCCTTCTCCATTGGCGAAAGGGAACCCCTCCCACACCAACCTCGTTCAAGTCAGCAAGGCATAAGGAGCTAACAGATGACGCAATATGGTTTTTACATCGACTCCAGCCGTTGCACTGGGTGCAAAACTTGCGAGCTGGCTTGTAAGGATTTCAAAAACTTATCCACTGACGTCAGCTTTCGCCGCATCTACGAGTATGCCGGTGGTGATTGGCAGCAGGATAATGGCGCATGGCATCAGAATGTGTTCGCTTACTATCTCTCCATCGCCTGTAACCACTGTAGTGATCCGGCCTGTACCAAGGTCTGCCCGAGTGGTGCTATGCATAAGCGGGATGATGGTTTTGTGGTGGTGAACGAAGACATTTGTATCGGTTGCCGCTACTGCCATATGGCTTGCCCTTACGGCGCGCCGCAGTATGACGAAACAAAAGGGCATATGACCAAGTGTGACGGCTGCTACGAGCGCGTCGCCGCCGGTAAAAAGCCGATTTGTGTCGACTCCTGCCCACTGCGAGCGCTGGATATGGCGCCGATCGATGAACTGCGTGAGAAGTATGGCGAGTTGGCTGAGGTCGCGCCACTGCCCGCCGCCCATTTCACGCTGCCCAATATTGTCGTGAAACCGAATGCCAACAGCCGCCCGGTCAGAGATACCACCGGTCATCTGGCAAATCCGAAGGAGGTATAACATGGGTACGGGATGGCATGAATGGCCACTGATGCTCTTTACAGTTCTGGGGCAGTGTGTGGTCGGGGGCTTTATAGTGCTCGGTCTGGCACTGATATTTGGCGATTTGAGTCGCGGGCAGCAGCAGCGGCTGCACCGCAGCATGTTGGTGCTGTGGCTGCTGATGGCACTAGCCTTTATCGCCTCGACACTGCATTTAGGTTCACCAATGCGGGCATTCAATTCACTCAGTCAGGTTGGTGAGTCGGCGCTGAGCAATGAGATTGCCGCGGGTTCAGCCTTCTTTGCGGTGGCTGGCTTTTACTGGCTGTTGGCGGTCTGGGGCAAAATGCCCGCTATGCTCGGCAAAATATGGTTGACGGTGGCGATGGTCTTGGGCGTGGTATTTGTTTATGCCATGTGTCGAGTCTATGCCATTGATACGGTGCCGACTTGGGACAACCTCTACACCCCGCTGGGCTTTGTCTTGACCGCGCTGATTGGTGGGCCGCTGTTGGGCTATCTGCTGCTGCAACTGGCTGATATTAATGGGCGCATGATGCTACAACTGCCGATGATCACTCTCCTGGCGCTGATTGTCAGTGTGGCCAGTGTCATCATGCAGGCGGCGAGTTTGTCGACTCTCTACAGCTCAGTTCAGCAGGCAGCCTACCTCATCCCCCATTACGGCACACTGATGGTCTGGCGCTTGGTGCTATTGGTACTGGGGTTGGGGTGCTGGATCTGTCCGCTGATCCGAGGCCGCACGCCGATGATGCTCGGCCTGATATTTGCCATGCTACTCATTATTGCTGGCGAATTGATTGGGCGCGGGGTGTTTTACGGGCTGCATATGACGGTGGGTATGGCGGTGGGAGGCTGAGGGATGGTTGAAATAGATTCTATTTATCAACGGATTGCGCTGACAGGACAGGTGTTGGGTGCGCTGTTTTATTATGCGCCGGACAGTCCGGCGTGCAGTGATATGGTGGCGCAACTGAGCTGCGGTGCGTGGGGCGCGGAGTGGCCTTATGGCCTTGCAGCGCAGCTCATGCCCATTGCTGCACTATTGGCGCAACATCAGCCGGAAGAGACGCGGGAAGAGGCTTGGCAGCGCCTATTTATTGGCCCCTATGCACTGCCCGCGCCGCCATGGGGGTCGGTCTATCGGGATAAAGAAAATGTGCTGTTTGGCGACTCGACGCTAAAACTGCGTGACTGGATGGCGCAACAGCAGGTGGAGGTGACCTTGGCACAGCAAGAGCCGGAGGATCATATTGGTTTATTGCTGATGATGGCCGCCTGGCTGGCTGAGCATCAACCGACGGATTTACCTGTTCTATTGGCAGAGCACTTGCTCCCCTGGAGTTATCGCTATCTGGCCTTACTACAAGCCGATGCCAACCACCCGTTTTATCAGGGGCTGGCTGAGCTGACGACCCTCACACTGACCCATTGGCAAGATGAATTACAGGTAACATCGACTGTGGTTGAGTTATATCGCTGAATTAAAAGATTGAGCTATTTGATAACTAGCGTGACTTTTTTACCAATACGTCCGGCCATGCTTATCAATGAATCAAGGGTGAATTTCTCAGTTTTTTGATTAACCACATCGGAAACTCTTGGACGCGACACATGCAATAATGTGGCCGCGTCTACTTGCCGTATTCCTTCTGATTTGATCCAACTGGCAATTGACGTCATCAGTGTTTTTTTCATTGCTAAAGCCTGTTCAATTTCTGCATTTGATTCAGCCAACAACTGAGTTGCCTCAATATCTGAGAAACCTAAATCAGCAAAAATATTGTCTTCAGCGGTTGTAATGTGACGTGATGCTGTGTCAATTTTATCTCTCATCTTTTGTCCTCCGCTCATGAATAATTTCTTTGTAACGCGCTTTAATAATGTTGACGTCTCTCAGACTGGTACTTTGTGATTTCTTTTGAAAACTATGTAAGACGTAAATTTTTTCTTCAAATTTAGCGACATACACGACACGAAAAGCTCTTGAATTATCATCCAATCGTATCTCAATGACGCCTGCACCCCAATTGTTAATTGGTTTGAAATCGTTAGGCTCTAGGCCATATTGGATATTCCTTAGCTGCTTTCCTGCCACTGCACGCGTACTTTCCGGAAAAGCCTTCAAATCTTCAAGTGCACTGCCACGCCAATCTATTACTTTTCTACTCATTCATCACTCCTTGATGCATGTATAAAATTTTATACCGTTTGTTGGGATAATCAATACGCTTTTACTGTGGCTACCGGCTAAAAAAACGATTTTTCTCCAACCTATCCCTACCGACAATCGACCAATTTGTGACCGGCTTCTACTTTCCTTGCTCTCATATTGGACAAGCCGAGAGGGGTTTGTATTATTAGATTGAATATAAATTTAATAGTGAATATATATTCAATGCGGAGAAAAATAATGAAAAATACCCTACTGAAATCCTGTCTTACCGCAGCATTGATCTCCATGGCAGGTGTTGCTGGTGCCGCCAGTAATGGCCTGATCGCCATCATCACCCCCTCTCACGACAACCCCTTTTTTAAAGCCGAGGCAGAAGGTGCTAAAGCCAAAGCGACGGAGTTGGGATACACCGTCCTGGTGGCCTCTCATGATGACGATGTGAACAAACAGAACCAACTGCTGGAGACCGCCATCGCCCGTAAAGCCAAGGCGATCATTCTGGATAACGCCGGCTCTGATGCCACTATCGGGCCATTGAAAAAAGCTAAAGCCGCGGGTATTCCGACCTTCCTGATTGATCGTGAAATCAATGAAACCGGGATTGCCGTTTCACAAATAGTCTCCAATAACTACCAGGGCGCACAGCTGGGCGCAGAGAAATTTGTCACCTTGATGGGTGGCAAAGGCAAATATGTTGAGTTGTTGGGGCGTGAATCTGATACCAACGCCCACGTCCGTTCACAGGGCTATCACGACGTGATCGATGAACATAGCGACATGAAGATGGTCGCCCAACAGACTGCAAACTGGAGCCAGACTGAAGCTTTCAACCGTATGGAGTCCATTTTGCAGGCTAACCCAGATATCACTGGGGTTATCTCCGGTAACGACACCATGGCATTAGGCGCTGAAGCTGCATTAAAAGCCGCAGGCCGCAAGGATGTCATCGTGGTTGGATTTGACGGCAGCGACTATGTTCGCGACTCCATCATCAACAAAGGCAATATCAAAGCCACCGTGCTTCAGCCAGGTTGGGCACAGGCCCAGATGGCGGTGGTTCAGGCGGATAAATACCTGAAAACCGGTTCTACCGGTCAGGAAGAAAAACAGCTGATGGACTGCGTATTGATTGATGAAAACAATGCCAAAAACCTGAATGTCTTTGCGCTGAAAGAGTAACCCTTTGAGCGGGTTTGCTAAAACGCGCGATTAAAAGGCAATGAGGGGCGTAACAGCCCCTCCTGACAGGAGGCAGTATGTGGTTCAGTGCTCTAGCGAAAGCAGGCGGTTTGTTGGTGATAAGTGCGCTGCTGGTGGCTTGCACCGTGGTGGATTTAGATGAGAACGGCAAACCTATTCTGCCGGTCGATCCCAATGCGGTAGTCAGTGACTATAACCAACCATCGGACAAAGTCGCCGCCACCATTTGGGTGAGTAAAGTGATGCCGTTTGCCAACAGCAATGCACTCAGTTGGCAGCAAGTGAAACAGCAGCAAAGTCAGCCAGCAATAGGGAAAAATAGCCAAAGTCATTTTGTCCGCTTCAGCGGCAAAGTGGTGGCGCTAGACACCGAAGGGCGGGAGGGGGCGATTAAGTTGGTGGTCGATGGCGATGAGCAGGTGCTGCAATTGGGGCCAATCGTCAAGGGCAATGCTATCCGTGATGCATCAACTTTTATCCGCTTCGAAGATTTTAAAAATCAGGTGCAATACGCCCAGCTCTCTAAGGCGCTCAGTAAACGTGCTTTACAGGATGTGGCAAAACCCGACGCCAGTTGGGTGGGGCAGCAAGTCGAAGTCTTGGCGGCGGTGACACTCACCGCTACCGGTCTCAGTAATGCGGTGCCGCTCAGCTTAAATAAGGAGAGCCACTAATGGACCACAGACCTGACATCGTCATGCGTGCTGAGGACATTTCGATGCGTTTTCCCGGCACATTGGCGCTAGATGCCGTCAGTTATAACGTGTATCGCGGCAAAGTGAATGTGATCATCGGTGAAAATGGTGCGGGTAAATCGACACTGATGAAGATTCTGGCTGGAGTACAGCAGCAGACGTCAGGGCAGATCTACCTGAACGGGCAGTCGGTGACCATTGCCAATACCCGCGAGGCAGCAGCGCTGGGTATCGGCATGGTGCATCAGGAGCTGAATTTGTCGGAGAATCTCAACGTCGCGGAGAACATCTTTCTGGGGCGTGAGATCCAGCAAGGTTTGAAACCGATTAATCAGGCTGCACAGGAGTTGATCGCAGAACAGTTGATGGTGCGTCTGGATCAGGCCATCTCGCCGAAAGAGATGGTTTCTAACCTGAAAGTGGGCCAGCAGCAATTGATTGAGATTGCCAAGGCGCTGGCTGAGCAGGCGGATATCTTGATTTTGGATGAGCCGACCTCGGCACTGAGTAAAACTGAAGTCGATATTCTGTTTCGGGTGATTCGCGAGCTGACGCGGCAGGGGGTCTCTATCGTCTACATCTCCCATCGGCTGGAGGAGTTGATGGCGATTGGCGACTACATCACCATTTTACGTGATGGTCGTTTTCAAGCCGAAGCGGCGGTCAAAGAGATTGATGTGCCGTGGATTGTGCGTGAAATGCTAGGCAGCGATCCGGTATCCAGTTTCCTCCATCCGGACCGGACTTTCGGCGCGCCAATGATGGAAGTCGATAATGTCACTTTAATCAATGAATCCGGTAACACCGTGGTAAATCAAGTCTCACTGCAAGTGCGGGCGGGGGAGATTGTCGGCATTTACGGGTTGATGGGGGCGGGGCGCACCGAACTGTTTGAGTGCCTGTTGGGCACACAACAGAACTATCTCGGCACCATCCGGCTCAATGGCACGGCGATTAGCAGCAAAACCTCTACCGCAGAACGCATCCGCTTGGGCATGAGTTTAGTACCGGAAGATCGTAAAAAAACCGGTATTTTCCCGGTGTCATCGGTGGCGAATAATCTGACTATCTCCAGCTTATGGCGTCGGCTAAAACATCGTTTTGCTATCTGGCAGGAGAGTGAAGCGCAGGTGGTGGCGACGGTGATTGGTGATCTGTCGATCAAAGTCTCTTCGCCGCAGGTGGAGATTCAGGCACTCAGTGGTGGCAATCAGCAAAAAGTGGTGATTGGGCGCTCATTACTTACCAGTCCGAACATTTTGCTGCTGGATGAGCCGACACGGGGTATTGATGTCGGCGCAAAAGCAGATGTGTTTGAAATGATGGTGAAACTCTCTGAGCAGGGGATCTGCATTCTGTTTTCCACCTCAGATCTGAAAGAGATCATGGCGGTATCTGACCGCATTCTGGTGATGTCGAACGGCAAACTGACCGCGAATGTTTCTCGTCAGTCGGCCAATGAGTCGGCATTGGTTACGGCAAGCGCACAAGGGTTTGAATGATGAAAGCAACAACTGGCACTGCGTTGGCGAGTCACCAGCCCGGTGGCGCGTCTTGGTCACGGGAAAATATGCTGCTGCTTCTGCTCAAGATGCGCACCTTTATTGCCCTGTTCCTGATTCTGGGTTTCTTCTCCGTGATGGTTCCGGGATTTTTGGCGACCGGTAGCTTGATCATTATGGTGAAGCACATTGCAATCAATGCCTTCCTCGCCTTGGGCATCACCTTCGTCATTATCACCGCCGGTATCGACCTCTCTATCGGTGCAACTTTGGGCCTGTGCGGCATGATTGCTGGCTGGATGATCACCCAAGGTATTGTTTTACCGATGTTTGGTATTGCCATCTTCCCCAGTGTTTGGGTTGTGGTTCCGGTGGTATTGGCTATTGGTGCACTGATAGGCGCGCTCAATGGCTGGATTATCACCCGCTATAACGTCGCGCCCTTTATCTGCACCCTCGGCACCATGTATGTGGTACGCGGTGCGGCGATGTTGATTTCCGGCGGCGAAACCTTCCCGGGTTTACAAGGGAATCCGCAACTGGGGAATACCGGCTTTGACCTACTGGGTTCCGGCACGCTACTGGGGTTGCCGATTGCCATCTGGATTATGTTTATTCTGGCGTTAGTGATTGCTTATGTGGCACGTCGCCTGCCTTTTGGCCGCCATGTTTACGCCATTGGTGATAACGAGCGGGCCGCAGAGCTCTCCGGCGTCAAAGTTCGGCAGGTCAAAGTCTGGGTCTACACCATCTCTGGTTTCTGCGCTGCCATTGCCGGGATCATCGTCTCTGCTCAACTGGTGGCGAGCCATCCCGCGAATGGCAGTGGCTTTGAGATGAATGCCATCGCCGCTGTGGTATTGGGCGGAACCTCTCTGGCCGGGGGCCGGGGCACCATTCTCGGGACATTAATTGGCGCATTTGTTATCGGTATTTTGGCCGACGGGCTGGTGATGATGGGGGTCAGTGAATTCTGGCAAATGGTCATCAAAGGTATCGTGATTATTGTGGCGGTCATTATCGACCAAATGCAAAACCGGATGCAGCACAAAGCGGCGATAGTCTCGCAAAAATCTAGCGTCAATAGATAGCAGCACCTATCACCGGCCGACGGGCGATATCGACCTGTGGGCCACAGAACAGTGAAGATGTCATGCCGGAGGGCGTTTTCCGGACAGGCTTGATGAGAGCTATTTTTTAGCACTATCAGGAATAAATATTCGGTAATGAGTAAAAATTCATTGGCGGATAAAAATTAAAGAGAGGTAATGTCATGAATCCGTATTCATTGTCAGTCGATGAGTTGGTGAAAAAGGCGCGTGCTATCCGCCGCCGGATAGTCCTGCTTAATGCGAATAGCCCGGCAGGGGGGCATACCGGTGCTGATCTTTCGCAGGTAGAGATTCTGACCGCACTCTATTTTCGCCTCCTTAATTGCGCACCAGATCGCACCACTGATCCTGAGCGCGATATCTACGTGCAATCTAAAGGCCACGCGGTGGGCGGTTATTACTGCTGCCTGGCCGAGGCCGGCTATTTTCCCGAAGCTTGGTTGGCGACCTATCAACATGCGAACTCCCATCTACCGGGCCATCCGGTAAAACATAAAACGCCGGGTATTGAGCTAAATACCGGTGCTTTGGGCCATGGCTTGCCGGTCGCGGTGGGGATTGCGCTGGCGGCAAAACGTGCCAACAGCAAACGTCGGGTCTTTGTTTTGACTGGTGATGGTGAACTGGCGGAGGGGAGCAACTGGGAGGCCGCGCTAGTGGCTGCTCACTACCAACTAGATAACCTGATAATCATCAACGATAAAAATAAACTCCAGCTGGCAGGAACCACTAAATCAATCATGAACACTGATCCGCTGGCGGATAAGTGGCAGGCATTTGGCCTACAAGTCACTGAATGTCGTGGCAATGATATGCAATCGGTGGTGGAAACCCTGGAGGGGCTGCAACAAAACGGCAAACCCAATGTGGTGATTGCTAACACCGAAAAAGGGGCCGGGATCTCCTTTATTCAAGGGCGTGTGGAGTGGCACCACCGGGTGCCAAAAGGTGCTGAAATTGATCTGGCACTGGAGGAATTAAATGATGAGTAACGCAGAACATTTGGCTTCAGTGATGGTTGAGCAGTTTATTAACGCGGTGGATAACGGCGTGGATCTGGTGCCAGTAGTGGCAGACTCCACCTCGACGGCCAAAATCGGGCCATTTATGACCCGCTTTCCTGATCGGGTGGTGAATGTCGGTATTGCCGAGCAGGCGATGGTCGGCACGGCGGTGGGTCTATCCATGGGCGGCAAAGTAGCGGTGACCTGTAATGCCGCGCCATTCCTGATTTCGCGCTCCAACGAACAGCTCAAAATTGATGTTTGCTACAACAACAGCAATGTAAAACTGTTTGGCCTCAATTCAGGTGCCAGTTATGGGCCGCTGGCCAGTACCCACCACTGTATCGACGACATTTCTATCTTGCGCGGCTTTGGCAATATCGAAATCTATGCGCCCTCAGACCCAGAAGAGTGCCGCCAGATAATCGATTATGCCCTGGCCCATCAAGGGCCGGTCTATATCCGTCTCGATGGTAAATCTTTACCGCAACTACATGATGAGCACTACCAATTTATCCCCGGCCAGATTGATGTTTTACAGCAAGGGCAGGATATTGCTCTGGTAGCAATGGGTTCTACAGTGCATGAGGCTGTTAGTGCCGCGGCAGTGTTGGCGGATAACCAGGTTTCTGCTGCGGTGGTCAATGTTTCTTCGATTCGTCCGTGTGATACTCAACAACTGTTAACCATCCTCAAAAACAGCCAGCGGGTGATTACCATCGAAGAACACAATATTAATGGCGGTGTGGGCAGTCTGGTGGCTGAAGTGCTGGCTGAAGCGGGTTGTGCTATTCCGCTGGTTAGACTCGGTATTCCCGATGGCGGTTATGCGATTGCTGCCGATAGAGCAGAGATGCGTGCCTATCATGGCTTTGATACGGCAGGCATTGTGGCTCGTGCGCTGCGGTTTTGCCGAGGAGAGTAACTATGCTAACGCCGAGCAGGTCGGCGGTGTCGACGCCGATTATTTTGGCTATTGATGAAGGCACCACCAATGCTAAAGCTATTGCGGTGGATATGGCAGGACAGATTCTGGCTAAGTCCTCGCAGCCATTACAGCTGGAGCACCCAAAGCCCGGCTGGGCGGAGCAAGATCCGCTAGCAATCTGGCAGGCGGTTTCTCTGGCGATTGAAGGCTGCCTGAGTCAATTGGTTGGCGCGCGCGTTGCGGGTATTGCTATCAGCAACCAGCGCGAATCGGTGCTGATTTGGGAACGAGCAACCGGCAACCCACTGACGCAAGTGGTTAGTTGGCAGTGCCGGCGTTCTGAGACTTTCTGCCAGACCCTGAGTCAGTTGCCGGAAGCGGCCATGATTGCAGAGCGCACCGGATTGCAGATTGATCCCCTGTTCCCCGCGGCTAAAGTCCACGGTCTGTTAGCGCAGATCCCACGGGGCGTTGAACGGGCGGCTCACGGCAAGTTGTGTGTCGGCACTATTGATTGTTGGTTAACCTGGCAACTCACTGGCGGTCAAAGCTTCTCTACCGATTTCTCCAATGCGGCGCGCACTCAGCTGTTTAATATCCATTCGGGGCAGTGGGACCCTGATCTGTTGGCGCTATTTGGTATCCCTAGCCTCTGCCTACCGGCGGTCTTACCCTCGGCGGCTATCCACGGACACACTGGCAATACCGGTATTATCGGCTTGTCACCGGGTGTGCCAATTGTGGCGCAAATTGGTGATTCACATGCCGCGCTCTATGGGCAGGGCGGTGACCGCGCCGGTGAAATCAAAGCCACCTACGGCACTGGCTCCTCTCTAATGACTACCGTGAAACAGGCCGTGACACAGAGCAATGGCTTGAGCACCACTATTGCCTGGCATGACGGCGAATTACGTTACGCCCTCGAAGGCAATATCACCCATACCGGCTCAGGTGTGGCGTGGGTTTCACGCATGTTGGGCATCACTGATTTAGCTCGCCTGACCGAAATGGCGCAGAGCCAACCAGGTAACCAGGGGGTCTATTTCGTCCCCGCACTTTCCGGGTTAGGTGCACCTTATTGGGACAGTCAGGCGCGGGGGCTATTTTGTGGTTTGACCGATGCGACGACACCGGCAGTACTGGCTCGCGCAGGATTGGAGTCGATCGCTTACCAAATCGCGGATGTCTTTTTTGCCATGGAACGGGCGGGTAATCATCGCCTTGAACAGCTACGGGTGGATGGTGGCGCGACCAGCAATCACTGGCTGATGCAATTTCAAGCTGACTTGTTGCAACGCACTTTGATCCGCAATCACACCGCAGAAGTGTCGGCGTTGGGGGCGGCTTATTTAGGCGGGAAAACCCTTGGCTGGTGGCAGGATAGCCAGCAACTTGCGGCGCTACCCCGTGAAGTGGAGTACATCGAACCGCGCGCTCAAAGTGCGGAGATGCAAGATAACTATCGCCTCTGGCAAGCGGCCATCGCGCGTGCGCGTTTTCAGCCGAAATAACCCACACTAGGAGTAAGTATATGTCAGCAATACCTCGTAAGTTAACTTTCGCGGTGATTATCGGCAACCGGGGTTTCTTCCCAAGCTATCTGGTCGCCGACGCGCGCCGTGATGCACAGGCGCTGTTCGATAGATTGGGCATCAACATCATTATGCTCAATGAAGAGCAAACGCCCCTGGGTGGGGTAGAGAATTGGCGTGATGCCAAAGTGTGTGCCGAGTTGTTCCGTAAACACAGCGAAGAGATCCACGGTGTAGTGGTTATTCTGCCCAACTTTGGCGATGAAAAAAGTGTCTCCGATGCTATCCGCCTGTCGGGCCTGAAAGTGCCGGTACTGGTGCAGGCCGAAGAAGATGCGCTGGACAAAATGGGGCTGGCGACCCGTCGTGACAGTTTCTGCGGTAAAATCTCGCTATGTAATAACCTGCGTCAATACGGCATTCCATTCACTTTGACCAGACAGCATGTGTGCAGCCTGAACAGCGAAATATTTAGCCATGACGTAGAGCAATTTGTGCAATTGTGCCGCGTGGTTCACGCCATGAAACGGGTGCGTGTGGGGGCTATCGGTGCTCGCCCGACTAACTTTAATACTGTGCGCTACAGTGAAAAATTATTAGAGAATTTGGGGATTACGGTTGAAACCCTCGATTTATCTGAGGTGTTCTTCCGCGTCGCTAACCTCAGTGATAATGATATCCGCGTGGGTGAAAAACTGGCGTTATTAAAAGCCAATGGCGACACCAGCGCTATCCCGCAAGATAAGCTGCATAAAATGGCGAAGCTGTTCGTGGTTATCAGCGAATGGATCATCGCCAATGATATTGATACCACCGCCATGCAGTGCTGGACTTCGCTGCAACAGAATCTGGGGATCAACGTCTGCTCCATTATGAGTGTGATGTCGGGGCAACTGATGCCAAGCGCCTGTGAAGTGGATGTAATGGGGGCGCTATCGATGTACGCGCTGGCCAGCTGTTCGCTGTCACCAGCATCTATTGCCGACTGGAATAACAACTTTGGCGCTGAACGCGATAAATGCGTGCTGTTCCATTGTGGCAACTTTGCGAGCGAAAGTCTGGAAAGCTCAACCATGGGTACCGCAGATATTATCGGGACAACCGTTGGCTGTGAGAATACATGTGGTGCCGTTCATGGCCGCATGAAGTCTGGGCCATTAACCTATTTTCGCCTCTCTTCCGATGATTTTACTGGGCAAGTGCGGGCGTATGTGGGAGAAGGCCGCTCTGTCAGTGATGAGTTGGATACCGTTGGCTGCCGCGCGGTGGTGGAGGTTCCACAACTGGAAAGCTTACTCACGCATATCTGCAACAACGGTTTCGAACACCATGTGGCGATGAACCATTCAGCCACAGCTCAAGTGCTGCAAGAAGCATTCAGTAAATATCTGGGTGTTGATTGCTATTGGCATGGGAAATAGAGGTACTTCAAGCCGCGAACATGCGAAGTTTGAGTCATTCCGCACCCGAGAGGGTGCGGCTATTGAGGTCATTACAGGAGTCTCTCAGCGGTTAAACGGTCAGTAATCAAGACATCAATATAGTTACCGGTCAGTGCACCACGAATAGCGGCACTTTTTCCGACGCCACCCGCCAGTGCCACTACCCGTGGGCAAGCACGTAATTGTGGCAGTGACATGCCAATTACCGGATCTTCTTCATCACTGAGTACGGCGTTTCCGGTGGCATCAAAATAGTGCAGACACAGATCGCCTACGGCACCACGTTCCGCCAGCAACTTCAGCATCTCTTCATGGTAATAGTTGCCGGAGTTTTTCAATAATTGCGATGGCTCCAAATCACCAATCCCCACTAATGCCAAATCAACTTCAGCAAATTTATTCACTACGTCGGCGACTTCGCCGCTGGATATCAAACGGGCACGATCTTCAGTGGATCGCTCAATACTCTGTGCTGGCAACAAGTAGGCCGGACAATTCAAAATATTTGCCAAAGCTTGGGTTAACAATGTGGCCTGCACGTTGCCGTTGGGGCCGACCCCACCCAACAGCTGAATAACACCGCTGGTTTTGATGTTCAGCGGATGGAGATTGTCCACCATCGCGCGGATAGTGCTGCTCCATGAGGAGATACCGACCATATCATTTGGGCGAATACTGGTTTGCATATAGTGAGCAGCAGCAGAGCCGATAGCCTGCTTTAACTGGGCTGGATTGGCGTCATCTGCAACGTCAACCACTATGGCCTGGTCGATACCATAGTGTTTTTGAATCTGTGATTCGATACCAATAAACATATTGGCGGGCTGGATAACGCTGATTTTAACCACCCCCTCCTTGACGCAACGGGTTATCGCACGGGACACGAATGACTGAGACAAATGCAGGCTGTCAGCAATCTCAGATTGCTTCATGCCCTCGGTGTAATACAGCGTGGCTATTTTCACCAACAACCGTTGTTCATCTTGTCTCGACATGGTTCCATCCCGCTAAATACCTGAGTTGGTATTTTTATTCAAAGCCGAATAAATAACAAGCAGTACCGAATTCTCACGTTTTTTTGTATTTATAGCCATTAAGGCTCTACACCGACCAATAGTGGATAGTGGTGATTACCGTTATCCGCATTATGGTTCAGGTTCCTGCTCTTTATGCGCAGTGGCGACTTCGGGTTGATCGGGCGGTGGCATGATGTCGTGAATCATCTGCTCATCAAAACTGGGGTTTAACGCAGGAGATAGCGGCGAACTCACCAGACTATCGGGTATCGCCATATGTGGCAGCGGTGCATCATTAACGAATTCGTCTTGATCCTGCTTAACGGTTCTGCTGAGTGCTATCAAACCCAGACCACAGAGCGAGAAGAACGCATACAGAATATTGCCACCCAGTGGCGCAATCAGCGCACCCACGGCAAGTGGCCCGATACTGGCACCAACACCGAATGACATCAGTAAACAGGCAGCCAGTGACACTCGTCGCTCGGGGGCAATCAGATCATTTGCTAACGCAACCACTAGTGGATAAAGGGTAAACTGCAACATACTGACGATAAAGCCCAGACTTAGTAATAAATGGAACGAAATATGGGGTACCAATGCCAGAGGTAGGGCCGTTAATGCCAGTAATAATGCGTTAATTCTGATCAATAGCGTACGGTTATAGCGATCTGACAACCAACTGAGTGGCAGTTGTGCCACTAAACCGGCAAAAATAGAGAGTGCCATAAACAGCCCGGTCTGTTGCGTTGATAGCGATTGCAGGCTGGCATAGACCGGCGCTAACCCATAAAACGAACCGACAATCATGCCAATGACCAAGGTTGATGCCAGTATCTTGGGGATCGAGTGGATAAAGAATTTTAGCTCCATAGGGGCCGGAGACATCTGCTGGGCGTTACTGCGTGTGGTTAGTGCTACAGGGACCAGGCAGAGGGCAAAAAATAGCGCGATAATCATTAGGGTGCTCAAACCTAGCTCAGGTTGGAACATTAGCACCACTTGACCTAGCGCCATACCGGCATAGGTCGCAGCCATATAAAAACCAAACACAGTGCCGCGCTGATTAGACTCTGCCTGATCATTCAGCCAACTTTCCAGAACCATGAACTGGCACATCATGCAGAGGCCGATAATCAAGCGCAAAACCACCCAGGCGGGGATGTATTCAGTCAGTCCATGACTTAACACGGCGGCGGTGATAATACCGGCACAAGCCACATAAGCGCGAATATGCCCTACGCGGGCAATCAGGAAGTGACCGACCTTGCCGCCGATAACCAAACCAATATAGTTGGCAGCAATGATTGCCCCAATTAATGCCCCTGATACATGGATGGCGGTCAAACGCAGCGAGATATAGGTGGTCAGTAAACCAGAGCCAAGTAACATCAAAACGGTTGCGCTATAAAGCGGGAAGAAGGCGTTAAGAATTTTTTTCACTGTCACGTCCTTTGTTCATCATCCCGGAAAAATGACCGGCACCACAGATGCCGCCAACTGAATCTCTTTGTTTCGATACTAACAGCTGAGTCTCTGAGGTAAAGCTTTGTACGGGAAAGTGCTTTTTTTCATTTCACCCTGCGAACTGTTTCGCATAACTGACAGCTGTTGTCGATTCGAGCCAAAGAAGTGCTACTATCGGCGGCGAAGAGTTAATGACTGTGGGGGCAACAATGAGCGAGAAACAATTACGTCAGCTCAGTATTGCGGTCGGTAATAAATTGAAAGCGCGTGCTGCCTGGGTGACTTGTGCTGAATCCTGTACTGGTGGCTGGGTTGCCAAAGCACTGACAGATATCGCAGGCAGTTCCGCGTACTTTGACCGTGGTTTCGTGACATACAGCAATGCGGCAAAACATGATTTACTGGGTGTCGACGAAACCACATTGGCAAATTATGGTGCGGTAAGTGAGGCCGTGGTGCGAGAGATGGCGCTTGGGGCACTGAGCGCGGCCAACGCCGACTTTGCGGTCGCTATCAGCGGTATTGCAGGGCCCGATGGTGGTAGTGCGGATAAGCCGGTTGGAACTGTGTGGTTCGCTTTTGCGGCGCGCGAAGGGCGAGTCGTGGCGTACAAGCAGCTTTTCTCCGGTGACCGTGACACCGTGAGGCTGCAAGCGGCTGTTTTCGCACTACAAACACTATTCGATGATTTTCTGTAAAAATAGGCTTGATACTGTATGATTGTACAGTATAATTAGCGTTAATTTCCTGTACAAAACAACATTCAGTGGTGATGGTAGGGGTAACCCCGGCATACCAGAGAGGGAGTAAAAATGGCTATTGATGAGAATAAACAAAAGGCGTTAGCAGCAGCACTGGGCCAAATTGAAAAACAGTTCGGCAAAGGCTCTATCATGCGTCTTGGCGAAGACCGCTCAATGGATGTTGAAACCATCTCTACCGGTTCACTTTCTCTTGATATCGCATTGGGGGCTGGTGGCCTGCCAATGGGGCGTATTGTTGAGATTTATGGCCCTGAATCATCAGGTAAAACAACACTAACATTACAGGTTATTGCCGCCGCACAGCGTGAAGGCAAGACCTGCGCATTTATCGATGCAGAGCATGCGCTTGATCCAATTTATGCCAAGAAATTAGGCGTAGATATTGATAACTTGCTGTGTTCTCAGCCAGATACGGGCGAACAAGCGCTGGAAATCTGTGACGCGTTAACCCGCTCCGGTGCTGTTGACGTAATCATTGTTGACTCCGTGGCAGCATTGACACCAAAAGCCGAAATTGAAGGCGAAATTGGTGACTCTCATATGGGCCTCGCGGCTCGTATGATGAGCCAGGCCATGCGTAAACTGGCTGGTAACCTGAAAAACGCCAATACCTTACTGATCTTCATTAACCAGATTCGTATGAAAATCGGCGTGATGTTCGGTAACCCTGAAACCACCACCGGTGGTAATGCGCTTAAATTTTACGCGTCTGTACGTTTGGATATCCGCCGTATTGGTGCAGTAAAAGATGGTGACGTGGTTGTTGGTAGCGAGACTCGCGTTAAAGTCGTGAAAAACAAAATTGCCGCGCCATTTAAGCAAGCTGAGTTCCAGATTCTGTACGGCGAAGGCATCAACATTAACGGCGAACTGGTTGATTTGGGTGTTAAACACAAACTGATCGAGAAAGCTGGCGCATGGTATAGCTATAACGGTGACAAGATTGGTCAGGGTAAAGCGAATGCCAGCAACTACTTAAAAGAAAACCCAGCCGTTGCTGCTGAGTTGGATAAAAAACTGCGTGAAATGCTGCTCAATGGCGGCAATGGTGAACAACCTGTAGTCACCGCAACCGTTGCCGATGAAACTGATGAAACCAGCGAAGAGTTTTAATTCGTAGGTTTAACCGTCAATAGTGTTAGCACGTTAATTAGTTAGCAAATGGCCCTGAGAGTGGGCCATTTTAATAGATAGCGGTTGGTATACAGTCCTCCACTTATACCCATACCCAACGTTATTGGAGATGCGGCACACGCGAGAATGAATCCCGATGAGCAGACATCAGTCAGTAATTCGAGTGAGCGAGAGCTGCTAACACAGTTGTCACTTCAAGTAAGAAGGATATATGAATGACCTGCTAAGTCGCGCCATGAGACTGCTCTCCCAACGTGATCATAGCGAATCTGAATTGCGTCGGAAACTTGCGGCACAGCCATTTTCAGCCAAAGGAAATTGGGGAAAACGCACTAATAGTGAGTGTGACAAAATCACTGACGATATCGATCCAAAAGTTATCGATCAGGTAATTGAGTATTGCTACCAACATGATTGGCTGGACGATTCTCGGTTTGCTACCAGCTATATAAATAGCCGCAGTCGCAAAGGATATGGTGCACAACGTATCCGCTCAGAATTGATGCAAAAAGGTGTCGATAAAGAGATAATTCAAGCGGCATTCGAAATCAGTGAAATCGACTGGTGTATCCTCGCAAAAGAGATTGCACAGCGTAAATTTAGTGAAATTTTGCCTGTTGAATGGAAGGAAAAGGCCAAAGTTCAGCGTTATCTCCTCTATCGTGGCTTCTTCCAAGAAGAAATTCAGTCGATTTACAATGATTTTTCCGAATGAATGCACACGGGATTTTACTTCCCCTCGAAGAAAATTTATCTTATTCCCACTTTTTGCTCGTGAGCTTACCCAGTGTGTTACCAGTTATAGGTATGCGATATGCTCACGGACTATTCTTTTAGCTTGTTTCCGGGACAATTATGAGTAAGAGCACCGCTGAGATTCGCCAAGCGTTTCTCGATTTCTTCCATAGCAAGGGACATCAGGTTGTATCAAGCAGCTCTTTGGTCCCTAATAACGACCCTACGCTGCTGTTTACCAATGCCGGGATGAACCAGTTTAAGGACGTATTCTTAGGTTTAGATAAGCGGGCTTATTCCCGTGCGACGACCTCTCAGCGCTGCGTGCGGGCGGGTGGTAAGCATAATGACCTTGAAAATGTAGGCTACACCGCACGTCATCATACCTTCTTTGAAATGTTGGGTAACTTCAGCTTTGGTGATTACTTCAAACATGACGCTATCAGCTTCGCATGGGAACTATTAACCGGCGAACAGTGGTTCAATTTACCGAAAGAAAAGCTTTGGGTAACTGTTTATGAGACTGACGACGAAGCCTATGAGATCTGGGCTAACGACGTTGGTATTCCTCATGAACGTATCATCCGTATTGGTGATAATAAAGGCGGTGCCTTTGCCTCAGATAACTTCTGGCAAATGGGTGATACCGGCCCTTGTGGCCCGTGCACAGAGATTTTCTTTGATCATGGTGATCATATCTGGGGGGGCCTCCAGGCTCGGCAGAAGAAGACGGCGACCGCTATATTGAGATCTGGAATATCGTCTTCATGCAGTTTAACCGACAGTCTGATGGCACAATGTTGCCACTGCCTAAGCCGTCAGTTGATACCGGTATGGGGCTTGAGCGTATTGCAGCGGTATTGCAGCACGTTAACTCTAACTACGAGATTGACCTGTTCCGCGATTTGATTACTGCGGTGGCAGATGTCACCGGCGCTACTGATTTTTCAAGTAAGTCACTACGTGTTATTGCTGACCATATCCGCTCTTGTGCCTTCCTTATCTCTGATGGTGTGATTCCATCAAATGAAAACCGTGGCTATGTTTTACGCCGTATCATTCGCCGTGCAATTCGTCATGGCAATATGTTGGGTGCTAAAGATACCTTCTTCTATAAATTGGTTGCTCCGCTGATCGCCGTAATGGGCTCCGCCGCTGATGAATTGAAACAACAACAGGCCATGGTTGAGCAAGTTCTGAAAACCGAAGAAGAGCAGTTTGCACGGACATTAGAGCGCGGTTTAGCACTGCTGGATGAGGAGCTCAACAAACTGACTGGTGACACTCTCGACGGGGAAACCGCCTTCCGTTTGTATGACACCTACGGCTTCCCGGTTGATTTAACCGCGGATGTTTGCCGTGAGCGCAATCTTAAAGTAGATGAAGCTGGTTTTGAGCAAGCAATGGAAGCTCAGCGCCGCCGCGCCCGTGAATCCAGTGGCTTTGGTGCAGACTATAACAGCCTGATCCGTGTTGATAGTGCGAGCCAATTCTCTGGTTATGACCATGTTCATCAGCAAGCAACGGTTACCGCGCTATTCCGTAATGGCCAGGCCGTTGATGAAATTCATGCAGGTGAAGAAGCAGTTGTCGTACTGAATCAAACGCCATTCTACGGTGAATCTGGCGGGCAGGTTGGTGATACCGGTGAGCTGAAAAATGCGACAGCAACTTTTGTTGTCGCTGATACTCAGAAATATGGTCAGGCTATCGGGCATCTGGGGAAATTAACTCATGGCACGTTACGGGTTAACCACAGTATTGATGCTCAGGTTGATGCCACACGACGTGACCGTATTCGTCTGAACCACTCTGCAACTCATTTACTGCATGCTGCATTGCGTAAAACGTTGGGCGAGCATGTGGCGCAGAAAGGCTCCTTGGTGAATGATAAATATCTGCGTTTCGATTTCTCGCATTTTGAAGCAATGAAGCCAGAGCAAATTCGCTTAGTAGAAGATTTAGTTAACGAGCAGATTCGCCGTAACTTACCAATCCAGACTGAAGTGATGGAACTGGATGCAGCGAAAGAAAAAGGTGCCATGGCTCTGTTTGGCGAGAAATATGATGACCAAGTGCGCGTTTTGAGCATGGGTGATTTCTCAACCGAACTCTGTGGTGGTATCCACGCTAGTCGTACTGGTGATATTGGCTTGTTCCGCATATTGTCAGAGTCAGGCACTGCTGCGGGTATTCGCCGTATTGAAGCTGTGACAGGCGAGGGCGCAATAGCTCTGTTGCATCAGCAAAGTGACTTGCTTCAGGATGTTGCTCATCTGGTGAAGGCTGATACCCATAATCTGGCAGATAAAGTTCGTGCGGTGCTCGATCGCAGTAAAATGCTTGAACGTGAACTCCAGCAGCTAAAAGATCAGCAGGCAGCCCAGGAGAGTGCCTCTTTGTCATCCAGTGCAAAACTGGTCAATGGCGTGAAACTTTTAGTTAGCCAGTTGGACAATGTAGAGCCAAAGATGCTGCGTACCATGGTTGATGATCTTAAGAATCAACTGGGTTCGGCTATTATTGTGCTGGCAACGACAGCAGATGATAAGGTCAGCCTGATTGTTGGCGTAACCAAAGATCTTACGGGCAAAGTAAAAGCGGGTGAGCTAATCGCTGATATTGCCCAACAGGTAGGCGGTAAAGGCGGCGGACGCCCTGATATGGCTCAAGCAGGCGGTACTGATGTGCAGGCATTGCCATCGGCATTAGCAAGCGTAGAGGCATGGGTAGCATCCCGGCTATAAACAAGTAATATCTATTAAATCAATACGCCATATCTCTGTGTTGGATATGGCGTTTTTCAATTTTCCTGTCATAGTTCGATAACAAAGTTAAACGCAAAGTTGTTTGCTTCAGCTAAACTTGTTTTAGGTATTAGTTAAAGACTCGACCAAGCTACTTACATTTTATGTGAATGTGATGGCTTACGTTTTCACGGTGTATGATGGATAATGGCGGGGAAACTGAGAGACCCGACTCTTTTAATTTTTCAAGGAGCAAAGAATGCTTATTCTGACTCGTCGAGTTGGTGAAACACTCATGATTGGCGATGAGGTTACGGTTACTGTATTAGGAGTTAAAGGCAACCAGGTTCGAATTGGTGTAAATGCTCCGAAAGAGGTTTCTGTTCACCGTGAAGAAATCTACCAGCGCATCCAAGCAGAAAAGTCTCAACCGACGACTTACTGATTTTGAAGCAGCGTCTCGTGTCAAACGAGGCGCTACTGCTGTTTATTCCCCCTTGTTATGCCACCTTATTTCCTTTTTGCGTTTTCTCCTCAGTCCTCACCCCTGTTTTCGGCCTATTTAACGAGCTATCGGAATAATTTCTTTTTTGTCCCGATGCAAATTGCGTATCAATAAGCACTATCTTGCCTGTTGATAAAACACTCTTTTCGACGTCAAACTAGTCATGTTGCGTGTGAATTGTGCAAATGAACGTGAGTTGGGAAAAATTGTTTGACTTATAAGTGCGGGAAAGTAATATGTGCGCCACGCAGTGCCGATGAGCTTCTTCAAAAGCAAGTTAGGCACAATTCGAAAGAAGCGTATGGTGAGGTGGCCGAGAGGCTGAAGGCGCTCCCCTGCTAAGGGAGTATACGGTCAAAAGCTGTATCGAGGGTTCGAATCCCTCCCTCACCGCCATTTACTATGCACCCATAGCTCAGCTGGATAGAGTACTCGGCTACGAACCGAGCGGTCGGAAGTTCGAATCTTCCTGGGTGCACCATATTTTGCAGTATGGTGAAATAGTCAAATGAACATCAGGTAGTGTCAAAGAATTAATTGCACCCATAGCTCAGCTGGATAGAGTACTCGGCTACGAACCGAGCGGTCGGAAGTTCGAATCTTCCTGGGTGCACCATCTTCTAGGTCATACATCTTGTTGTTAAGTTTCACTTGTTGAAACGCCTCCGTAAAATTAGAAATACAAAATCGCACCCATAGCTCAGCTGGATAGAGTACTCGGCTACGAACCGAGCGGTCGGAAGTTCGAATCTTCCTGGGTGCACCATATTAAGAAACCTCGCTATGGCGGGGTTTTCTGCTTTTGAGCTTCGGATAACCACAGAAGCGAGCGGTCGGAAGTTCGAGCCGAGCGTAGCGAGACAACGTTGCTTTAGCAACGGCCCGCAGGGCGAGGCAAAGCCGAGTCATCTTCCTGGGTGCACCATATTAAGAAACCTCGCTATGGCGGGGTTTTCTGCTTTTGAGCTTCGGATAACCAAAGAAGCGAGCGGTCGGAAGTTCGAGCCGAGCGTAGCGAGACAACGTTGCTTTAGCAACGGCCCGCAGGGCGAGGCAAAGCCGAGTCATCTTCCTGGGTGCACCATATTAAGAAACCTCGCTATGGCGGGGTTTTCTGCTTTTGAGCTTCGGATAACCACAGAAGCGAGCGGTCGGAAGTTCGAGCCGAGCGTAGCGAGACAACGTTTCTTTAGCAACGGCCCGCAGGGCGAGGCGAAGCCGAGTCATCTTCCTGGGTGCACCATATTAAGAAACCTCGCTATGGCGGGGTTTTCTGCTTTTTGGCTTTGCGCCATTCAACCGCTTGAAATCTTTTAACTCTCCTCTCTTACTTTAACGGCCAAACTCACCTGTTTCCCTGATGGTAAATGCGAGCTTATCTTGATGGAAACTACTTTTTCTTTATTAAATTCATGTAATTATACAGTCAGCGACAATTTAGTTAGTTTGCGATAAAGTAGCTTTTCATTTTCTGCCTGGTCGTGGGGTCACGATGTACGATCATTATGATGGCCTGATCTTTGATATGGATGGCACCATCCTGGACACAGAGTCCACCCATCGTCAGGCATGGCGTCAGGTGCTCACACCTTACGGGATGCATTTTGACGAGCAAGCCATGGTCGCTTTGAATGGTTCGCCTACCTGGCAAATTGCCCGCGTAATCATCGCTAATCACCAATCGGATCTGGATCCTCATTTACTGGCTGCGAAGAAAACCGCGCTGGTGAAAACGATGCTGCTGGATAATGTGAAGCCTCTGCCGCTCATAGAGGTGGTTAAAGCCTACCATGGGCGTAAACCTATGGCTGTCGGCACTGGAAGCGAGCACGCTATGGCTGAGATGCTTTTACGGCATCTGGGCCTACGAGGCTATTTCGATGTAATTGTTGGTGCTGATGATGTCGCCAAACATAAACCAGAGCCTGAGACATTCTTGCGTTGTGCAGAGTTACTCGGCGTGCGTGCAGATCAATGCGTGGTCTTTGAAGATGCAGACTTTGGTGTCGAGGCCGCGAAAAGGGCGAATATGGCAATAGTTGATGTGCGTCTACTGTGAGTAGTACGCTAGCCATAGCTTCATTGTTTGGGAGTAGTTTTCTCAGCGCGACGCTCTTACCCGGAAATTCTGAAATTCTGTTAGTCACCCTATTAATGGCAGGCAGTGCGCCCGCCATGATGCTGGTGTTGTCTGCCACCGTCGGAAATACTTTGGGGGGGCTAACAAATGTTGTTATAGGGCGTTTATTACCGGAGTTAAAGCCACAGCGTGGGATGAGTACAGCACTCGGCTGGCTTCAACGTTTTGGCCCGGCAGCTTTGTTGTTGAGCTGGCTACCGATAGTGGGCGATTTGATGTGTGTGTTGGCAGGCTGGTTGCGTATGCCCTGGGGCCTTGTCGCTTTTTTTCTGTGTCTGGGAAAAGCATTGCGTTATATCGTGTTAACGGTGATTACGCTGCAAGGAGTTGCCTGGTGGCAGTAAAACGTGTGACAAACTTACGTAGTCACATCTATGCAGTTTCAGTATGCTGACGAGTTATGGTTTTCAAGAGCGGGAGGTCGATTTGATCCCGGATGTATCACACGCGCTGACTTGGTTGGAAGCGCACCCTAAAGCCCTGAAAGGGATCCGTCGCGGTATCGAGCGGGAAACATTGAGAGTGACTGCCGATGGCCAATTAGCCTCGACGGGTCATCCAGAATCATTGGGTGCAGCACTAACACATCAATGGATTACCACTGATTTTGCTGAGGCATTGCTGGAGTTCATTACGCCAGTAGATGGTGATATTGACCATCTACTGACGTTTTTACGTGATATCCACCGTTATACCGCACGTAAATTGGGTGACGAGCGCATGTGGCCACTCAGCATGCCTTGCTTTATCGGGGCTGAGCAGGATATTGAACTGGCTAAATATGGCTCTTCTAATATTGGTCGCTTCAAAACACTTTACCGTGAGGGCTTAAAAAACCGTTATGGTGCGTTGATGCAAACTATTTCAGGTGTGCACTATAACTTCTCTTTGCCGCTGGAGTTCTGGCAGGCATGGGCAGGTGTCACCGATGAAAAAAGTGGTAAAGAAGAGATTTCAGCGGGCTATTTCCGCCTGATTCGCAACTACTATCGCTTTGGTTGGGTTATTCCTTACCTGTTTGGGGCATCTCCGGCGATTTGCTCATCATTCCTGCAAGGGCGTGAGACCGCATTGCCATTTGAACGCAACGATAAAGGGATGTGCTATTTACCTTATGCCACCTCATTGCGCTTGAGTGATCTGGGGTATACCAATAAATCGCAAAGCAACTTGGGCATTACGTTTAATGATCTAAACACCTATGTTGCTGGGCTGAAGCGGGCGATTCAAACGCCATCAGAAGAGTATGCGGCTCTGGGGCTTAAAGAGGGTGAACGTCACCTGCAACTGAATACCAATGTGTTGCAGATTGAAAATGAGCTCTATGCGCCGATCAGACCTAAACGGGTTACCCGTGCCGGTGAATCACCTTCTGATGCTTTATTGCGTGGCGGTATTGAATATATCGAAGTGCGTTCGCTGGACATTAACCCATTCTCACCAATTGGTGTTGATGCGGTTCAGGCGCGTTTCCTCGATCTGTTCCTGATTTGGTGTGTGCTGGCGGATGCGCCTGAAATGAGCAGTGACGAATTGCTGTGTACCCGTAAGAACTGGAATCGGGTCATTTTGGAAGGGCGTAAACCTGGGCAAACCATCGGTATGGGATGTAACGATACCCGTGAGCCGCTAGAGAAGGTGGGCAAAGATCTGTTTGCGGACTTACGCCGCGTTGCAGAAGTATTAGATGGCAAAGAGAGCACGGAGTATCAACAGGTTTGTGACGAATTAGTCGCCTCGTTTGATGACCCGAGCCTGACATTCTCCGCGCGTATTTTGCAAGCGATGAAAGAAGGTGGTATTGGTGGTGTCGGTCTTGAGTTAGCTGAGCGCTACAGGACAATGCTGCAAAGTGAGCCATTGGAGTTGCTGACAGAAGAGCAGTTGGCCGCAGAGGGCGAGGCGTCATGGCAGCGCCAACGTGAGCTGGAACTCAAAGATAAGCTAAGCTTTGAAGAGTACTTGTTGCTTCACGGCGGGCAGTAAAAAGAAAAGGCCACATAACTTCTGTGGCCAAATTAACATCTCTGGTAAAACAGGGATGATGATAACAAATGCGCGTCTTTCACATATTAAGACGCGTGGGATAGAAAAAAGTTTCACAGGTTGCGAAAAAAGATCGAATAAAAATGACTTTTTTTATGAGGAGGTAACTAAATGCCATTACTGGATAGCTTTACTGTAGATCATACCATTATGAAAGCCCCGGCAGTACGTGTTGCTAAGACGATGAAAACCCCTCATGGCGACGAGATAACTGTATTTGATTTACGCTTCTGTGTGCCGAACAAAGAAGTGATGCCAGAGCGCGGGATTCATACGTTAGAACACCTGTTTGCGGGTTTCATGCGTAACCACCTCAATGGTAACGGTGTTGAAATCATCGATATCTCCCCTATGGGATGCCGTACTGGTTTCTATATGAGTCTAATTGGTACGCCTGATGAGCAACGAGTAGCCGATGCCTGGCAAGCGGCAATGGCCGATGTGTTGAAGGTCACTGATCAACGGAAAATTCCTGAGCTGAATGAATACCAGTGCGGGACTTATCATATGCACTCGTTGGAAGAAGCACAGGAAATTGCCAAAGGCATTATTGACCGTGGTGTACGTATCAACCATAACGAAGAGCTGGCATTGCCGAAAGAGAAACTGACTGAGTTGCATATCTAGCGTGCAGATTCTATCTATTTGTTTTTCAGACTACTGACAAACCCGATGGCGCGGCTCGGGCCTCCAGGGAGGGATTTACGGCGTCTTTACGTTCTACCTGTTCTCTTCGCAATCGGCACTTTGTCAATAACCTCAAAAGACGCTAAAAAGGCGTCTTTTCTATTTTTTACTGGGTCATCTGCGCTGCACGTTTACAACAGCTCTTTATAGCGATGAATGATCCTGAGCTATGATCGGCTTCACACGTACCCGCTTAATCATATTTTCTTGCACATCCAGCACATCAATCAAATAATGTCCGACACGGACTTGAGCATCTACCTGCGGAATCTCTTCCAGTGCTTCCAGTAGCATGCCATTAATCGTGCGGGCATCGACCGGTAGTGACCAATTAAAGGCTTTGTTGAGTTCACGGACACTGGCGCTGCCATCAATTAGTACTGAACCATCACTTTGCGGATTGACCTCTTCGGCGAGCGTAGGGGACATTGAGGTGGTGAAGTCGCCAACAATCTCTTCCAAAATATCTTCAACCGTCACCAACCCTTGGATATCGCCATATTCATCGACAATCATCCCGACTTTCTCTTTATTCCGCTGGAATTTCACCAGTTGCACATTCAGCGGTGTCCCCTCGGGGATAAAGTAGATTTCATCGGCTGCACGTAGCAGATTCTCTTTATTAAACTCTCTCTTTTCAGTCATGAGTCGATAGGCTTCCCGCACCCGCAACATGCCAATAGCATCATCTAATGACTGGCGATACAACACGATACGACCATGGGGAGAGTGGGTGAGCTGGCGCATGATTGACTTCCAATCATCATTGATATCAATGCCTACCACCTCATTGCGCGGCACCATGATATCGCCGACCGTGACCTTTTCCAGATCCAGCACGGATATCAACATATCTTGATTACGGCGGGAAATTTGTGATTGGGATTCATTCACAATACTGCGCAATTCATCTTTGCTGACTGCATCACTGCGGTGCACATTCCCACGTATACCGCACATGCGCATCAACCCACGAGTGATAGTATTGAGCAACCATACCAGAGGTAGCATGATTTTCTGCAAAGGAGCCAGCAACACACTACTGGGGAACGCAACACGTTCAGGATAAAGGGCCGCGATAGTTTTCGGCATCACTTCAGCAAAAATCAGCACCACAAAGGTAAGCACCCCAGTTGCAATGGCGACCCCTGCATTTCCGTATAACCGGATACCGACGATAGTCGCAAGTGCTGAAGCCAGAATATTCACCAGATTATTGCCAATCAGGACCAAACTTATTAATCGGTCGGGGCGACGTAGCAGCTTCTCAACCCGGCGTGCGGCGCGATTTCCTTGCTTGGACAAGTGGCGTAGACGATAGCGATTAAGTGTCATCATACCGGTTTCGGAAGCTGAAAAATAAGCCGAAACCACGATCATAATGACCAGAATAATGATCAGCGTGCTAGTTGATACATGATCCAACGCAGTATTCCTTAATTGCGATAAGGACCCTGTTAGTTCAACAGGGCCATGTGCGAATGGCTGAGGAATGACTAAGGAACCATGATTTCCTGAACCAGCCGGCTACCAAAATAAGCCAGTGTAAGCAGAAATGCGCCAGCAAAACTGAACCAAATCACTCTGCGCCCGCGCCAGCCTTCATGGTAATGGCCCCACAATAAGACAATATAGACAAACCAGGCCATAATCGATAACACCGCTTTATGGACATTTTCTTTGCTAAATATATTGTCCATATAAAGCAAACCAGTGCACAGGGTCAGTGTGAGCAATACCACGCCAATTTGAGTGATATGGAACATTTTGCGCTCAATGCTCATTAATGGCGGCATATCGGCATTAAAGGTCACTTTCTTATTCTTTAGCTGATAGTCGAGCCAAGCTAGCTGTAGCGCATAGAGTGCCGCGATGATCAGTGTCGCGTAAGCAAAAAGCGCCAGCCCAATGTGAACGAATATTGCCGGGCTGGCTTCTAAATGGGTAATAAATTCGCCGGGCAGCAAGCTGGCAAGGGCCAGATTGATCATGGCAAAACTATAGACGATAGGCAGTAGGAACCAGCCTCGCCCCTGTGAGGCGACGATAGTCATAATTGTACAGATCATCAGCCCGACGATAGAGCCGATATTCAATAAAGTGAGGTTTTGGCCACCACCAACGTCAAATATCTGATGCTTCAGCGCAATAGCGTGGCACACTAGCGCTACGACGGCAGAAATCAGCGCTAACCGCCGGTAAGCACTATTTTTTTGCACCAAGCTTGGGACAATCAAGCCCAGGCTGAGCGAATAAGCGATCAAAGCCAAAATGGAGAACACGGGCATAGCGTTATATAAGCATCGGCTAAGTGAATTAGATTGCCAGTATAGCGTTGAGCGCGTCTCGCTCCAACCGTTCTCCGACGTGAAGGCAGAGATCGTTTACGCTTCGTGTTATAATCCCCCCATTGTGTCGCCAGAGCGGCCTGTTTCCACGTTGAGTATGAGACAATGTTTGAGAACTTAACTGATCGATTGTCGCGCACACTGCGCAATATCAGCGGCCGTGGCCGGCTGACCGAAGAAAATATTAAAGAGACGCTGCGTGAAGTTCGCATGGCGTTATTGGAAGCTGACGTTGCTCTGCCGGTTGTTCGTGACTTTATCAACCGGGTTAAAGAGCGCGCTGTCGGGCATGAGGTGAATAAAAGCCTCACGCCAGGGCAGGAGTTCGTCAAAATAGTTAAAAATGAACTTATTGCCGCGATGGGCGAGGTCAATAACGAACTGAACCTGGCCGCGCAACCGCCAGCAGTGGTGTTAATGGCTGGCCTGCAAGGTGCGGGTAAAACCACCAGTGTGGCCAAGCTGGGTAAGTTCCTTAAAGAAAAACATAAGAAAAAAGTGCTGGTAGTCTCTGCCGACGTTTATCGCCCTGCGGCGATCAAACAGCTAGAAACGCTGGCACAACAGGTTAGCATTGATTTCTTCCCGTCTGATGTGCAAGAAAAACCGATTGATATCGTTAATCGCGCTCTGCAACAGGCGAAGCTCAAGTTTTATGATGTTCTGATTGTCGATACCGCTGGTCGTCTACACGTCGATGAAGCGATGATGGATGAGATCAAACAGATTCATGGGGCGATCAATCCGGTCGAAACACTGTTTGTCGTCGATGCCATGACCGGTCAGGATGCCGCGAATACGGCAAAAGCCTTTAACGAAGCACTACCTCTCACGGGTGTGGTACTGACCAAAGTTGATGGTGATGCTCGTGGCGGTGCTGCGTTGTCTATCCGCCATATCACCGGTAAACCGATTAAATTCCTCGGTGTCGGTGAGAAAACCGAAGCGCTTGAGCCGTTCCACCCAGATCGCGTAGCCTCACGTATTCTGGGGATGGGCGACGTTCTCTCCCTGATTGAAGACATTGAGAGCAAAGTTGACCGCGCGCAGGCGGAAAAGCTGGCAACCAAGCTGAAAAAAGGCGACGGTTTCGATCTAAATGATTTCCTCGATCAGCTCAAGCAGATGCGTAACATGGGCGGCATGGCTAGCATGTTAAGCAAAATGCCGGGTGCTGGTCAGTTGCCAGAAAACGTGAAGTCGCAAATGGATGACAAAGTGACCGTGCGCATGGAGGCGATCATCAACTCGATGACGCTGAAAGAGCGTGCTAAACCAGAAATCATCAAAGGCTCACGTAAGCGCCGCATTGCTACCGGTTCTGGCGTGCAAGTGCAGGACGTTAACCGCTTACTTAAGCAGTTCGATGAAATGCAGCGCATGATGAAGAAAATGAAAAATGGCGGGTTGGCCAAGATGATGCGTGGCATGAAAGGCATGATGCCACCGGGTTTCCCAGGCCGCTAAACGTCATTTCACGCTGCGGGGGTCGCCAGTGTGAGATGAGTAAAGATTTCCCGCTGAAAACGGCGGTAAACGAAGGAAATTGCACTCATTCCAAAACTAGCGCACAGGAATCTACGCTTTAGATTGCTTTTTGCGCCAAAATGAGTAAAATTTTCGGGCTTTTTATATTGCAACTGGACCCCGTTCCCCGATGGGGTCCAGTTGTTTTATTAACTAAAGAGGATGTTATGGTAACAATTCGTTTGGCTCGTGGCGGCGCTAAAAAGCGTCCGTTTTATCAAGTAGTAGTGACCGACAGCCGTAATGCTCGTGACGGTCGTTTCATCGAACGTGTAGGCTTCTTTAACCCGATCGCATCTGGTCAGGCTGAAGCTCTGCGTTTAGACCTGGACCGTATCGAACATTGGATCGGCCTGGGTGCTACCGTTTCTGATCGCGTATCTGCGCTGATCAAAGACGCTAAGAAAGCAGCTTAATCTGTCGCGGTGGTGGTTATTATGAGCAAGCAACTCAATCCAGTCGTTCCCGACCAGCCGATTGTTCTCGGTAAAATGGGTTCGACTTACGGCATTCGCGGTTGGCTCAGAGTATTTTCATCCACCGAGAACGCCGAAAGCATTTTCGATTACCAGCCGTGGTTTATCCAGCAGGCCGGTAAGTGGCAGCATGTCGAGTTGGAAGACTGGAAGCGCCACAGTCAGGATCTGATCATCAAAGTTAAAGGTGTTGATGATCGGGATGCCGCTAATTTACTGACTAATTGCGAAATTATCGTAGATTCTAAGCAGCTACCCACACTGGAAGAGGATGATTACTACTGGAAAGACCTTATGGGCTGTCAGGTAGTAACAACCACGGGTTACGAACTGGGTAAAATCATCGATATGATGGAAACCGGCTCTAACGATGTGATGGTAGTGAAAGCAAACCTGAAAGATGCATTCGGTATGAAGGAGCGGTTGGTCCCGTTTCTTCATGGGCAGGTTATCAAGAGTGTCGATCTCACTGCTCAACGTGTTGAAGTAGATTGGGATCCTGGTTTTTGACCTCCGAATTAAACGGCAAAAGTGAGTGGAACAAAACAATGTGGATCGGTGTTATTAGCCTGTTTCCAGAGATGTTCCGCGCAATAACCGATTACGGGGTAACTGGCCGGGCAGTAAAAAATGGCCTGCTGAGCGTGCAGTGTTGGAGTCCTCGTGACTTTACCTACGATCGGCATCGTACCGTGGATGATCGCCCATACGGCGGTGGCCCGGGAATGTTGATGATGGTGCAACCGTTAAGGGAAGCCATTCATGCAGCAAAAGCAGCGGCAGGCGAGGGAGCAAAGGTGATCTATCTGTCACCTCAAGGGCGCAAACTGGACCAACAGGGTGTTTGCGAACTGGCTATGAATCCGAAAATGATTCTGGTTTGTGGTCGGTACGAAGGAGTTGATGAGCGCGTAATTAAAACCGAAATTGATGAAGAGTGGTCAATTGGTGATTACGTTCTCAGCGGTGGCGAGCTGCCGGCAATGACGTTGATCGACTCAGTATCCCGCTTTATCCCGGGAGTGCTGGGTCATCAGGCTTCAGCTGAGGAAGATTCTTTTGCTGATGGGTTGCTGGATTGCCCACACTACACTCGTCCTGAGGTGTTAGAAGGGATGGAGGTTCCGCCAGTATTACTGTCGGGTAACCATGCCGAGATTCGTCGCTGGCGCTTAAAGCAGTCGCTGGGCCGTACCTGGCTTAGAAGACCTGAACTTCTAGAAAGCCTAGCTCTGACTGACGAGCAAATGGTGTTGCTGGCTGAGTTCCAACGGGAACATAAGCCCTGAGCAACAGAACTATGAAAGGAACATTGCACTACGTGTCAATGATCCTGATATATCAGTTTACCTAGGGTAAGAGACTTATTATGAGCAATATTATCAAGCAAATCGAACAAGAGCAGATGAAACAGGACGTACCTGCATTCCGTCCGGGTGATTCCGTGGAAGTTAAGGTATGGGTTGTTGAAGGTGCTAAAAAGCGTCTGCAGGCATTCGAGGGCGTGGTTATCGCTATTCGTAACCGCGGTCTGCATTCTGCGTTCACCGTTCGTAAAATTTCCAACGGCGAAGGTGTTGAGCGTGTATTCCAAACTCACTCCCCAGTAATCGACAGCATTACTGTGAAACGTCGTGGTGCCGTTCGTCAAGCGAAACTGTACTATCTGCGTGAGCGTACTGGTAAGTCTGCTCGTATTAAAGAGCGTCTTAACTAAGATACAGCTAGCGCTGCATCCAAAAGTTAATAGTTATGAAGGGGTTAGCCATGGGCTAGCCCCTTTTTTTGTGGCTACAAAATGGCGATAGAGATTTCAGCTCTGAAGGTCAGTGTTGGGGAGAAGAACGAGATCGAAGGGAAGTAGCGTGGCATCTCACCACGCTAAAGAGACTTATGAATAGTTACAGGCCATAAACCAGAGTGACTGACGTTGTCGTATCCGTGTTTTTTGGCGCACTGGCAGGTGGTTTGGTGTTATAGGTCACAACATAGGCTAAACGCAGCGCGAAGCTTTTATTGATGGCGACATTTAACGCAGTTTCTGAGTTCAGCGTAGTTTCCTCGTTCGCTAATGCAGAGACCCCTTCACTGAATACGGTATTATCCGTTAACTGATAAGTATAGTTTGCACCGCCATAAGCCAATGCTTTTGTCGCACGGCCACCGCCATAAAATTCATCATGGCGAACACCAGGACCAAACTCCACCCGCAAGTTATGCAACGGCGTGGTCATAATCTGGCGACCATAACCCGTGGTTAATACCGAGCGCGAATCAAAACCGTTGTAACGGTCATTCAACCAACTAGCTTGTCCAAACAGATAGTTACGATCAGTCAGATTATAACGAGTACGCCCGCCTAACTGATAACGTTCGGAGGAGCGTTGATCATTAGCACTGGTATTGCGTGCAGCACCCCACAAACTGTAAGCAGTATTGGGTTGGAACCAAGTTAACGTTGAGTTAGCGGTCAATGTTGAGTTGGTCGTATTACCTGACTGGGCGGTATAACCGGCCTCGACTGTACCATCGAAGCTCTTTTTGGCTGTGGCTGGATCGTCTAAGGCAGTAAAAACAGTGGCATCAGCAAGAACTGAAAGGCTGACTAGGGATAAAGCGAGTGTGCTGATTTGAAACGGCAACGCCCTGGTATGACGCAAAGAAAACATAATAGGTCCATGGTGAAAAAATGATGATTGTGATGCGGCTCGCATTGTAGCAGTTGTGATCTAACTTATTCAGAAGATATTTCGGATTGAATAATTAATTATAATAAGAGGGTTTTAGCGAAGAGTTCATTCTTAAAAGCTAATAAAAAAGAGGCTTTTGTCGGCAGATTAAAATGTTGGCGCGCCATAAATAGAGAGACCAGAAATATAATCTGGTCTCCCTGCAAGTCATCCATGACAGCTTCATCTTGCGATTACATAAAAGTCGTCACCAACAAGTAACCGGTGATACAAGAGCAGATGACACCGATAAGCCCCGGAATGATAAAGCTATGGTTAATAATGAATTTACCAATCTTAGTTGTACCGGAACGGTCAAAACCGATACAAGCCAGGTCACTTGGATAGGTTGGCAGAACAAAATAACCATAAGCTGCCGGGAAGAATGCAATCAGCATTTTCGGATCAACACCGAGCTGTAAGCCCATTGGTGCGATGGCCGCCAATGCAGCTGCCTGACTGTTA
The DNA here is from genome assembly GCF_013282745.1 of Yersinia bercovieri ATCC 43970. NCBI lineage: Bacteria > Pseudomonadati > Pseudomonadota > Gammaproteobacteria > Enterobacterales > Yersiniaceae > Yersinia > Yersinia bercovieri. The sequence goes on from NZ_CP054044.1 coordinate 2,383,143, forward strand.
ACTAATTTAGAGACCAAGAATAGAACAATGGCATATGTCCATGGCTGACTTTTCACTACATCTTCCAATACCAATTTCAAATCGCCCATATGGGCTTGGAAGAAGGTATCACTCATCCAGGCAACGCCGAATACTGAGAAGATAGCGACCATGCCGGCTTTGAATACGGCGCCGTTAGAGATATCACTAGGTTTAACTTTACAGCCAATAAGAATAACTGCACCGGCAATTAGCATCATCATCTGAATAACCAGATTCATCGACAGCGATTGCATCTTACCTTTAACCTCAAAAGCAGGGCGCAGGTCAGCAAAGGCACCGAGTAATACCACGATGATAATAGCGGCGAAGAATATCCAGGTAGACCAGTAAGCTTGTTTCGGAAAAACTTGATTTAATAATGTATCTGTTGAGCCATAGATAAAGGAGCGTTGCTCTGGATCTTTGATTTTTTCTTGGAAATCAGGATCTTTATCCAGATCTTTACCGCGGCGCAGGCTCCATAATGCTGCCATCAGCACCCCAACTAAAGAGGCTGGGACTGAAACAGCCAGAATTTCCAATATGCTATACGCATGACCAATACCGTGATTGGCACCAATAATTGATACCAAGGAAACAACAGCTACTGAAACTGGAGATGCAGTAATCGCCATTTGTGACGCGACAGATGCCACTGCCATTGGTCGTTCGGGGCGAATTCCTTTTTTAATCGCGATATCTGAAATAATAGGGAACATGGTATAAACAACATGCCCAGTACCACATAAAAAGGTTAATGACCAGGTTGTGAATGGAGCCAGTAGCGTAATATGCTGAGGGTGTCGACGTAATAATCGCTCAGCAAATTGCATCATGACATTTAATCCACCGGCAGTTTGTAATACAGACGCACAGCCAATTACGGCTAATATTGTCAGCATAACATCAACGGGTGGTTTACCGGGTTCGAGGCCAAAGATAAAGGTCAAAATAAATAAGCCAATACCACTTATTAACCCCAGCCCCATCCCTCCGTAGCGTGTACCGGCTAATAGGCATAGAATTATAATTATAAATTGTAGTGTTATCATAATATTACCTTGCTTCCAACATGAATAAAATTCGGTTATGTATTCGCTGGTTTTAAGCAATGAGCATGGCTCTTACTTGATTTTCTCTATCAAAGCACAGATCGTATTGATTAAAACTTGGCTAATATCAAGGGAGCATTGTTTAGTTATGTAATTAAATAAATCTGAGATCTGTCTCTATTTTTATATCAGCTCAGACTTTTCTAATTAATTAAAGTGGTATTGGAAGTGGGAAATAGAATATAAGGATTGATTGTAAAAAAATTGTATTGATATTGTTTTTCAATTGATGAATTAATCCCCAGAAAACGTCTATTGATTTGGCTATTTCTGTTTTAGCTATTTGGGGGAGAAGCTGATTCAGCTAATTCCCAATTTCTCTTTTAGAGATTTCAAGTAACGGCGACTCACAGGGATATGCTTACCGCTGCGGGTAATAACTTCAGCTGAACCATTATCCATAAGCTGAATTTCCCCTAACTGTTCGGTATTCACCATATATTGTCGATGGCAGCGGATAAACGGAGTTTTTTCTTCCAATGTTTTGAGTGATAACTGGGTATAGCCAGACTGTATTGTCCCGACGACATGCACCCCGCTAAGCTCGGAACTGAGATATTCTACTTCTTCGATTTTCAGTAAAAAAATGCGGTTGTGGCCGGAGCAGGGGATATGCCGCAGCATGGATTCGGTGATTTTATGTAAATTATTATTTACACTGGTGCCGCGTCTTAAGCGAATCAGCGTTTTTGCTAGCCGTTGATGGTCGAGCGGTTTTAGCAGATAGTCAAAGGCGTGCTCTTCAAAAGCACGGATGGCGTATTCATCGTAAGCCGTGACAAAAACGATATGTGGCATACTTTCTGGGTTTAGCATTGAGGCCAGTTCCAGCCCATTAATTCTAGGCATCTGGATGTCGAGAAACAGCACATCAGGTTGCAGGCGCTGGATAGCGGGGATGGCTTCCAATGCGTTACTGCATTCGGCGACGATCTCAATATCTTGTTCTTCACTCAATCTTTCGCGTAAATCTTCGCGCGCGGGTTGTTCATCGTCGACGATGATGACTCTTAACATACAGCCTCCACAAATTTCCCGCATCTTATCATGACCTCAAAGGGAGGTTAGGACCATCTGTAGAAACTGCGACTCACCGCAAAACTCCAACTGAAATGTGCCTGCAAAATTGGTGGTAATTATTTATTTACACATATGGATTGAAAACTTTACACGGCATGGTATTGTGAAGCCCTCAAACGATAAACACGCTTAAACGACATCCGCTAAATAGAGACAGGTAAAGAATATGATCATGCAAAAAGATGCGCTCAATAATGTCCATATCAGTGCTGAACAAATACTGATAACCCCGGAAGAACTGAAAAATCAGTTTCCTTTGAGCGACAATGATCAGTATGCGATTGCCAGCGCACGCAAAACCATTGCTGATATTGTTCAGGGGCGAGACCCTCGCTTATTAGTCGTGTGTGGCCCATGTTCGATCCACGATGTAGATGCTGCTCTGGATTATGCGCGTAATTTGAAAAAACTCTCTGCCGAACTAAGTGATAGCCTGTATATCGTTATGCGCGTCTATTTTGAAAAACCGAGAACCACAGTCGGCTGGAAGGGGCTTATCAATGATCCGGCAATGGATGGGTCATTCGATGTGGAAACTGGGTTACATATTGCTCGTCGATTACTACTCGATTTAGTCGGCATGGGGCTGCCACTGGCAACTGAAGCATTGGATCCTAACAGCCCACAATACTTGGGTGACCTATTCAGCTGGTCAGCTATTGGTGCTCGCACCACAGAATCACAAACTCACCGTGAAATGGCTTCAGGTTTGTCCATGCCGGTCGGGTTCAAAAATGGAACCGATGGCAGCTTAGGTACGGCAATCAATGCAATGCGTGCTGCGGCCATGCCACATCGCTTTATGGGGATTAACCAATCGGGTCAGGTTTGCTTACTGCAAACTCAGGGTAATCCGCACGGCCATGTGATTTTACGTGGCGGTAAAACCCCTAACTACAGCGCCCAAGATGTCGCTCAGTGTGAAAAACAGATGCAGGATGCGGGACTCATCCCATCCTTAATGATAGATTGCAGCCATGGTAATTCGAATAAAGACTACCGCCGCCAGGTTGCCGTCGCTGAATCTGTGGTTGAACAGATCAAGGCTGGCAATCGCTCTATCACGGGTGTAATGCTGGAAAGTAACATCCACGAAGGTAATCAATCATCTGAGCAACCGCGTGCCGATATGCGCTACGGTGTTTCAGTGACCGATGCCTGCATTAACTGGGAAAGCACTGAGACCCTGTTACGTAGCATGCATGAGGAGTTACGTTCAGCGCTGGCGGCCCGGACTGTAGAGGAAAAGTAAGTATGGTGGCTGAACTGACCGCGTTGCGCGATCAAATTGATGAAGTCGATAAAGCACTGTTGGATTTGCTGGCTAAACGCCTGCATTTGGTGGCCGAAGTAGGTGAAGTTAAAAGTCGTTATGGCTTGCCTATTTATGTTCCAGATCGTGAAGCTTTGATGCTGGCCTCACGTCGACAAGAAGCCGAGGCTTTAGGTGTACCGCCGGATTTGATTGAAGACGTACTGCGTCGGATAATGCGAGAGTCTTATACCAGCGAAAATGACAAAGGTTTTAAAACCTTGTGTCCGAACTTGCGCCCTGTGGTCATCATTGGCGGGCAGGGGCAGATGGGGCGCTTATTTACGCGGATGCTGAATCTGTCGGGTTATCAGGTGAAAACGCTGGAACAAGATGAGTGGCCGCAGGCTGAATCTATTCTGGCGGATGCTGGGATGGTAATTGTCAGTGTGCCAATCCATATCACGGAAGAGGTGATTGGTCGGTTGCCTAAATTGCCGTCAGATTGCATTTTGTTGGATCTGGCGTCAGTGAAGAGTAGGCCACTGCAAGCGATGTTGGCCGTTCATGATGGGCCGGTTGTTGGCCTGCATCCCATGTTTGGCCCTGATGTCGGTAGTCTGGCGAAGCAAGTTGTAGTCTACTGCGATGGCCGTGATCCACAAGCCTACCAGTGGTTGCTGGAGCAGTTGCAAGTTTGGGGCGCGAGATTACACCGGACAAGTGCCGTCGAGCATGACCAGAACATGGCATTTATTCAGGCATTGCGTCACTTTGCGACCTTCGCATATGGCTTGCATCTGGCTGAGGAAAATGTGCAATTGGAGCAATTGCTGGCGCTCTCTTCGCCGATTTACCGCCTGGAGCTGGCGATGGTAGGGCGGCTGTTCGCGCAGGACCCGCAGCTTTACGCCGATATTATTATGTCATCAGAAGATAATTTGGCGCTGATTAAGCGTTACTACAAACGTTTCGGCGAGGCGATTACACTGCTGGAGCAGAGTGATAAAAAAGCCTTTGTCCAAAGCTTCCAGAAAGTTGAGCATTGGTTTGGTGATTATGCGGAGCGCTTCTTGGTCGAGAGCCGTTCACTACTGCGTCAGGCCAACGATAACCGCCAGTAATCTGAGTTAGCCATTCGTCTGGCGTGATTAAAAAGTCATCCCAAGCATTGGGATGACTTTTTTGCATTTTAGCTTGGGTTAACTGGCACCACATTTTCGCTAGGGTAGCAGCCTAATACTTTTAATGAGCGGGTAATGGGCGTCAGATTTGCCAATGCCTTTTGCATCGCTTCAGCACGTAAATTCGCCTGCACATCAATATAAAACATCTCCTCCCACGGATTACCATTAATGGGTCGGGATTCGAGCTTCGTCATGATGATACCTTGATCTCTCAGCACTAAGAGTGCTTCAACCAATGCCCCAGACTGCTGGCCTGTAGCCATAATTAAGGTGGTTTTGGCGGGGATCTGTTCAGAGACCTCAATGGCTTTGCGGGCAAGGACGATGAAGCGGGTAATGTTTTGCTGCTGATTGGCCAGATTATGTTCCAGCACCTGTAAATTATACAGTGCACCACCGGCCTCACTGCCTAATGCAGCAGCTGTCGGTGAGTTCATTTGCGCGACTTTTTCCATTGCCGCAGCGGTACTTTCGCAATATTCGATTTTCCAGTGGGGGAAGCGATTAATGAATTGGCTACATTGCTGGAAAGGTTGTGGGTGGCTGTACACCGTTTCAATTCGATTCAGGTCAGTCTCGGTTGCTACCAAGACGCAATGGTCAATCGGATTGGTGATTTCGCCGACAATAGACAAACTGGTGTGTTGCAGCAAATCATACACATCATTAATCGAACCGGAACTGGTATTCTCTATTGGTAACACGGCGTAATCAGCTTGCCCGGTTTCTACCTGAGTAAAGATATCCTGGAATTTCTGGCAACCACACTCAATCAACTGCTCAAAATGACGGGCGGCATATTGGCGAGCGGCAAGGTGTGAATAGGAACCTTTTGGGCCGAGGAAGGCGATGCGGGCAGAGTGTAGCGTGGTTTGATTAAGCTGATGCTGTAACAGCGCCTGCTGCGTCAGTACAGAGTCTTCGATAATCAGTTGGAACAGACGTGTGACATAGAATCCATCAAGGTCATACGGTTTAGCCGCTGCAACTAGCGCTTCCAGCAAGTCACGTTCACGTTCTTTATCGCGAATCGGACGATGATGAAGTTGCTTTGCCTTAGCAACATCCACCGCTAATTCACGCCGCTCTGCCAGTAATGCCAGTAGTTTTAAGTCTAGTGCGCTGATGCGCTCACGTAGCACCAGTAACGGATTATCGCTCATAGGGATCTGCCTTAATTATCATTCTGAATGATTACACCCTAAATAATTCGAGTTGCAGGAGGATGGTCAACGCACATGCAACTTGAAGTATGACGGGTATTTATGCATAAAAAAAAACCTCCCGCTGGGGAGGCTTTATTGTTCGTCTTCGCATTCTTTATCACACGACGAAACGCCTCCCAATCAGGGGAAGGTAAAAAAGAATGCGAAGAAAAACACTTTATTGATCATCGTTACTGTGGCCTTTTTTTTGTACGGATAAAGTTACGGGTAAAAGTCACTCACCCCTAAACTAACCGCGCGCCTGAATTGCTGTCAATAAAAAACGCGCCCGAAAGCGCGTTAGATCCGAAATGAGATGGATTTACCCGGCTATTGCTGCTGCTCGGACTCTTCTTCCTCTACATCTACTGGCTCCAGATTGGTCTCTTTAACACTGCTTGCTGCGCGACGAGCTTCACCTTTGTGTTGAACTTTATTTAATTGACGCTCTAGTTTGGTGATTAGTTCGTTAATTGCAGCATACATATCGTCATGTTTGGCACTGGCAACCAAGGGGCCCATCGGCGTACTAATAGTTGCATCGGCAACAAATCCCTGCGGATCTTTGGACAGTACAATATGTGGGTTTATCAACTGGGCCTGCCATTTATCCAGTTTGGTGAGACGGTCTTCAACATGCTTGCGAATTGCTGGGGTGATATCCATTTGCTTACTGGTAATGTTGACTGTCATATGACTTACCTCTCTGTCTGCTCCGTCTTGGATAACTTCAGCATACCTCGGTTTTTCGTAAAATGGATGATCAAGATCACTTTTTTTTGTCACTTTTTGCAAAGGTCATGGGAACTGTGATTTAACCTCAGGAATAGGGGATGAGGGCTTGAATCATTGATTGTAATGCCGCATTATCGATAAGTTATATTGTCTATGCATAGTTAAAAACAGCGTTATTTTTCTGTCTTAAATGCAATGTCAGTGCAATAGTCTGAAGCCACCAAACTCTTGAGTTTGTGCTCATAAAAGGCAGAATTGAAAACGGCAGCCTAGGCTGCCGTTTGGTATTTTAGTGGTTCAGATAATATCAGGCTGGATTCGCCGCAATTATCTTGGCAACTTTGTCTGCTTGAGCATTCAGTTGCAGCTGTTTGTAAGCATTTTCCATCAATGGCAACGCATCGCGGGTTGCTTTAGTATCAGGATAATCTCTCAACATCTGTTCAACACGGTTAACTACCGCGACGTAGGCGCCTCGTTTAGTGTAATATTGCGCCACGGCCAGTTCATGCTTGGCCAGACGATCTTTCAGGAACATCAGGCGCTTTTGCGCATCCGTTGCATATTGGCTGTTCGGATAGCTTTGAATCAACTGGCTAAAATCGCGGAATGCGGCCTTAGCATGTTGCGGATCGCGATCTGAACGATCAATCCCGAAGAAGCCTTGCAATGCGCTGTCATCCAGAGCCATGTCAGTCAAACCACGCATATATAATACGTAATCGATGTTAGGATGTGTGGGATTAAGGCGCATAAAGCGATCAATTGAGGCTTGTGCCAACGGCAGATCAGCTGATTTATAATAGGCATAAATCAAATCAAGCTGAACCTGTTGGGAGTAAGGCCCGAAAGGATAGCGGTTATCTAACGCTTCTAGTTGCGTAATTGCTCCCTTAAAGTTACCGTCCTGCAGTTTTTGCTGAGCGGTAGCATAGAGCTCAGAAGGCGGGTTATCGGGAACCACGTCCTTGTTACTGGAGCAACCGGTCAGCACCAGGCTCAACGTGGCGGCAGCCACCAGATATTTCATACGCGTCATGACGTTTTGATTATCCTCGAAGTGTTATTCCGGGAGACTGTCCGTTAAGCTCCCGACAAAGATCTAGATACAATAGCACATTATATTAAACGGCATCGCCGTCAAAACCCAACGTTAACGAACAAGAAGCTGCATATGGCACAACAAGTACAACTCAGCGCAACGGTGGCCGAATCACAACTCGGTCAACGGTTAGATCAGGCTTTGGCCGAATTGTTCCCTGATTATTCAAGATCTCGCATAAAAGAGTGGATTTTGGAAGACAGGGTCACAGTCGACGGTAAAACAATTAACAAGCCTAAAGAAAAAGTGTTGGGTGGTGAGCTCGTCACAATTGACGCGCAAATTGAGGAAGATGCTCGCTGGGCGCCTCAAGAAATCCCACTGGATATCGTCTACGAAGATAGCGATATTTTGGTTATTAATAAACCCCGCGGTTTGGTGGTACATCCCGGCGCAGGTAATCCAGATGGTACTGTCCTGAATGCGTTGCTCTATTATTATCCAGAAATCGTTGATGTGCCTCGAGCGGGTATCGTACATCGTCTGGATAAAGATACCACTGGCTTGATGGTGGTCGCGAAAACGGTTCCGGCACAAACTCGTTTGGTCGAAGCACTGCAAGCGCGTGAAATCACACGTGAATATGAAGCCGTCGCTATCGGCAATATGACTGCGGGTGGCCGTGTAGACGAACCGATTTCTCGTCACTCCACCAAACGTACCCATATGGCCGTGCACCCAATGGGCAAACCGGCAACCACTCACTACCGCATTATGGAGCATTTCCGTGCCCATACTCGTCTGCGCCTGCGTTTAGAGACGGGTCGTACGCATCAGATCCGTGTGCATATGTCGCATATTAACCATCCGCTGGTGGGTGATCAGCTTTATGGTGGCCGCCCGCGTCCGCCAAGAGGGGCTTCTGACTCCTTTATCACGATTTTACGCGGTTTTGATCGCCAGGCACTGCATGCAACCATGCTGCGTTTGTATCACCCCATCAGTGGCATTCAAATGGAATGGCATGCAGCATTACCAGAAGATATGGTTGAGCTCATTAATGCGCTGAAGGCCGATACTCTGGAATTCAAAGACCAGATGGATTGGTAATGAGCAAGCTGATACTCCCCGACTGGCCGATACCTGCTGGTGTCAAGGCATGCAGCACGACTCGTCATGGCGGTATCAGCGTCTCGCCTTATGATTCATTAAACCTTGGCACTCATGTGGGCGATATCACTGCCAGTGTAGTCGCCAATCGCCAACGTTTGGTGGAACAGGCGGGCTTACCGCAAATACCTATCTGGCTAGATCAGGTACACGGTACTCGTGTCTTGCATCTGGAGGGCAAGGCAATCTCTGATGTGCGGGCCGATGCGGTCTATAGCCGTGTCGCCGGGCAAGTTTGTGCAGTGATGACTGCCGATTGTCTACCCGTGCTGTTTTGCTCATTAGCAGGTGATGAAGTTGCCGCCGCCCATGCGGGTTGGCGTGGCCTATGTGCTGGCGTCCTTGAACAGACTCTGGCGCAGTTCAAGGCGGCCCCCTCCTCTATTATGGCCTGGTTAGGCCCGGCGATTGGCCCACAACAGTTCGAAGTGGGAGAAGATGTCAAACAGGCGTTTAGCGCCCTTGATGTTCAATCCACGACTGCCTTTACCCCCTCCGGCTCCAAATATCTTGCGGATATCTATTTATTGGCTCGCTTGCGGCTACAGGCTGCGGGTATTCATGCTATTTATGGCGGCGATCGCTGTACTGTGAGTGAAAAACAGCAATTTTTCTCTTATCGGCGCGATGGGATCACTGGACGTATGGCAAGTTTAGTCTGGCTGATATAACCTATTGAATTAGGACGATCCGCTGACGCATAACGTATTACTTTAAATATAGTGTCAAAATAACCTTGAAAATTTGAGGGATGACCTCATCTAATCTCCAGTAGCAATTTTGACCAATATTGGAGGTGTTATGCGTCTGGATCGTCTTACCAGTAAATTCCAGCTTGCCCTCGCCGATGCCCAGTCTTTAGCACTTGGGCGCGACAATCAATTCATTGAACCAATACATTTGATGAGCGCACTGCTCAATCAGGATGGGGGAACGGTTCGCCCATTGTTGACCTCGGCGGGTATTAATGTCGCCACTTTGCGTAGCGAGATTGAGCAAGCGTTAGGTCGTCTTCCACAAGTTGAGGGCACCGGCGGTGATGTTCAACCATCAAATGAGCTGGTCCGGGTACTCAATCTTTGTGACAAATTAGCGCAAAAGCGCTCAGATAAATTTATCTCTTCAGAGCTGTTCGTTCTGGCAGCGCTTGAGGATCGCGGCACCTTAACTGACATGTTAAAGGCCGCGGGTGCAACAACTGACAATATAGATAAGGCAATTGAAAATATGCGTGGTGGTGACAAAGTCGATGACCAAGGGGCTGAAGACCAGCGCCAGGCATTGAAAAAATTCACTATCGACCTGACTGAGCGCGCGGAGCAAGGCAAGCTCGACCCGGTCATTGGCCGTGATGAAGAGATTCGCCGTACTATTCAGGTGTTACAGCGCCGTACCAAAAATAATCCGGTGCTAATTGGTGAGCCTGGTGTCGGTAAAACGGCCATTGTGGAAGGTTTGGCGCAACGTATCGTGAATGGCGAAGTGCCTGAAGGCTTGAAACATAAACGTGTGCTCTCATTAGATATGGGCGCACTGATTGCGGGTGCTAAATATCGTGGTGAGTTTGAAGAGCGCTTGAAAGGCGTATTGAACGATTTATCAAAACAAGAAGGCAGTGTGATCTTGTTCATTGATGAATTGCATACCATGGTCGGTGCCGGTAAAGGCGACGGGGCAATGGATGCCGGTAATATGCTGAAACCTGCATTAGCGCGTGGTGAATTGCATTGCGTGGGTGCAACAACACTTGATGAGTATCGTCAGTATATAGAGAAGGATGCGGCGCTGGAGCGGCGCTTCCAGAAAGTTTACGTTGCAGAGCCGAGCGTAGAAGACACCATTGCCATTTTGCGTGGGTTGAAAGAGCGCTACGAGCTGCATCACCATGTGCAGATAACTGATCCGGCCATTGTTGCAGCGGCAACACTGTCGCACCGCTATATTGCGGATCGTCAATTACCGGATAAGGCCATCGACCTTATCGATGAAGCGGGTTCCAGCATTCGTATGCAGATGGATTCAAAACCAGAATCTTTGGACAGATTGGAACGCCGGATTATCCAGTTGAAGTTGGAGCAACAGGCGCTGAAGAAAGAGTCTGATGATGCCAGTAAAAAACGGCTGGAGATGCTCAATACCGAATTAGAGCAGAAAGAGCGTGAATACTCTGAGCTGGAAGAGGAGTGGAAAGCTGAAAAAGCCTCGCTCACCGGGACTCAGAATATTAAAACTGAGCTGGAACAAGCCAAGATCACCTTAGAGCAGGCGCGTCGTGTGGGTGACTTAGCGCGAATGTCAGAACTCCAGTACGGTAAAATTCCTGAGCTGGAAAAACAGCTGGCAGCGGCAACTGCGCTGGAAGGGAAAACCATGAAGCTGCTGCGTAACCGCGTCACTGAGGTAGAGATTGCGGATGTGCTGGCTCGCTGGACTGGTATCCCGGTAGCTCGCATGTTGGAAAGTGAGCGAGATAAGCTGCTGCGCATGGAACAAGATCTCCATAAGCGGGTAATAGGGCAGGATGAAGCGGTTGAAGCAGTATCCAATGCTATCCGTCGTAGTCGCGCTGGGTTGTCAGATCCAAACCGCCCAATTGGCTCCTTCTTATTCTTAGGGCCAACCGGGGTGGGTAAAACCGAACTGTGTAAAGCGCTGGCAACCTTCTTGTTCGACAGCGACGATGCCATGGTGCGTATTGATATGTCCGAGTTTATGGAAAAACACTCCGTATCTCGGTTGGTGGGTGCGCCTCCGGGCTACGTTGGCTATGAAGAAGGTGGCTACCTGACGGAAGCTGTACGCCGTCGCCCTTATTCTGTGATTCTGCTGGATGAGGTGGAAAAAGCGCATCCGGATGTCTTCAACATACTCTTGCAGGTGTTGGATGATGGGCGCTTGACTGACGGGCAGGGTAGAACGGTCGATTTCCGTAACACTGTCGTCATTATGACCTCTAACCTGGGTTCAGATCTGATTCAGGAGCGTTTCGGTGAAAGAAGTTATGCCGAAATGAAAAATATGGTGATGGAAGTTGTTAGCCATCACTTCCGCCCTGAATTCATTAACCGTATAGATGAGGTTGTGGTCTTCCATCCATTGGGTCGGGCGCACTTGGCTTCAATTGCCAGCATCCAACTGGAGCGGTTGTACAAACGTCTGGAAGAGCGTGGCTACCAAGTCACAATTACTCAGCCTGCGTTGGAGTTCTTGGGCGAAGCTGGTTTCGACCCTGTCTATGGCGCACGTCCATTGAAACGTGCTATCCAGCAGGAGATCGAGAACCCACTGTCACAACAGATACTTTCCGGCAAATTAATACCGGGAGTACCTGTGACTCTGGATGTAGAAAATGGGCATATCGTTGCCAAACAGTAATAGCTAATCCTTTGAGGGGGCGAGAAATCGCCCCCTTTTGTTTCCTTTTTCACCGTATTTGGTATTTTTGCCGCATTAATGAGCGGTTGAAAAGTTTTTTCAAATTAGGGGTTGCAGCCTGTCAGGAACTCCCTATAATGCGCCTCCACTGACCGGGAACAACGAAACAAACTTCGCCGGGTCAGGAAGAGAAAAGAACGCGTTTGAGTTCGAAAGAAATCAAATAACACCTTGACTCTTCAGCGGGAAAGCGTATTATCTGCCTCCCGCGTTACCGTAAGATTCGCTGAAAGGCCAACGGGTAACGAACGCTCTTTAACAATTTATCAGACAATCTGTGTGGGCACTCGCAAGACGATATCGAAGCCTGTTTCGGCAGGCAGAAGCAATATCAAAGTCTTGAAGAGTGACCAAAGCAGTACACATTTGAACTTCGGTTCGAATGCATATTTGCAGAAAGTAATCTTTGAGCATCGCTACTTCGGTAGCAAATCAAACAAATCTTAAATTGAAGAGTTTGATCATGGCTCAGATTGAACGCTGGCGGCAGGCCTAACACATGCAAGTCGAGCGGCAGCGGGAAGTAGTTTACTACTTTGCCGGCGAGCGGCGGACGGGTGAGTAATGTCTGGGGATCTGCCTGATGGAGGGGGATAACTACTGGAAACGGTAGCTAATACCGCATAACCTCGTAAGAGCAAAGTGGGGGACCTTCGGGCCTCACGCCATCGGATGAACCCAGATGGGATTAGCTAGTAGGTGGGGTAATGGCTCACCTAGGCGACGATCCCTAGCTGGTCTGAGAGGATGACCAGCCACACTGGAACTGAGACACGGTCCAGACTCCTACGGGAGGCAGCAGTGGGGAATATTGCACAATGGGCGCAAGCCTGATGCAGCCATGCCGCGTGTGTGAAGAAGGCCTTCGGGTTGTAAAGCACTTTCAGCGAGGAGGAAGGCAGTCGTGTTAATAGCACGATTGATTGACGTTACTCGCAGAAGAAGCACCGGCTAACTCCGTGCCAGCAGCCGCGGTAATACGGAGGGTGCAAGCGTTAATCGGAATTACTGGGCGTAAAGCGCACGCAGGCGGTTTGTTAAGTCAGATGTGAAATCCCCGCGCTTAACGTGGGAACTGCATTTGAAACTGGCAAGCTAGAGTCTTGTAGAGGGGGGTAGAATTCCAGGTGTAGCGGTGAAATGCGTAGAGATCTGGAGGAATACCGGTGGCGAAGGCGGCCCCCTGGACAAAGACTGACGCTCAGGTGCGAAAGCGTGGGGAGCAAACAGGATTAGATACCCTGGTAGTCCACGCTGTAAACGATGTCGACTTGGAGGTTGTGCCCTTGAGGCGTGGCTTCCGGAGCTAACGCGTTAAGTCGACCGCCTGGGGAGTACGGCCGCAAGGTTAAAACTCAAATGAATTGACGGGGGCCCGCACAAGCGGTGGAGCATGTGGTTTAATTCGATGCAACGCGAAGAACCTTACCTACTCTTGACATCCACGGAATTTAGCAGAGATGCTTTAGTGCCTTCGGGAACCGTGAGACAGGTGCTGCATGGCTGTCGTCAGCTCGTGTTGTGAAATGTTGGGTTAAGTCCCGCAACGAGCGCAACCCTTATCCTTTGTTGCCAGCACGTAATGGTGGGAACTCAAGGGAGACTGCCGGTGACAAACCGGAGGAAGGTGGGGATGACGTCAAGTCATCATGGCCCTTACGAGTAGGGCTACACACGTGCTACAATGGCAGATACAAAGTGAAGCGAACTCGCGAGAGCAAGCGGACCACATAAAGTCTGTCGTAGTCCGGATTGGAGTCTGCAACTCGACTCCATGAAGTCGGAATCGCTAGTAATCGTAGATCAGAATGCTACGGTGAATACGTTCCCGGGCCTTGTACACACCGCCCGTCACACCATGGGAGTGGGTTGCAAAAGAAGTAGGTAGCTTAACCTTCGGGAGGGCGCTTACCACTTTGTGATTCATGACTGGGGTGAAGTCGTAACAAGGTAACCGTAGGGGAACCTGCGGTTGGATCACCTCCTTACCTCACGATACGCATTGCGCAGTGTCCACACAGATTGTCTGATAGAAAGTAACGAGCAAATAAGGCCGGGCTGAGAGATTAGCCGGGCTTTAGTACCTTGTTGGGTCTGTAGCTCAGGTGGTTAGAGCGCACCCCTGATAAGGGTGAGGTCGGTGGTTCAAGTCCACTCAGACCCACCAACTCACCATTCCCTGTTGAGTTGCAGCAATAAGGTGATTTGCTTTTTATATGGGGCTATAGCTCAGCTGGGAGAGCGCCTGCCTTGCACGCAGGAGGTCAGCGGTTCGATCCCGCTTAGCTCCACCATATAAAAAACTATTTCAAAACGTACTGCGGTCGCAAGACACAGTGTGTTGTGAAATATTGCTCTTTAACAATCTGGAACAAGCTGAAAATTGAAACAATACAGCTGAAACTTATCTCTCCGTAGATGTACTGAGATAAGGAGTAGCCTGTATTAGAGTCTCTCAAATAATCGCAACGCAAAGGGTCTGCAAAGACACCTTCGGGTTGTGAGGTTAAGCGACTAAGCGTACACGGTGGATGCCTAGGCAGTCAGAGGCGATGAAGGGCGTGCTAATCTGCGAAAAGCGTCGGTAAGCTGATATGAAGCGTTACAACCGACGATACCCGAATGGGGAAACCCAGTGCAATTCGTTGCACTATTGCATGGTGAATACATAGCCATGCAAGGCGAACCGGGGGAACTGAAACATCTAAGTACCCCGAGGAAAAGAAATCAACCGAGATTCCCCCAGTAGCGGCGAGCGAACGGGGAAGAGCCCAGAGTCTGAATCAGTTTATGTGTTAGTGGAAGCGTCTGGAAAGTCGCACGGTACAGGGTGATAGTCCCGTACACAAAAATGCATATTCTGTGAACTCGATGAGTAGGGCGGGACACGTGACATCCTGTCTGAATATGGGGGGACCATCCTCCAAGGCTAAATACTCCTGACTGACCGATAGTGAACCAGTACCGTGAGGGAAAGGCGAAAAGAACCCCGGCGAGGGGAGTGAAATAGAACCTGAAACCGTGTACGTACAAGCAGTGGGAGCACCTTCGTGGTGTGACTGCGTACCTTTTGTATAATGGGTCAGCGACTTATATTTTGTAGCAAGGTTAACCGAATAGGGGAGCCGTAGGGAAACCGAGTCTTAACTGGGCGTCTAGTTGCAAGGTATAGACCCGAAACCCGGTGATCTAGCCATGGGCAGGTTGAAGGTTGGGTAACACTAACTGGAGGACCGAACCGACTAATGTTGAAAAATTAGCGGATGACTTGTGGCTGGGGGTGAAAGGCCAATCAAACCGGGAGATAGCTGGTTCTCCCCGAAAGCTATTTAGGTAGCGCCTCGTGAACTCATCTTCGGGGGTAGAGCACTGTTTCGGCTAGGGGGTCATCCCGACTTACCAAACCGATGCAAACTCCGAATACCGAAGAATGTTATCACGGGAGACACACGGCGGGTGCTAACGTCCGTCGTGAAGAGGGAAACAACCCAGACCGCCAGCTAAGGTCCCAAAGTCATGGTTAAGTGGGAAACGATGTGGGAAGGCACAGACAGCCAGGATGTTGGCTTAGAAGCAGCCATCATTTAAAGAAAGCGTAATAGCTCACTGGTCGAGTCGGCCTGCGCGGAAGATGTAACGGGGCTAAACCATGCACCGAAGCTGCGGCAGCGAACGTATCACCCAAGACAATTTGATGATGTGGATAATGATTGACGGAGCACAGCGACGTCAATGCGTCCAATAAAGTCGAGTTGGCTTAGGGATACGTTCGTTGGGTAGGGGAGCGTTCTGTAAGCCGTTGAAGGTGACCTGTGAGGGTTGCTGGAGGTATCAGAAGTGCGAATGCTGACATAAGTAACGATAATGCGGGTGAAAAACCCGCACGCCGGAAGACCAAGGGTTCCTGTCCAACGTTAATCGGGGCAGGGTGAGTCGACCCCTAAGGCGAGGCTGAAAAGCGTAGTCGATGGGAAACAGGTTAATATTCCTGTACTTGGTGTTACTGCGAAGGGGGGACGGAGAAGGCTAGGCTAGCCGGGCGACGGTTGTCCCGGTTTAAGCATGTAGGCGGAGTGACCAGGTAAATCCGGTTGCTTATCAACGCTGAGGTGTGATGACGAGCCACTACGGTGGTGAAGTAGTTGATGCCAAGCTTCCAGGAAAAGCCTCTAAGCATCAGGTAACATTAAATCGTACCCCAAACCGACACAGGTGGTCAGGTAGAGAATACTCAGGCGCTTGAGAGAACTCGGGTGAAGGAACTAGGCAAAATGGTGCCGTAACTTCGGGAGAAGGCACGCTGGCGGTAGGTGAAGAGACTTGCTCTCGGAGCTGAAGCCAGTCGCAGATACCAGCTGGCTGCAACTGTTTAATAAAAACACAGCACTGTGCAAACACGAAAGTGGACGTATACGGTGTGACGCCTGCCCGGTGCTGGAAGGTTAATTGATGGGGTCAGCCGCAAGGCGAAGCTCTTGATCGAAGCCCCAGTAAACGGCGGCCGTAACTATAACGGTCCTAAGGTAGCGAAATTCCTTGTCGGGTAAGTTCCGACCTGCACGAATGGCGTAATGATGGCCAGGCTGTCTCCACCCGAGACTCAGTGAAATTGAACTCGCTGTGAAGATGCAGTGTACCCGCGGCAAGACGGAAAGACCCCGTGAACCTTTACTATAGCTTGACACTGAACATTGAGCCTTGATGTGTAGGATAGGTGGGAGGCATTGAAGTGTGGACGCCAGTCTGCATGGAGCCAACCTTGAAATACCACCCTTTAATGTTTGATGTTCTAACTCGGCCCCGTAATCCGGGGTGAGGACAGTGTCTGGTGGGTAGTTTGACTGGGGCGGTCTCCTCCCAAAGAGTAACGGAGGAGCACGAAGGTTAGCTAATCACGGTCGGACATCGTGAGGTTAGTGCAAAGGCATAAGCTAGCTTGACTGCGAGAGTGACGGCTCGAGCAGGTACGAAAGTAGGTCTTAGTGATCCGGTGGTTCTGAATGGAAGGGCCATCGCTCAACGGATAAAAGGTACTCCGGGGATAACAGGCTGATACCGCCCAAGAGTTCATATCGACGGCGGTGTTTGGCACCTCGATGTCGGCTCATCACATCCTGGGGCTGAAGTAGGTCCCAAGGGTATGGCTGTTCGCCATTTAAAGTGGTACGCGAGCTGGGTTTAGAACGTCGTGAGACAGTTCGGTCCCTATCTGCCGTGGGCGTTGGAAGATTGAGAGGGGCTGCTCCTAGTACGAGAGGACCGGAGTGGACGAATCACTGGTGTTCGGGTTGTCATGCCAATGGCATTGCCCGGTAGCTAAATTCGGAAGAGATAACCGCTGAAAGCATCTAAGCGGGAAACTTGCCTCGAGATGAGTCTTCCCTGGGGCTTTAAGCCCCCTGAAGGAACGTTAAAGACTATGACGTTGATAGGCTGGGTGTGTAAGTGCAGCGATGCATTGAGCTAACCAGTACTAATGATCCGTGAGGCTTAACCTTACAACACCAAAGGTGTTTTGGTGGTTTGAGAGAGAGATTTTCAGCGAAGTTCCGAGATTGGACTGACTGGCTGCACGATATATTATTGTGAAGCGGGTGAGTTAAAACAGAATTTGCCTGGCGGCCATAGCGCGGTGGTCCCACCTGATCCCATGCCGAACTCAGAAGTGAAACGCCGTAGCGCCGATGGTAGTGTGGGGTCTCCCCATGCGAGAGTAGGACACTGCCAGGCATCAAACACGAGTTATCAGAGTGACATCTGGTAATTGACAAAATCGCCAGAAGCGGTTTTGCACAGCGCGGAGCGCTGGCCCTGTAAGGGGTAAGTATCGGGAAGATACACGTAAAAGAATCGGTGGAGCGGTAGTTCAGTTGGTTAGAATACCTGCCTGTCACGCAGGGGGTCGCGGGTTCGAGCCCCGTCCGTTCCGCCACTTATTGCAAAACCCCTGAATCAATGATTCAGGGGTTTTTTGCATTATATAAATGGAAAAATAATCATCTTTTATCATTGCCATCGAATAAATTAAAAGTGACCATTCACTCAACCACTCATTCAATCATCCATAAGCTCATCTAAATCAGTAACTAACAACTTATTACTCAGATCCTCCCGGATTTTCTATGCTCACTGAACTGTAAGCTGTCGTATACCAGCCGCTGAAAAAGAACTGTGTTTTTGGAACGGTGGAAGGGATCGTTCTTGTGGATATCTGATCTTCAACCGCATCAGTGGTTTTGGATATCAGTGAGGATAATTGATTAGTTTTATACTCTTGTATCAAGTTCTGGCTGGGGCAGGAAGGTTCTGAGTGAATTACATAAGGGGAAATTTCTGTTACAACAATGGGTTGCTAAATTTCTGTTGAAAACGAAAGTGAAAGGGGCTTAACAAGATTGATACCGCTGAGTGTCACGCCCCTAAAAAAACACCCTGCCAGCTTATTGCTCACAGGGGGCCATCTCATCAACTCGACATATAAGCCAAGTTTTATATTTCAGATTTAGAGTATGCGGCTAATTAGGCGGTCGATACGAATTCTACGTAAACGGCGGATCAGTTTGCGTACTTTGACGGGATACTGCTGAATATTCTCTAACTCAAGGTAGTGTGAGACCACTTTGGTATGGGTACGAATGCAATCTAACTCTTTAGTACGTTGCTCATGCATCTCATGCTTAGGATCGTGGATCAAAATGGCATTTTCCAGATCTAAACGCCATGCACGTGGATTCAGATTATTACCGGTAATCAATTGCCAGTTATTATCGACCCACATCCCTTTTAGATGATAGGTATTGTCGCCATCTTTCCACAAACGAACAATGAGTTGTCCGTTATCAACAAAGCGCTGTAAGCGACTGAGAAAACGGCGCAAGTTAATTTCATATAAGTAGGGTAATGCGCCGATAATTTTAAACGGTTGATCTTCTGGGATATAAAAGTCATTTGCCGTTTTGTCGCCGACAATAATCTCGACTTGTTTACCTTCCCGCAGCAAATAGATGATGTTACGAACTAACAGTGCGGGCAAATTAAAGTATGGCGTACAAATCGTCAGGCGTTCATCAGCGGAAGCCATTAGATGATGAATCGTTTTGTTTAGCTGACTTTTTTTGCCTAATCCAACCAGCGGTGTGACTGCCAATTCATCGTTACCAGCTTGCGCTGGAAATTGATATCCGATATCGCGCAGTGATGAGCGGAACTGTCGTGTTTCATTTTTGATTTCAGGATTAGTTGGCCTATCTGTACGATCAAGGCGTTGAACGGCACCGGCACTCAGTACCCGCTGTTTCACGTAATCAACCATGATATCGGCTAGTGATGAATTGGTGATGAGCTGATAGCGATCATAACGATATTTATCGTTTTGATGGAGATAGACATCATTGATGCTAGCACCACTGTAAATCACGGTGTCATCAATGATAAAACCTTTCAGATGCAGTACGCCAAGGGCTTCGCGGGTATTGACCGGAACACCATAAATTGGCACGCAGACATTGGGATGCTGTGCGGCCATTTCACAATACCAATCAGCATTAGTATTGACTGCGGCGGCCCCGATACGACCACGTTGAGCGCGGTGCCAGTCTACCAGCACACAGATTTCCAGCTCTGGACGCTGCTGTTTGGCTTGATAGAGGGCGTTCATCACGTCACGGCCCGCATCATCCTGCTCAAGGTAAAGTGCCACCAGATAGATACGTTTGGTCGCCTGACCTATCAATTCCAAGAGAGTGGAGCGGAAAACCTTGGGGCAATAAAGCGTTTGGACATCATCAACTGGCTGGGGGAGTTTGGGCAGTTGTGCAAGGTGTTGTTGATGTTTACTACGTTTGAATTTTGACAACATCACAGTGCGCTTCTTCTCTTGTTATTTAATGGCAAAACCGCCATATGCAAAAAAACACTAATCCATAGAGTCGGCGATAATACCACTACTTTTCCGGATTGTGCGCAAGTTTTGCCGGTTAATGGCCTAATCGTTTGGGGTTGTGGCGTATATCACGGCGATTCATGTAACTGAAATCACAGTGTCAGTTCCAGATTAACGATCCCATCTTCCATCTGTACATCAATACTAAAACCGAGCTTTTTAGCCAAACCGATCATGCCACGGTTGTTGGGCATGGTGATCGCCGTTAGTCGTGTTAATCCATGGCTGCGGGTATATTGAATCATCTTTTCTAGCAACTCCCGCCCCAGCCCTAGCCCTTTGAGGTCTGAACGCACCAGTACGGCAAACTCAGCATCGATATTATCCGGATCTGACAGCGCTCGTGTCACGCCGATGATTTCCGGCCCCGTCGTACTCTGGCGCACAGCAACAAAAGCCATTTCCCGATCATAGTCAATTTGCGTCATATTCGCCAAATCATCGTGGCTGAATTCATTGATTTCGCTGAAGTAGCGATAGTAGAGATCTTCTTTAGTGACCTGATCAATAAACAGTTTTAGTAGCGGTTCATCTTCCGGCAAGATTGGGCGGAATAGGCATTGAGAGCCATCTTTTAGCACCACAGTTTCTTCTAGCTCGTGGGGGTAGGGACGAATAGCTAAGCGCGCCTGTGGATCGCCGCTGACCGGTGCCAACTGCATTGAAACATCCAGCAGAGTAAACTCACTGCCAGAAGCAAGCACCGGGTGAATATCTAAGCGGGTGATCTCGGGGCAATCGAGAATCAAGTTGGAAACTTGCACCAGCAGGCGGCTTAATCCTGGAATATCCAGAGGTTGCAGTGATCCACGGCTGCGGATTTTCCCGCCTTTGACTGCTTGTATGATCAGATAGCGGGCCAGTGCCATATTGAGTGGCGGCAGCGCTACTGCGGCCTGTGTTTCATGATGCCACTCGATGCCACCTTCGCCCAACATAATCAGCGGACCGAAAATGGCATCCTGCTCTACCGCAATTCGCAGCTCCTGCGCTCCTGCGCGGTTCGCCATGCTTTGCACCAGCAAACCGTGGATGCGGGCTTGCGGATAGGTGCGCTTGACTCGATCAAGAATATCGTCTGCGGCCCGCTGTACTTCAATCGCGGTGCGCAGGTAGAGCATCACCCCCTGAACTTCAGATTTGTGCGGAATATCAGGTGAGCGCAGTTTAATGGCGACCGGATAGCCCAGGCGTTCGGCGATATGCACCGCTTCGACGCTATCGCTGGCAATCCAGGTCGGCAGCATACTCAGGCCATAAGCTTCCAGTATCGGCTGCACTTCATGGGTGTCGAGCTGGGTAGTACCTTCAGCCAGCGCCTGACGGATCAATTGATGCACATGCGCGGTATTGGCGGTGAGATCCAGTGGCAGTGCGGGGGTCTCTTTCAACTGTTTCTGGTTACGGCGATACTCCACCATATGCATAAAGGCGGTAATGGCCCCTTCCGGTGTGCGGTAGGTGGGTATCCCTGCTTCAGTGAACAGACGGCGGGCATCTTGCGATGAATACTCTCCGCACCAGTTAGTTAACAGGGTGATGCGTTTACCTCGTGGATGCTGACGAATGGCGGAGATCAATAGTTCGGCCGTTTTACTGCCCGGTGCGGCGGCGCTCGGTGAGTGAATCAGCAGCAACGCATCATAGTCGGTGCTGTCTAATAAGGGTTTAACCGCCGCTAAATAGCGCTCAGCGCTGGCGTCATCTCGCAGGTCTATTGGGTTGCGTAAGGAAATAAAAGAGGGTAGCGCTGCACTCAGGGCGGATTGCGTCGTATCAGACAGTGTAGCTAGCTTGCCATTACGGCTGATCAGCTCATCCAGTGCCATGGCCGCAGGTGCGGCCCCGTTACTGACAATGAGTAAGCGCTCACCTCGCAGTGGGTGCATGTGGCTCAAGGTTTCGACGGCGGAGAACAGCTCGTGGGTATCTTGCACCCGCAACAGACCCGCGCGCTGAATCGCAGCATCATAAGCAGCATCCAACCCTTGTTGACCATTCAGTAACTGCTGTGCGCGTTGGCTGCGGCCACTTTTGACCACCAGAATCGGTTTATTACGTGAAGCACTACGCGATGCGGATAAAAAGCGGCGTGCATCGCTAATATGTTCGATATACAGCATGATGGCGCTGGTTTTACCGTCTCTGGCGAGGAAATCGAGCAAGTCATCGACATCAATATCCAAGCTATCACCCAGCGCAATAAAGTATGAGAAGCCCACTTCCCGCTGCTGCGCCCAGTCCAGAATGGTATTTGCTACCGCCGCCGACTGGGAGATAAACGCCAGTCGCCCTTTTTTAATCGGCACCGGCGAGAAGCTGGCATTCAACCCTTGCCAGGGGGCGAGTAAGCCGAGGCTGTTGGGGCCAAGCAGCCGCATATGATGACGATGGGCGCAGGCTTTGAGTTCTGCAAATTGTTCCGTCGCGGCAGAGAGAATAATCACCGCCTTACAGCCACGAACGCCTAAGTCTTCGAGTAACGTCAGATTACGGCGATCATGAGTGCAGAGGATAGCCAGATCCGGCGTGATCGGCAGGCTGGCGATATCCGCGTAAGCCAGCACACCACAAACGGCTTTATGAGTCGGGGTGACCGGCAGAACAGGGCCACTGAAGCCACCATCCAGCAAATTACGCATCATCAGGAAACCGGCGCGCTCAGGTTTTTCAGAAGCGCCAATCACCGCAATAGATTTCGGGCGTAGTAGGGCTTCTAATCCACGTTGACTCATTATTTATCCCCGTCATCTTTCAAGTTGCAGCTGTGTTGGCTGCATTCGTTACTCAGCCCATTCATGGGTCTCGCCTCTAGCAGGCCGCTGTAAGCCGCATTCAAATCGGCTCCTGGCAGATTTATTACCCGGATCACTGACTGACCGCCTTCCTGCACCCTGAAATCTATTGGGGATAAGCCAAAGGCCGCTTGAATGATTTTATGCGATTTTTTCGGGGCTTGCTGTGACTCGCCCCACTGGATGATGAGGTTTTCCGGCTAAATACTGCTGGCGGAAGTAGTGGAAATGGGCGGTTAGCCCCTCCGCCGCTTGCATATCGCCCGCTTGCTGGAGCAGCGCCGCGGCGACCTCGACAGTACAGTGCTGTTCCGGTCGCGGTGCTTCGCGCAAAAGATAATCGGAAGCCGTTGTAACATTCAGTGACAGCAGAGGTAAATCGGCGAGGTAGGGGCTTTTGCGAAACATTTTTTTTGCTTCGGTCCAGGTGCCATCCAGCAAAATAAATAGCGGTGGCTTATCGTTGATGGGTAATTTATTGAGTACCTGCCGTGGCGGTTCGGCATATTTCTCTGGAAAGACCACATACGGCTGACGTGCTGGATCACGGATGGCGGCTAGCAATGCAGGGTCAACTTCAGTACGCGCCCAAAGGAAAGCTTGGGTGTCAGGGAGAATATCGGCAATCAGGCGGCCGGTATTACTGGGCTTTAGCGGCTCAGTATCAAACATAATTAGGCAGAAGCGACTACTCGCCGATTGTGGTTTGATGGTGTCACACAAGCAAAATCGCTCTGTTAACAGGCAGCTCTGGCAACGAATTGCGCGGCAACCTCGGGCGCGATAAGCACGGGTGGAGGCGGCTAAGCGCCGTTGGCGTAAACGCAGTACGGCATTTTCCGTCGTAATGACTGCTGGCACAACGATATCTGCCAGCAATTCATGGTCGGTGGTTGATGATTCAGTCACGACGGACTCCTAAGAAATAGCGCTATTCTAATCAAGCCTCCCCATGAGTTATACAATAAAACCACGCCCCGGCAGAAAAGTGTCAGGGCGTGGTTTTTATCGGGACGTCGAACTGAGCCGCCCCGAGCGACGATAAATGGGTTAAACTAACTTAGCGGGCGACCGGCTCTGCTGCTAATTGTTCATCCAACCAATTATCAAACGGCACTTTCGGTACTGCACCGTTGAGCATGTCGACCATTTTCCCGTTCCGATACAGCATAATAGTCGGAATGCTGCGAATACGGAAACGGGTGCTGAGCGCAGGCTCTGCTTCAGTGTTGACTTTCACGAAGCGGACTTTTCCGGCGCGCTCTGCAGCGACTGCTTCAAAGATCGGCGCAAAGCTGCGGCAAGGGCCACACCAAGGTGCCCAGAAGTCGATAACGATGGCTAGGTCATCTTGCAGCAGTTTATCCAGTGTTTCGGCGGTGGCGTTAATCACTTCGCCATCAAATAAAGAGTGGCCGCAGCGCCCACATTTAGCGCCGTCATCAATACGTTCTTCCGGCAGGCGATTAGTCGCCATACAAGCTGTGCATACCGTATTCATACATTAGCCTTTATTTTGTCTCTGAGTAGATAAAAGAAACCAGACAGCCAAGGGGCGCTGAATTGTTTCGTTGTTGTTATCTATTATGGGTATAAATAGAGGCGGTGCCAAAAAGGTTTATTCGATGAATACGATAGTTGGTAGCTTTTAGCGCTTGCTTATGGCTAACCGGGCGGACATCAGGTAATCTTCGCGCCCTGCGCGTTGGTGGAGAAGACAATGAACGATTCATTTAGTGGCAAAAACGGCAAAGTTAAAGTGATGTACGTCCGCAGTGACGAAAGCAGCGACGACCGTAACAGCAATAACCGTAATAAAAATCCGCGTCCGGCCGCAAAAGGTCGTCCGGGTGATAATGCTGGTCGGGGCAGCTCACCGCGTAATAGTGACTCACGTCGTAATGATTCAGGCCGTAATGACCGTGATCGTCCTAGCCGTCCGGCACGTTCTGAAAGTAGCGGCCCTTACGATTCACCGTGGAAAACCGTCTCCCGTGCACCATCGGAAGAGCCAGAGTTTGATCACGGCGGTATCAGCGGTAAAAGCCATGTTGACCCTGCGCAGTTGCGCCGTCAGCGGGCTGAAGAGACTCGTGTTTATGGCGAAAACGCCTGTAAGGCGCTGTTCGAAAGCCGTCCTGATGCGATCGTCCGCGCATGGTTTGTGCAGTCAGTCACCCCACGTTTCCGCGAAGCGCTGAAATGGATGGCGGCTAACCGCAAGGCTTACCATGTGGTTGAGGAAGATGAGCTGGCGAAGGCGTCTGGTACTGAACACCATGGCGGCGTTTGTTTCCTGATTAAAAAGCGTCAGGGGCTGGATGCAGAAACCTATCTGCAACAGCAGACTCAGGCGAAAGATTGTGTGCTGGCGCTGGAAGATGTGGGTAATCCACATAATCTGGGCGGTATTATGCGTACCTGCGCACATTTCGGTATCAACGGCGTGCTGTTACAAGACCCGGCGATGCTGGAGTCTGGTGCAGCGGTGCGTACTGCGGAAGGCGGTGCAGAGCACATCAAGGCAATCAATGCTGATGATTTCCTCTCGGTGCTGGATACCTTCCGTAAAGCGGGTTACACCATAGTCACCACCTCCAGCCATAAAGGTGTCACTCTGTCGAAAGCTGAACTGCCAGCTAAAATGGTGTTGGTATTAGGTCAGGAGAGTGATGGTCTGACCGACAGTGCATGGCAGCAGGGCGATATGAGTGTCTCTATCGGCGGTACCGGGCGGGTTGAGAGTCTCAACGTGTCGGTTGCCACCGGGATTCTGTTAGCAGAGTGGTGGCGTCAAAATAGCGCTAACTAATACCCTGCGCCCTTGACGCCGCAGGAACGGTGATGACAGGCAGAAGAGTAAAGTGTTCGCGCCAGGGATGGATCTACGACGGCTTTATGATCTGTTTGTTCTCTCCGCCACTAGCACTTTGTTCATAAAAAAGGGGCGCTGAAATTAATCTTCAGCGCCCCTTTTTGTCAGTCTGCGTTTACGCCACTAGTGCGCGCCGCCACCACTGCCACCGGAGGTGAATGGTGGTCTTGCGAACCAAACCAGCGCCAGCAGTAGCAGGAACACCCCTGCAGAGAGCCAGAAGATCTCGTTTGCTGAGATAATCAGCCCCTGATTGGTTATCTCTCGCGCCAGATAAGCCGAGGCTTGCTGCTGACTCATCCCCAGCTTCTCCAGCTCCTGATAACTCTGCGTCGCATTGGGATTGAACGGGTTAACAAACTCCGTTAGCTGCGAATGGTGCATCGACTCTCTTTGCGTCCACAGGGTGGTGGTGATTGAGGTACCAATCGACCCCGCCAAGGTTCGCAGGAAGTTAGATAAGCTGGATGCCGCTGCCATGCGCTCTGGCGGCAAGCCGGAGAGGGTAATGGCGGTCAGTGGCATAAAGAAGCAAGCAATGGCAAAGCCTTGCACAAACTGTGGCCACGCCGACGCACCAAAATCCATCCCCGGTTCGAATGTATATGCCCGCCAGTAGAAACAAACTGCATACATAATGAAGCTGAATGTCACTAGCTGCCGCATATCAATTCGATGGGAGAAACGGCCAATAATCGGCGACAGCAACACCGGCAATATCCCGACCGGGGCGGAGGCCAAACCGGCCCATGTGGCAGTGTAGCCATAGACCTCCTGTAGTAGCTGCGGCAGCAAGACAATGGCGCCGAAGTACAACATATAGGCGAGGCTGATACACAGGCACCCAATGGTAAAGTTTCTCGATTTGAATAGTGACAAATCGATCACCGGATGGTCATCAGTTAGCTCCCAAACGATCAGGAAGGTAATGGCAATTACCGCGATGACCGTCAGCACGATAATCTCGGTTGAGTTAAACCAATCCAGCTCCTTGCCCTGGTCAAGCATGATTTGTAAGGCACCGATGCCGACCACCAATAACACCAGCCCCACGGTATCGATGGGTTTGATTTCGGTTTTGGTCTCTCGCCCTTTCAGGGTGCTGCCCGCCATCAAAATTACCACCAACCCGATCGGGATGTTGATAAAGAAGATCCAGCCCCAATGATAGTTGTCGCTGATATAACCGCCGAGGATCGGCCCAAATATCGGGGCCACGACAATCGTCATTGACCACAATGCCAGGGCCATACTTCGCTTCGCTGGCGGGTAGTTATTTAGCAGCAAACTTTGTGATAGCGGGATCAATGGCCCGGCAACCAGGCCCTGGATCACCCGGAAGAAGATAAGCATCCCTAGACTGTTTGAGATACCGCACAGCCATGAGGCCAATGCAAACAATCCCGTCGCCCAGAGGAACAAGCGCACTTCACCGATGCGCTTGGCTAACCAGCCGGTAATGGGGATTGAGATAGCATTTGCCACCCCAAAAGAGGTAATCACCCAAGTGCCTTGCGAGTTGGACGAGCCAAGATCACCTGCAATCGTCGGGATCGCCACGTTAGCAATGGTGGAGTCCAGCACCTGCATAAAGGTCGCTAATGATAGCGCAACCGTCATCCAGGCAAGTTGGGCGCCTTCAAGCGGTTTTTGTGCCACAGCGGCCTCCGCACTTAACCTGCGTTTGCATGCACATTAACCTGCATTCGCATGAATAATGTCGCTAATCATTTGATTCACTGGCGCTAAATTCAGTGACAACGCATGGGTGACAAAGGCAGGATCTTTACGCACGATTTGCGCTAACACTTGACCATCGGGATTGGCGGTGTCCACTCTCACAGTGGTAGATAGGCCAATACGCAGCGGGTGCTCAGCCAGTTGCTGCTCATCCAGTGAGATACGAACCGGCAGACGCTGAACCACTTTGATCCAGTTACCGGTGGCATTCTGCGCCGGTAACAGGGAGAAGGCGCTACCGGTTCCCATATCCAGACCGACCACTTTCCCCTGATAAACCACATCATCGCCGTAGAAATCGGTCACCACAGTCGCGGATTGGCCGATGCGCATATTGGCTAACTGGGTCTCTTTAAAGTTGGCATCAATCCACATCTGATTTGCGGGGATCACCGCCATCAATGGCGCACCATTAGCAATCTTGGCACCCACCTGCACACTTCGGCGTGAAACATAGCCGGTGATTGGGCTGACAACCTTGGTGCGTTGTAGCGCAAGCCAGGCATCACGTAGCTTGGCGGCCGACTGCTCGATCGCCGGTTGTTTTTCCAGCGGCGTATTTAGCACCAGCGCTTGATTGGCGTTGTATTGTTGAATCGCCACATCCAGCGATGCTTGTGCTGCATCTACCGCATCGCGCGCATGTTGCAGCTCTTCACGGCCAATCGCATTAACAGAACCCAACACCACACGGCGGCTCAGATCATTTTGTGCTTTGCTCAGCTCGGTTTTTTTCAGGGCAATATTGGCCTGATACTGTTTGCTATTAATGATGAGCTGGTGGGTTTGACGCACGCTGTTGGCCAGCGCGGTTTTTGCCTGCTCATAGGCTTGTTCGGCATCTGTTGGGTCCAGGGCGACCAGTACATCGCCGCTTTTGACCAGGTCAGTATTTTCAAAGTTGACACTGACCACGCTGCCAGACACTTGCGACATGATCTGCACCTGATTGCCTGAAACATAAGCATTATCAGTCTGTTGGTGATGACGCAGCACCAGGAACCAGTAGATCAGATAGGCCACGCCAATAATGATAAAAATCACCGTCAGTGAGAGTAGCACGCGTTTACGTTGCATCTTTTTATTCTGCGGTTGTGGCGGGGTTTGGTTTTCCGCGTTCGTACTCATGGTGTTCTCCAAGCCTTATACCCGTCATCTCTCAAGTCGCCTTATAGCGCATTGAAATCTATAGGGAAAAACTTAATTTATATTGTTTTATTTTGTGAACTATCCCTGACAGGGGCTTGAACGTCGCCAGCAGCCAGTAAAAGAGATGGCGAACAAGGGCGTGAGTCTCCAGCTATGTGGGGATGACATAGTTATTTACCTGGCTATCTGGATAGAAACGTTGGAGTTACTGTTCCGGTATTTCCATTTGATCCAAACGGGACAGTAACTTGCGCGTCAGCGTTTCCAGCTGTTGCTGCTCGTCAGCGTCGAGTGTTGACCAAAGAAAATGCAGACACTTATGTTGTGGGGGCAGCAGTTGATTGAGAAATTCAACGCCCGCCTCGGTCAGATGCAAGTGCAAGCAACGACGATCATTTTGACTTTCGCGGCGCTCAATCCAGCCTTTTTTCTCCAGTTCGTCAGCGATGCGCGTTGCATTGGTCCGTGAAGATCCCAGTGCAGCACTTAATTCTGACGGTTGGATACTGCGACTTTCCTGCGCATCCAGCGTAATTAGCGCCATAAATAGGGTTTCGTTAATCCCTTGCGCTTTTAGCATTTTGTTGCGGTTTTCGAGTAATTTACTGTGCATATGCATACACAATCGCGTCAGTAGGATCTCCTGATAAGGGAAATCTTTCTGGCGTTTGGCACGAAAATTAAGCATCTGTTCTATGGGACTAAATGAACTTTCCATTATGAGGAGCCTCATTAATTTCAAATGGTACAGTAACGATAGTTACTAATAATGTAAACGGTATAATTCGATAAAAATTTAGCAATTAGTGTTATTCAGTCACTATTTGTTAGTAATTAGTACCACTAATTGTAAGGGTATTGTGTTTCAGCTCACAATTCAGGCAAATGGTTACACCAAAATCATGAGTAGCTTGAATGTCAGACCGTAGCTGAGAGCGCCAAGTAAGGTGGCGAAGATAATACTGTTGGTTTTATAAAAGCATCCGCAGATCACTAAAAAACCAATAAGAGTGGGCACTAACTTTTGCGGGTTATGCATGATTTCCGGGGTACTGGAGACCACTAACAAGGCGCAAATAGAGGCGATGCCGATGCTGTCGAGCAGCAGTGAAACTCTCCCCCGCTGCAAGCCCGCTGGTTTGCGCGCTGGCCCTAAGCGCAGAGGCAAATAACGAAATAGATAGTTTACCGTCCCCACCACTAACCCAATGATCAGAACATCCATATTCATGGTGCTGACTCCTGTTGGCTACTCTCGGGTTGTTCGCTGACCGCTGCGGGGGCGGGTTGAAGCAGGGCGGCCAGACAGCCGCCGCCAATGCCAGCCAAAATGGCGACCGGAATTGAGAACAGCAATACGCCCAGTAATGCGCCACTTAGAGAGGCGATCACAGTCAAACTGTATTGGCGCTTAAATGAGGCCAGCAGAAAACTGAGGAACAGCGCCGGTAACATAAAGGAGAGCGAAGCTTCAATTGCCGGGAAATTCTCCAGCGGGCCATTGCCAAACATCGCCCCGATAGCGGTTCCCGCCACCCAAGAGAGCCAAGAGGTAAAGGCGATGCCGAGCATCCAATTTTCGCTCCAGCGCCGTTGCTCTTTCATCAGTTTGGTGGTGGCGGCAGCAAAGACTTCGTCGGTCAGGCCGAAGGCCCACAGGGCGCTCTTTTTGCCGGAGAGTTTGCTCAAAATACGGTGCTTAAGTGCGGGGCCATACAAGATATGGCGAATATCCATTGCCATCACGGTCAGTGCTGAAACCCACAATGACATTCCGGCGCTCAATAGCGCAGTGATAACAAATTGGCTGGCTCCGGCATATATGATGCAAGAAAAGAAAATAGCTTCCCACGGGGTAAAGCCAAGTTTTACCGAACTGAGGCCAAAAGCGAATGCCACGGGCAGATAGCCGATAACGATGGGCAGGCTATCGGTAATCCCTTCGATAAAGGTGGCGGCCGGCTGAGTCGCCGGCGGGGCATCGGTGATTTGGCTTGGCATAACTATTGGATCACAGAGTAAAAAAACATGTTATGTAACATTAACAGAGTGGGAATTGTCTTAATACCCTATAACCCAAATTTATATCTCTATTGATTATTAGTTAGCTAACTAACCGTAATCACTCGACCCGTTGATCAGCGGGCGGATCAAATCGTTTGCCGGCCAACCAAGTGGTGATATTCAAGATACACAGTACCAAACCGGCGGTGGCCACCCCATACCAGCCCGCGTGTTGATAGGCTGCGGCAGAGATCAGCGAACCCAAGGCCCCACCAATAAAGTAGGTGGTCATATAGCCCGCAGTTAACCGATTTCTAGCTTCCGGCATCATACGATAGATCACGCTTTGGTTGGTAACATGCACCCCTTGCACCGCCAAATCCAGCACCACAATCCCGATAATCAGCGCGATGATAGAGTGTTGTCCCAAGGCGATCGGTATCCACGACAGCAGCAGTAATCCCAAACCGACGCTGGTGGTGATGCGAGCTTTTCCCTTATCGGCTAACTGTCCGGCTCTGGTGGCCATCAATGCGCCAGCCGCGCCCACCAAACCAAATAGCCCAATAGTCGCCTCGGAATAACCGAATGGTGGTGCGGCCAACAGGAAGGCCATTGAGGTCCACAACACACTAAAGTTGGCAAATGACAATGCGCCGAGTAGCGCACGGGTGCGCAGAACTGGAGTACGGATAAATAAGGAGAAAATGGAACCGAGCAACTGGCCGTAATTCAAACCGGAGTGTTGCTTATAGCGCGGCAGGTAGCGCCACAGCACCAATGCCATGATAAACATCAGGGCGCTGGCGACCCAATAGATGGTGCGCCAGCCGCCAATTGAGGCCAACGCGCCCGCCACCGTTCGTGCCAGCAAAATCCCTAGCAACAGGCCGCTCATGATAATGCCGACCACTTTGCCACGTTTTTCCGGTGCTGCCAGTGTCGCCGCCAACGGCACCAGTAGTTGCGCCACCACTGAGAACAGGCCGGTGAGGGCGGTGCCGACAATCATCATGGTGAGATTTTGTGACATCGCGGTAATCAACATGCCACCTGCCGCCAGCAGGGTCATACCGACAATCAGTCCACGGCGTTCAAACATATCCCCTAGTGGAACCAGGAACATTAACCCGACGGCGTAACCGAGCTGGGCTGCCGTGACGATAAACCCCGCCTGATTGACCGAGAGATTAAAGGCTTGCGCAATGGTTTCCAGCAGTGGCTGGGCATAATAGTTGCTGGCAACCGCCAGTCCGGTGGCGACCGACATCAGCACTATCAATGCGGGGCTTAAACCGGCGTTTTCGGTTTTTTGTGTCATGAGGAATTATTCTTAAATTGAGAAGGCGAACAGTATTAGATAATTAAGAATGATAAACCAAGGGATAATTGCTATTTGAGTCATTTCATTTCGAGATAGCACATTTCGTATTGTTGCGGAGTGAGATATTGTTGTTGCTGATGAGTGGGATGATTTGCGGCCGATTTTTATGTCAGGAACGCCGCTGCGTTCAGAGCAACAGATTTCATTGTTCAGCCAGATTAACCCACCGGCGCGGCTGCTGATGGGGCCGGGGCTAATCACTGCCGCAGTAAAAAATTACCGCAGTAAAAATTTGTCGCTATCGCGCCAGGCGGGGAATGCCTCGCGATAGGCTTGCAAGGCCTCCAAAGACAATTCAGCATCTAATTGTGCAGCTTGTTCCGATTCTGCCTCTGCCAGCGCCTCGCCCTGCATATCCAGAATCACACTGCCGCCCTGATAGTGATGGCCGTTGTCATCATCGCCGACGCGATTACAGCCCGCGACGTAAGCCTGATTTTCTATCGCCCGGGCCGCCAGCAAGGTTTGCCACTGTTTGGTGCGGGCGGCTGGCCAGTTCGCCACATAGAGCGCTAAATCATAATCTTGCTGATTGCGCGCCCACACCGGAAAGCGCAGGTCATAACAGATTTGCGGCAGAATTCGCCAGCCGCGCCACTCCACCACTTTGCGTTCGGTGCCCGCCTGATAATAGTGGTGTTCACCGGCCATGCGAAATAGATGGCGCTTATCGTAGTGATGAACCCTGCCACTCGGCTCGACCAGCAAGAAACGGTTAACGGCACCGCCAGCTATTTTCAGCGCTACACTACCGCCGATCAACGCCTCGGTTTGGCTGGCCCAGTGAGCTAGCCAGGCGACGATTTCGCTCTCCGGCAGCGCACTGTCAGCCGCATTCATGGCAAAACCGCTGGTAAACATCTCTGGTAGCACAATCACATCGCGCTGGTGCAGTGGCGCTAGCAGCAGCTCAAAGTGTCGCAGATTCGCCTGCGCATCCAGCCATACCAGTGGCTGTTGCAGCAGCGTCAGTTTTAAAGTTGACATAATCGCTCCGCTGCGGCGTCCAGCGTCGCCTCCTGTTTGGCGAAGCACAGCCGGATCAGTTTGTGGGGGAAGGGGGCTTCGCAGAATACCGATAAGGGGATCGCGGCCACACCCACCTGTTCAGTTAGCCATATGCAGAATTCAACATCATTGAGATCTGAAATCGCGCTGTAATCGGCCAACAGGAAGTAGGTGCCCTCACTTGGTAAGATCTTCAGGCGGCTGCTGGACAGGGCGCTGATAAAGCGGTCACGGCGGGCGCGGTAGAACTCGGGCAGTTGTTGCCAGTGCTCAGGCTCGGCATTCAGCATATCGGCCAGCGCAAGCTGCACTGGTGTGCAAACTGAGAAGGTCAGGTATTGGTGAATTTTGCGCACTTCAGCACTGATGGCGGCGGGGGCGACGCAATAGCCCACCTTCCAACCGGTCATATGGAAGGTTTTACCGAATGATGAAACGGCGATCGCCCGCTGGCGCAATTGCGGATGCGCCAGGACACTGGCATGGCCCGAGGCGCTAAAGCAGATGTGCTCGTACACTTCATCGCTCAGCACATAAATATTGCGCTGTGCAATCACTTGCCACAGCTGCTCAAAATCGGCGGCGCGCCATACGGTCGCCGACGGGTTATGCGGTGTATTGACGATAACCAGTCGCGTGCGTTCAGAAATCAGATCAGCAAACTCAGCCCAATCAATGGCAAATGCCGGAGGCTTGAGCGCAATGCGCTTGAGGATGCCGCCCGCCAGTTTCACCACTGGCGCATAGCTGTCATAGCTCGGATCAAAGCAGATAACTTCATCGCCGGGGCGAACCAACGCGGTAATGGCGGCAAATAGCGCTTCGCTGGCACCGGTGGTAATGGTGACTTCGCTGTCAGCATCGGGCCGCCAGCCATAGAGGTGAGCCGTTTTTTCAGCGATAGCACTGCGTAGCGGTGCCACGCCGGTCATGGGGGCATATTGGTTAGCACCCTGGTTGACATGATAGGCCAATCGCTGTTTTAGGTAGTCTGGGCCATCAAAATCAGGGAACCCCTGCGACAAGTTAATCGCCTGATATTTTTGCGCCAAGGCACTCATTTGCGTGAAAATTGTGGTGCTTTGCGCCGGCAATTTGCTGTCTGGAATAAGAGATAAGTTACTCATGGCAGGGACGACTCCTGATGCGGCATGTTGCTGTCAGCTGTATGTTGCCGTAAATATAGCACGATGTTAAGATTTGGCAATCAAGACGCTTAGATGTATAAACGGCTAAATGATGTAATTTGCTAAGCATAGATAAAAATGTGCTTAGCATTATCGTCGGGCTGATTGCCGTGGCAACATAGCACGGCACACCAACATCAAAACAGGGATATGCAATGACAGATAATGTACAACTTGGCGCGCTGTTAGCCGCTTGCCACTGGATCGGCGAAAAGGGCTGGTGCCCGGCGACTGGCGGTAATATGTCCCTGCGGCTGGATTTAGCTCAATGTTTGGTGACGGAGTCGGGTAAAGATAAAGGTAGCCTGACCGCCGACGATTTTTTGCTGGTGGCAACCGCGAACAACCATGTTCCCAGTGGTCGCACCCCCTCGGCGGAGACCGGCCTGCATACCTTGCTTTATCGCCTGTATCCTGAAATCAATGCTGTGCTACATACTCACTCGGTAAATGCCACGGTGCTATCACGGGTCGAGCGCAGCAATGAATTAGTGTTACAAGGCTACGAAATGCAAAAATCGTTATCGGGTCAGCGCAGCCACTTGGATAGCGTAGTGATCCCGATTTTTGATAACGACCAGGATATTCCCGCCCTGGCGCAACGAGTTGCAGCGCTGGCAGACAACCGCCCGCTGCAATATGGTTTTTTGGTCCGTGGCCATGGCCTCTATTGCTGGGGGGCGAGTGTGGCTGAGGCTCGCCGCCATTTGGAAGGGCTGGAGTTTCTGTTCCAGTGTGAACTGCAACGTCGGCTGCTAGAAGTTAACGTGCAAAAAGTGGAGGCCAAATGATTCAGGCGATTGTGACCGATATTGAAGGTACTACCACTGACATCCGTTTTGTCCATCAAGTGCTGTTCCCCTATGCCCGCCAACGGCTGACACCCTTTTTGCTTGAGCATCAGCAGGATGTAGATATTGCTGCGGCGCTGGCGGATTTACGCCGCGAATTGGCGCAGCCGGAGGCTGATATTGAAACACTGGCTGTCGCCTTACACGGTTTTATGGATGAAGATCGCAAGTCTACCGCGCTGAAAGCCATTCAGGGCATCATCTGGCGCACCGGTTATCTGCAAGGGGATTTTCGCGGCCATCTCTACCCGGAGGTCGCTCAGCAATTGGCTGATTGGCAACAGCAGGGCGTGGGGCTGTATGTCTACTCCTCCGGCTCGGTCGCGGCGCAGAAATTGCTGTTTGGTTACAGTGATGCAGGGGATTTACGCCCACTGTTTAGTGGCTATTTTGATACCCATGTCGGGGCCAAGCGTGAGATCGGCTCTTATCAGAATATCGCCAGTCAGTTAGCTATCGTGCCGCAAGCTTTGCTGTTCTTGTCCGATATTCGTCAGGAGCTGGATGCGGCACAACTGGCGGGCTGGCACACCTGCCAGTTAATTCGTGACCTCCCCGATAGCGAGAGCCATCACCCCCAAGTAAACCGTTTCGATCAGATTGATTTAACGACTTTAAATCGCGAGCAGAGGATATGACAGCATGAGCGGATTAACGATTTTCAGTGATCAACAGCCCGACCAGCCGCTGTGGCAGAGCCGTGATGCGGATGAAATTCAGCAGCAACTGGCGGCGATTGGTGTGCGCTTTGAGCGCTGGCAGGCGGATCGTGAGCTGGGTGAGAACCCGCAACCTGAGGCCGTGATCGCGGCTTATCAACATGAAATTGACCGGCTGGTGGCGGAAAAGGGCTATCAGAGCTGGGATGTGATCAGCATGCGGCCCGACAATGCGCAGCGCCAACTGTTGCGCGAGAAGTTTTTGTCCGAGCATACCCACGGCGAAGATGAAGTGCGTTTCTTCGTTGAGGGCTGTGGGCTGTTTTGCTTGCATCTCGATGGCAAAATTTACCAAATTTTATGTGAAAAGAGTGATTTGCTGTCAGTGCCAGCGGATACTCGCCACTGGTTTGATATGGGGTCAGCGCCGAATTTCACCGCGATTCGGCTATTTGATAATCCAGAAGGTTGGGTGGCACATTTTACTGGCGATAAAATAGCCGATGCTTATCCCCATTTAGCATAAAGAGATAAAACCTATTTAATCGCCCCGGATTTTGCCGCTACTCTCTTATCAACCAGAGAGCAGCGGCTAGTTAGCGCTGAGGCTGGAAAAAGCCTGCGGCCACTTGTTCTGGCGTGATAACGCCGCTGTCTAGTACCCAACCACTGATTAATGCCGCCGGAGTGACATCAAATGCCGGGTTGTACACCGGGGCACTCTCTGGAGCCCATTGGCAACTGCCAAAACTCCCCGTAACGCCCATCACCTCACTGGCAGCACGTTGCTCAATGGGGATCGCCGCGCCATTAGGACAGGCGGGATCATGGGTGGTGTGGGGGGCGGCCACATAGAAAGGGATGCGGTGGTAGTGAGCCAATACCGCCAGACTGTAGGTGCCAATTTTATTCGCCACATCACCATTGGCGGCGATGCGATCCGCACCCACCCAAACTGCATCCACTCTGCCCTGAGCCATCAGGCTAGCGGCCATCGAATCACAAATTAATTGATATGGAATGCCCAGCTCACCCAACTCCCAGGCGGTTAAGCGCCCGCCTTGCAATAAAGGCCGGGTTTCATCAACCCATACCTGACGAATATTGCCTTGCTGATGTGCGCGTAGTAATACGCCAATAGCGGTGCCGATGCCCGCAGTTGCTAGCCCGCCAGTGTTACAGTGGGTGAGCAGGTTGCTGCCCGATTTAACCAATGTCGCGCCATGCTGAGCAATGCGCTCACACAATTCGCGGTCTTCATCCACCAGACGCAATGCCTCGTGGGTCATGGCCTCGACCCAATTTGGTTGTAATAGCGCCTGTTGCATCCGCGCCAGATTATTCATCAAATTAACGGCGGTCGGGCGCGACTCCCGCAGTGCAATCAATGTCTGTTCAAGTTGCGCTTGCGATAAGCCGCGCTCTGCCAGCAAGGCTAGCAATAGGCTGGCGGATAGGCCAATCAGGGGGGCGCCACGGACGCGCAGCGTCTGAATATGCTCAATCAGCAACTCTAGGGTATCGGCTGACAGCCACTCCTGACGTTGGGGCAGTGCTTGCTGGTCAAGTATCCAAAGTTGGTTATCAACAATTCTTAAGCTGGTTGTCTGTAAATCAAGCTTGTTAAGCATCTGCATTATCAGTTAAATCCATGTTGCGTTATTGCATCTGGGTTCTTATTCTGCCAACATGCCATACGGATGTATAGACGTCTATACCCTTCTTTTTTGCAGTTACAGCGTTGTTAGCCGCTCTCACTCACCCGAATCACTGACTCGAGTCAGCTCAGCGGGATTCATTCGTTTGCTGCCTAGCTGTACCACCAATAAATTTGGGTAAATATTGTTACGCCTAACTAAAGAATAATTTCACGGCTCAGCAAATGGTTGGCGGTGAGTGGATCAGAATCAGGATAGAACAAGAGGTTAAAGATGTCGCGCTACTATACCTTTACTGCTGCGAATGCCGTTGAATATGCTCGCCAATTTGGTCAAGTGGCTGATCCACTGACTTTGGTCACAGCAGATGAAATTGGGGATGGTAACCTCAATCTGGTGTTTAAAATCCGTGATGCTGCGGGCGTCAGTCGGGTGATTGTCAAGCAGGCGCTGCCCTATGTGCGCTGTGTCGGTGAGTCCTGGCCCCTAACCTTGGATCGCGCCCGCATTGAAGCCGAAACCCTGCTGACACACCGCCAATTTTGCCCACAACACACGGTTAATGTGCTGCATCACGATGCGGAACTGGCGGTCATGGTGCAGGAAGATCTATCCGACCACGAAATCTGGCGTAGTGAACTGATTCAGGGAAAATATTACCCGCAGGCGGCTTCGCAACTGGGCGAGTATCTGGCGCAAACCCTCTTCCATACCTCAGATTTTTATCAGTCGGCGCAAGCCAAAAAGGCGGCAGTGAGCCGCTATACCAACCCTGAGCTATGCCAAATCACCGAAGATCTCTTCTTTACCGATCCCTATATAGACCATGAGCGCAATAATTTCGACCCCGCACTCTTACCTGAGGTGCTGGCGCTGCGGCAGGATAGTGCGCTTAAATTGGCGGTGGCGTCGCTCAAACATCGTTTCCTTAGCAAGGCTGAGGCGTTGCTGCATGGTGATATTCACAGCGGTTCCATTTTCGTTGCTGATGGCCGCCTAAAAACCATTGATGCTGAATTTGGTTTCTATGGCCCTATCGGGTTTGATATCGGCACTGCGCTGGGGAATTTACTGCTCAATTACTGCGGATTACCCGGATTAACAGGCCCGCGGGATGCGGCGGCGGGACGTGAGCAGCGCCTGAAGGATATCCATTTGATTTGGCAAACCTTCGCTCACCGTTTTGTGGCGTTAAGTGAGGAGAAAACCCAGGACTCAGCACTGGCGATACAAGGGTATGCACAGCAGTTTCTACAGCAGGTATGGCAAGATGCGGTGGGGTATTGCGGCAGTGAATTAATCAGGCGCACCATCGGTTTGGCCCATGTGGCAGATCTGGATAGCATTGCTGATGATGAGATGCGCAGAGCATGCCAACGCCATGCGCTGAGTCTGGGATCTACCTTGATATTGGCTGCACCACACATTGGTAGCATTGATGGTTTTATTGCTCGCATTAGGCAGAATGGATAATTAAAATATTTTCCTGAGTAATATTTCAGCATCTTCATTATAATATAAATACCTTGCATAATAATGCGGGGTTTTATATTGCGACTGCTTAAATTAAAGCTAATATAGCCTCCTCCTTATTTATAAAAACAATAATTTTGTTTTTTAATATTATTTCCCCCTATTTATTTTTTTTAATAACTTATTTGCATATCAAGTTCACTAGGCAAATTATAGACGTGGCCTAACATCTATTTTATATCCTAGTTTTTTCAATGTGTTATATGATTAATCAGTTAATAATATATAAAAATATTTTTCATTTTTCATTTAAAATCAGAACTTATTATTTTTCCATATTAATAGTTGTATATTTAACTCAAATAAATATTTGTGATAAATAAGCCTAGCCAATTAGTCTTAAGTAGCAAGGTAAAAGCCATGTTTTTGTAATAATTCATCATGATTAAATTGACTTTATTTCTATGGCTTAAATATGTTGCTTAATGTGTTTGCTAATTAAAAAATAATTAATACTTTGGGCCAGTGCTAAATAATTGTGAGTAGTATTATTTTATCTGGTGCTATTCTTATTTTAAATGGGCTTATTTTATGCGATATTTTCACTTTACAGAGAGATCATTAAGTCAGGTAAAGCTCAACCTCAATACTATTTTGTTTATTGTTGTTTTTTTTGCTTCTCAATTTTTATTATCTCACCACTAGTTGCCGCACCTAAAATAATCAACGTACCGAATTCGGGGGCAATCGGAAATGAAATTAGACAAACGACAGTCGAACCGCAAGTTGCACCACATGAAGCTGAAATACAGTTACCGCCATTAACGCCACCTCTTCCATTAGATAGCTCTATTGCGTCAGGTCAGTTCATGCTGCGCGAGATTAGGTTTGAGGGCGAAATACGGTTAATGAACTCTAGCCTTAAGGATCTACAGGCTATCGTCAGCCCCTGGTTAGGCCGACTATTAAGCTTTTCTGATTTGCAGAATATGACATTGGCAATAACGCGTTTTTATCGCCAAAAAGGGTGGGTAGCGGCCCAGGCAATATTGCCGCCACAAACTGTTCGTGATGGAACCATTTTAGTCCGCATTATTTCAGGCAGATTAGATAACCCAGAGGTAAATAATCAGAGTCGATTGAATACGCAATTTGCAACAGCTGTGATTAAAAGTAATAGTTGTAGTCAAGAGATGGGACTCTTCGGTGAAAAAGATTGTGCTGCATCTCCGGCAGAATTATCCCGCCTGGAGCGTACCGCGCTTATTTTAAATGAGATACCTGGGGTTGATGCTTCTCTCTCATTAAAACCAGGAACTCAGTCGGGAACCACACGAATTTATGCCGATATTATGCCAGGCCAATTAGCAAATGGATATTTTGGTATTGATAATCAGGGCAATGATTATTCTGGTCACAATCGGTTATTAGCGGGAGGTGCACTCAATAATCTGATTGGCTGGGGTGACCAACTACGGACTGACTTGATTTTATCCAGCTCCGCTGATGTTTTTAATGGTTTGTTGGATTATAACTTTCCTATTAATACTTATGGAACCCGTGCAGCACTAAATTATAGCTATCTGGATTATACGTTGAAGGGGCCTTTTGAGATATTGGATGCCCGTGGACACTCTAATACCTGGGGTATTAACTTGCTCCATCCGTGGATACGAACATCTGCTGCCCGTATTAATGCGAATGCCGGTTATTATCAGGCCAGAATGCGTGATTCACTTATTCTTATTCCGGAGCAAAAACGTAATATTAATGCAAGTGCGTTTGATATTAATGGCTCATTTAGCGCGTTACCCCAGGGAGTGAGTGATTTCTATTTACTCGGCACGGCAGGGCATCTCTCGCTGGATGATGAATTTAGCCAAAGTATAAATTCTCTTACCGGAATTAGCGGTACTTTTGCCCGCTTTAATTATCGTGTTGGTCATGATCAAGGTTTTGGCGCTTATTTTTCATTCTTCAACCAATTTACCGGACAAATGGCCAGTAAGAATCTTGATAGTTCCCAAAAGCTATTACTGGGAGGGCCACTGGCTGTTCGTGCCTATGGTATTGGTGAGGGGGCCGTGGATAAAGGGACGCTTTTTACGACTGAATTACGCGTGCGCTGGCAGCCCCCGCTTCCTTTATGGGCAGGGACCGATAATCAAGTCACATTTGCGGCATTTTTTGATCAAGGGTGGGGCTCTTATTATCGCCAGCCTATCGAGGGTATTCCTAAAAATAACATCAATCTATCTGGTTTTGGTTCCTATATTACTCTTGCCCGCCCGGCAGATTACTCCTTAAACCTAACCTGGGCACAGCGAACCGGTCAGGCTGCAACGAGTCCTCCGGATAATCACCAATTTTGGCTTAGCGCTTACAAGATGTTTTAGCGCTTATCGGCATTTTTGTCAGGTTTAATGGACGTGAATAATGAACAGTAAATTATACAAACTTGTTTTTTGTCATCGGTTGGGATGTCTGGTTGCTGTCGGGGAATTTAGCCGCGCCTATGGCAAATCATTTTCGTCTACAGGCGGGCGATCAATTAAAAATATGGGTGCCAGATCCGGAATATTAAGTTGCCTGCCGATCATGACTGGATTAGCTCTCGGGACATTGCCTTTATGGGTGCTAGCCCATCCCTCATTACCGGTTAACGGACAAATTGTTCTCGGTCAGGGTGGAATAGAGGTGAATAACGCCACTCTTACCGTAGTCCAGCAAAGCGATAAATTGGCGATCAACTGGGGCAGTTTTGATATTGCAGCAGGGAGTAGTGTTATTTATAACCAGCCGGGACAGCAGAGCATTGCACTAAATCGAGTGCTAGGGCGTGATGCAT
The DNA here is from genome assembly GCF_013282745.1 of Yersinia bercovieri ATCC 43970. Taxonomy (NCBI): domain Bacteria; kingdom Pseudomonadati; phylum Pseudomonadota; class Gammaproteobacteria; order Enterobacterales; family Yersiniaceae; genus Yersinia; species Yersinia bercovieri. Next base: position 2,424,955 of record NZ_CP054044.1, read on the forward strand.
CACAAATATATGGCAACTTAAAAGCAAATGGTCAGGTCTTTTTACTTAATCCAAATGGCATTCTATTTGGTAAAGGTGCACAAGTTGATGTTGGTGGGTTAGTCGCCAGTACTAAATCGATGTCTAATCAAGATTTTATTAATGGATGTTATACGCTGACCAGCCGAAGAGATGAAGGTCAGGTGATTAATCAGGCCAATTTACACACTACCGAGGGAGGCTATATCGCACTGGTGGGACAGCGCGTTGATAATCACTCTTCAGCTGTTATTAATACCCCGCAGGGGAGAGTGGTATTAGCCAGTGGCAGTCGCGTTACGCTTAATCTGGATCACGGGAACTTGCTCGGTGTGCAAATTCAGGGTGAGCAGGTTAGCACTTTGCTACGCAACGGCGGGCTGATTCAAGCTGATGGTGGGGTTATTCAACTGACCGCCCGTGGCAGAGAGATGGTAATGGATAACGTAATTGACCATACCGGTATTCTACAGGCTCGCGGCTTGTCTGAAAAAAATGGCACCATTTATCTTGATGGTGGCAGTGAGGGGGTGGTGAAGCAGCAGGGGCTGATGGATGTCAGTAGCTCGCAGGGTCGTGGCGGGAGTGTTATTTTGCAAGGTGAAAACATTCACCTGGTTGCCGGTAGCAAGATTGCTGCCCATGGCACTGAGGGGGGTGGAAAAGTGTTGGTTGGCGGGGATTGGCAGGGAAAAAATGATCGGATAAAAAAGGCCCGTTCAGTCGTCATGGATAAAGGTGCGAGTATAGATGTTGCTGCCACCATTAAGGGGCCTGGCGGCACTACCGTGTTATGGTCAGAATATTACAGCGGTTTTTATGGCGATATTAATGCTCGCGGTGGGCCACAATCAGGTGATGGTGGTCGGGTCGAAACCTCCAGCCGACGTAATTTACAAGCCTTTGGTCAGGTTGACGCCAGCGCTATTAATGGCAGTCGGGGCAGTTGGTTACTCGATCCGGCGGAGGTGACCATTGTCGGCAATGGCACTGAAAGTGGTTCATCAATGCAGGTGGGGGATATTCCTGCCGGATATGTCACTAATACACAGATTTTCGTCCCGACCACTAATGTTGCCCAGATATTAAATACCAGTATCAATTCTCAGCTTAATACTGGCACCAATGTAACTATTACTACCAGTAATAGCAGTTTACTGAGTTGCCGCTGGTGCAATATTACGTTAAGTGCTGATATTAATAAAACCGCTGGTACCGATAGCACATTGACACTGTATGCTGATGGTAATATTGAAGTTGATAATAATATCACTTCAAATATGGGAAAGTTAAATCTCAACTTATTGTCAGGTAATTCAACAGTAGACTCGATTATCACCTTAAATAATAGCCATGTCTTATTGAATGGCGGAGACTTGTTGGCAAAACATGCTGATAAAAATCACATGGCGCGTATCTCTATTTTGGGGGGGCGATATGAGGTCGGTAACCTAACCCTTGAGGGGAATACTGGGGTGGCATCTCAGGTTGGTGTCAATATCAGTAATGGTGCTACTATTTTTGCAGCAGGGAAAATAGATGTTACCGGTGAAAGTAGTAATGCTAATGGCCAAGGGTGGCGGGGCATTGATATCTCTGGCGGTTCAACCCTGACGGCCGCCGATAATATGGAGTTTGATTTTAAGTCTAATTCTAAAACTTCGTGGATGGGAACACTCTCTAATGCAACTATTACTAGTGATAAAGATATTATATTCCAAGTGAATGGTCGTGCAATAGGTGGTGTGGATATCATTACTTCAAATATTTCCTCCAAGTCTGGCACTATTTTATTTGATATAACGGGTGATATTATTACTACTGGTTTGGATGGACTTAGGCTCGATGGTTCACAAGTTAGTGGGAAAGGCATTAAATTTGAAGCCAATATCACAGGCGCTGATGGGTTTTTACTCAAAAATAGCAATATCACTGCAACCTCCGGTGATATCAGTGCGAATGTTACCACAAACAATAAAGGGGTCTTTATATTAGGCGACAGTAATATCAATGCCAGTGGCAATATCAATCTGACAGCAAAAACCAGTAATTCTATGTTTACGGGGGCAGATGCAATAAAAATAAGGGGTAACTCCAGTAGTGAGTATGTCAATATTACTGCCGGTGGTCATATATCAATGGTGGCGGTTAATACAGGAAAAGAGATCGGCAATACAATTGCTGCAGATTATGCCAATATCCAGGCTCAGGGAGGAGACTTTAATTTAAGCATCAGTGGTGTCAAAGGCAGTCCTATCACTAATGTCAGTATCAGTGCCAACAATATTTCACTTAGCGGCAACATCAGTGATAATAATGCGCTAGTGATGACCAATACATTTCTTACTGCTAAAGGTGATATTAAGAGTGATTTGAGCGCTCCTGCCAATAAAGCATTGTATTTTAAAGGTAATGGCGGAATGGAGGCTGGTCAGAATATATTATTAGTAGCCAAAAGCGCTAAAGCCTCTGTGGAGGCAATAACAATCAATGGAACGCCATCTAATCGAATGAATATCACTGCTGGAAAAGATATATCAATAATCGCCAGTGATTATGGAAACTCGTCAGGAGGCGGGATTGGTATTGCGTATGTTAATGTTGAAACGAAAGGTGGAAACTTTACCGCCGAGAATAGTGGGTCAAAAAGTATAGGGTTAGCCAACACAAATATTACTGCAGATGCAGTTGGCTTCACCTCTGCCACTAACGGCAATGACGGGCTTTTAATTCGCGATGCTAATATTACTGCGGCAGTAGGTGATGTTAATATTAATGCGACCTCAAGTCATCAAGGGATCGTTATTAATCCGAACTCAACGTTAAATGCCAAAAAAGATATTGTATTGAATGGGACATCAGTTGGCTCAAGTGATGGGGTTATTATCGAGGGGGCCTCTGATGTTTCGCGTAATAACCTTATTGCACAAGGGAATGTTACTGTTATAGGACGGAATAGTAACACAGGAAGTACTCAAGGAACGGCGGTGTATTTAGAAAATATCAGTCTGACATCAATAGATAATAATATTAATATTAATGGTGCCTCTTCGGGGGGCGGGCATACCTATTTGTCTAACTTTTATTTAAATGCTGCGAAGGGTAATGCCAGCGTTTATGCAAAAACAGAGTCCGCTTTATTATCTTCAACAGGTTCAGCATTAAGTATTGGTGGTAATAGCCACATAATTGCCAGCAATGGCTCATTGACCGGCAAAGCACTTAATACCACCCAGGGTGCAGGTGTTATGTTTAGAGCAAATAGCAGCTTGTCTATTGGAGGGAATGTTGCTTTTAAAGGTGAGACTGATGGTACTGGATCAACGCGCAATGGCATTGCTTTTCATGGTACCAATACCCTTAATATTGCTAAAAGCAGTCAGTTATCATTAGTCGGTGAAAATAAAGGTGCACAAAGTACCGCAGGCGGAAATGGTATATCCTATTCAACCCCCAATGGATTAACTATTAATAATAATGGTTCTTTAATAATGGAGGGGCGCTCAACCAGTGGCACGGGCGTTAGCTTCCCAACCAGTAATAATACACTGATATTAAATGGTGATGGTGATACGTTAATTCAAGGCCGCACTACTTTTGGCAGTGGGGTCTCTCTTTCCGGGGTGGTAAATAATAGTACAGGCCCCGTGACTATTGAAGGAACCAGTATCGACGGTACTGGAGTTCACTTTTTTAGCGCAGAACATCAAATTAACCGTATTAATGTGACTGGGAGTTCAACCGAGGCCGTAGGTCTGCACATCAGCGGCAATGCAACAATTATAGATACGGCACTAACAGGAAAGTCAATTAATGGCAGTGGCGTGAAAATTGATTCACTGCCGGGGTCCAGTATTGCCACCAATACTGTCTTGAATAATGCCGCACTCAATGGCAGTAGTACCAACAGTAATGGGGTGGAGATAGCCGGTGATATGCATGGTGTAAACCACAGTATAATTAATGGAACTGTTGATGGTTCAGGTTATGGCATTGATATTGCTGAGAATTTAAACGTCACGGGCACCAGTGAGGCAGATTTATTGATGTTGCAAGGCGTGGCGACAACAGGAACCGGCACTGGGATAAAACTTTATGGTAATAATGACTTAAGTAATACCAGCTTAAATGGCTCGGCGGTTGATGGTATCGCCCTGGATATCGTAGGTCCATTTACTCATAGTGGAAGTGCGGAGTTAAAGGGCACGGCTTCCGGTGCTGGTATCGGTGTACTGGTTAATGCTCCACTTAGCGACAGTGTTATTAACGGCACTTCCGCCAGCGGCGTTGGTGTACAACTTAATGGTTCGCTTGACAATAGCCGTATCAATGGTCTCTCAGCCAGTGGGACTGGGGTGAAAATCAGTGATAACACTCTACTTAACAACACGGCGCTAATAGGCAATAGCACGGATGGCAAGGGGGTAGAGGTTACTGCCAATTTAACTGGCAGCAATGGCAGCGCGGTGCAGGGGAGTGTGGTCAATGGCACGGGGGTGCACATTGATATTGATGTCACTCTCACCGGTGGCGGGGCGGATGATCTGCTGGCGGTGACCGGCAATGCCACCGGCAGCTATGGCAGTGGGGTGCAGCTGGATGGCAATAACACACTGGATAACACCTCGCTGGCGGGCAGTGCCACCAATGGCATTGGCGTGGATATTGATGGCCCGCTCACCAACCAAGGCAACACCACGGTTGATGGCAACTCTTCCAACGGCGATGGGGTGGAACTGCACGGCGCTCTCACTGGCGGCACGGTCAATGGCACTTCCGACGGTGGCCGTGGCATCAAAATCGATGGCGACACCGCACTGGATAACGCCACCCTCAACGGCAGCAGCGCCGATGGTAGCGGGGTGGCGATTACCGCCAATCTCACCGGTAGCAATGGCAGTGCGGTGCTGGGGGAGACCAGCGACGGAACTGGGGTGTATGTGGCCAGGGATGTGGCAGTCACGGGCGGCGGTGAGGATGACCCGCTGGCGGTGATCGGCAATGCCATGGGTAATAACAGCAGTGGGGTGCAGCTGGATGGCAATAACTACCTCGATAATACCTCGCTGGCGGGCAGTGCCACCAATGGCATTGGCGTGGATATTGATGGCCCGCTCACCAACCAAGGCAACACCACGGTTGATGGTAACTCTTCCAACGGCGATGGGGTGGAACTGCACGGCGCTCTCACTGGCGGCACGGTCAACGGCACTTCCGACAGTGGCCGCGGCATCAAAATAGATGGCGACACCGCACTGGATAACGCCACCCTCAGCGGTAGCAGCACCAGTGGTAGCGGGGTGGCGATTACCGCCAATCTCACCGGTAGCAATGGTAGTGCGGTGCAGGGGGAGACCACTGACGGCACGGGGGTGGATATTGGTAATAATGCGGTTCTCACCGGTGGCGGGGCGGATGACTTGCTGGCAATTAGCGGCAACGCCACCGGCAGCAACGGCAGCGGGGTGCAGTTGGATGGCAATAACACGCTGGATAACACCTCGCTGGCGGGCAGTGCCATCGATGGGCATGGTGTAGAAATCACTAACCCATTAGTGAATAAAGGTAATACGACCATTGAGGGGTATGCGTCTAATAACGGTCATGGGGTACATATTAATGGCCCGGTCAGTGGTGGCGTGATCAATGGCACCTCAGGGAGTAATCACGGTATTTTCCTCAATGAGTTTGCGCTGATAGATGACATTGCTCTTGGTGGGAACACCAACTCAGACAAATCATCGGTACAGATTACGTCACCGGAGCTTATCGGAGAGAATGTGACAATTAATGGTAAAGCGGTCGATAAAAACAGTATTGGCAGCAGAGCCATATCTGCGCCTATCACTGACGGCGGCAGTGAGAGTAACCGCAGCAGTATCGAGAAAATAGCATCTCAGGACAGTGTGCTATCTGGCCCGCTACTGATTAGGCGACAACAGATCCTCAGCTCTCTCGAGGAGCAACCACTCCCTCCCCCGGTAGTTACCGAATCTGAACAAAATATTGCCGAAAATATCACTATCGCGGTCTGTATTCCCAGCCATGTTTCTACTGGGCAGCAGCTTTGTGACGAGCATGTATTGGGCCGCAGGAAACCAATCGCCTCAACCAAAGGGCCAAAATAGCAATATGCCATTAAAGCCGATGATTTTGATGGGCCACTCATTAGTTTCATATGGGCGGAAAGATCAAATTGCCAGGGAGAGTTGTCAATGGTGGAGAAAACAGTTGCGGTTGATGAGCCAACGTTATTCTCATTGTCCTATTTTGAGTTTTTAGTTTGTACCCGACGCTATGAAGATGCGGGGCGACGACTGATTCTAATGCTGGAACAATTAGATAGCCACTATGGCCGTTGGGATGTTTTTTCCCTGAATAAACAGTCGTTAGCGCAGCAGGAGCATTATTGTAGTCGTTTGGCGGCAGCCATTGGAACGCTATTTTCTGATCCCGGATTTGTGCTATCAGAAAAGGGCTTCTTGCAGCTCATTAATTTTCACCGCTGGATTGCATTGATTTTTGCTGCCTCGCCGTTTGGTCACGCGGATCATGTCATTACCAATCTTAATCAGGCGGGGGAGGGGTGTGCGCATCCTCTGCGGTTCGAGCAGAATAATTTTCTGAAATTTTGTCTGATGTATCTGCCTGAGTCGGGTGTGCCTCTTCAGCCGGATATATTGTGGCAATTCAATCCGCAGGCTGCGGCGGCGTTGTTTCTGGCGCTATTATCCCCCGGATTTTACCCAGTGCGCAAGGGCACGCAAAACGTGAGTTTTTACTGGGTTGGTTACCTGAAAAACTCTTAACGCTGGAGAGTCTTGAACACTTACCTGAACGTATTCTGCACGATGTTTATATGCATTGCAGCTATGCGGATAGGGCAGAAAAGCACCGCATAAAACGCAGCATCAATTTTCATTTACGTCACGCGCTGCTTCACCATGGTCTATCGGATAGTGATTTAACGCCACCCTCACGGGACAAACCATTGATGCTGGTTATTTTAGAATGGTTTAACAGTGGTCATTCTATCTATCGTACCCACTCCAGCACCTTACGTGCTGCCCGCACGCAGTTCTCTACCCATGGTGTCACCATCGTTGAGGCCACGGATGCTATCACCCAGCAGGTTTTTGATGATTTCACCGAAGTTAGCCGGGTAGGGGCAGTGGAGGCGATTGCTGCATTAGCAAAACAGTTGCAGCCGGATGTTATCTACTTCCCCAGTGTCGGGATGTTCCCGCTCACTGTCGCGTTGACCAATTTACGGCTAGCCCCCTTACAGGTGATGGCGTTGGGCCACCCTGCGACGACCCATTCTGACTATATTGATGCGGTGTTAGTGGAGGAGGATTATTTGGGTGATGTGGCCTGTTTCTCCGAAAAAGTGGTCCCGCTGCCCAAAGATTGTCTGCCCTATGTGCCGCCGGCCAATATCAGTCAACCTGAACCTATTCAGCATTTCACAGAGCGTTCAGCGGTACATATTGCTGTTTGTGCCTCCGCCATGAAAATAAACCCTCGCTTTTTAGCCACTTGTGCAGAGATAGCCCAGCGAGCCTCAATACCGGTGGTGTTTCATTTTCTGGTGGGTTTCTGTTGGGGTATCAGCCATCGCGTGATGGAGCAGGCCGTTAATCACATCCTCCCGCAAGCCAGAGTTTATGAGCATTTGGCGTATCTGGACTATTTGCAGGTGATTAATCAGTGCGACCTATTTATCAACCCATTCCCCTTCGGCAATACCAATGGCATCGTCGATACTGTGCGGCAGGGGCTACCGGGCGTTTGTTTAAGTGGGGCTGAAGTTCATGAGCATATAGATGAGGGGCTATTCCGCCGTTTGGGATTGGCTGAGGCACTGATCACTCATCATGTGGCCGACTATATCGCGGTTGCCGTGCGGCTAATTACTGATAGCCAGTGGCGTCATAGCTTGCGCCGCCAACTGTTACAGATTCAGCCCGATAATGTGCTGTTTACCGGTAAACCTGAGCAGTTTGGGTTGATCGTCCGTGGTTTACTTGATGAGCGCCGTAGCAAGAAGGGGGCGATCAAAAAAGCCCCCAGTGATAAGTTGGGGGCTTGAGTAGACACAGAGATCAATTAAGGTAAATCTATTACGCCGCTTCAGTGTGCCGTGGTTTCGCTAGCTGCTTTACCGCGGGTTTGGCCGCCAACTCATCGGCTTCAAATTCGTCGACATTAATTGAGCGCAGACGGCTATCTTCCGCCTTGGTCAGAATAGCCGCCTCCTCAGCACTGATTTTCCCTTCCGCCAGTGCCTGTTTCGCCAGCACATCCAGGCGAGTAAATGGCAGGCTCCTGCCCGCTTCCTTACTCAGGCGTTTATGAATAGGCTCTGCGGCAATCACATCCTGCAATGCGGCTTCCAGCAGACCGACCGGATTAAACTCGCTCGGCGTCAGGTATTGACCACGACCAATACGGCTACGGGTGGCTGATGGCACTTGCAGCAATTGCGCAATCTGGTGATCCAGTTTGTCGGATGGCGCCTGATGCACGCGGCCCAATGGGAAGACCACCAACCGCATTAACCCAGCAATCACCCCATTTGGGAAGTTGCGCAGCAAATCGTCCAGCGCTTGCTCCGCTTGATTCAGCGCATCCTGAACCCCCCAATGCACCAGCGGCAAATCCTCTTTCTGGCGGCCTTCATCTTCATAGCGTTTCAGTGTGGCCGATGCCAGATAGAGTTGGCTGAGAATATCCCCCAAACGGGCAGAAATACGCTCGCGACGTTTCAGGCTGCCACCCAACACGCCCATCGAGACATCAGACAGCAGTGCCAGATTGGCGCTCAGGCGGTTCATTTGTTGGTAATAGCGACGAGTGCTGTCTTTCACCGGCGCGGCGCTGGTACGACCATTGGTCAGGCCGAGCCAGAAACTGCGCACCTTAGCACTGCCGACATGACCCAAATGGCCAAACAGAGCTTTATCGAAAGCGGCGACATCGTTGGATTGCGCCGCCGCCATCTCATCAAGCACAAATGGATGGCAACGAATCGCCCCCTGACCGAAGATAATCATGCTGCGAGTCAGGATATTCGCCCCCTCAACGGTGATACCGATAGGGGCACCCTGATAACTGCGCGCGATAAAGTTGGTCGGCCCCAGACAGATGCCTTTACCGCCGGCGATATCCATCGCATCCATCACGGCGCGCTGACCACGGTGGGTACAGTGATACTTAACAATGGCTGATAACACCGCCGGTTTCTCACCCAGCATGATGCCGCTGGTGACCAGTGTCGCTGCGGCGTCCATCACATAGGCGTTACCCGCAATACGCGCCAATGGCTCTTCAATTCCCTCCATTTTACCGATGGAAATTTTGAACTGGCGGCGAATATAGGCGTAAGCACCAATGCCCATGGCCACACTTTTCAAGCTGCCGGTGGCGTTGGACGGCAGAGTAATGCCACGCCCGACCGACAGACACTCCACCAGCATCCGCCAGCCTTGCCCGGCCATTTTTGGCCCGCCGATAATGTAATCAATCGGCACAAAGATATCGTTACCGCGCGTCGGGCCATTTTGGAACGGCACGTTCAGCGGGAAGTGACGGTGACCAATCTCTACCCCGGGGGTATTGGTTGGGATCAGAGCACAGGTAATCCCCAAATCAACGGTTTCGCCCAACAGATGTTCCGGGTCAGATAATTTAAATGCCAAACCGAGCACCGTGGCGATAGGCGCGAGGGTGATATAGCGTTTGTTCCAGGTCAGGCGCATACCCAGCACCTGTTTACCTTGCCATTCACCCATGCAGACGGTGCCAGTATCAGGGATGGCACCGGCATCAGAACCGGCTTCCGGACTGGTCAGGGCGAAACAAGGGATCTCGTCGCCTCGGGCCAAACCGGGCAGATAGTGGTTTTTTTGCTCTTCAGTACCATAATGTTGCAGTAATTCTCCGGGGCCGAGAGAGTTAGGCACCCCTACGGTGATAGCCAGGATGCCTGATACGCCAGAGAGCTTTTGCAGCACACGGGCCTGAGCATAGGCTGAGAACTCAAGACCGCCATACTCTTTCTTAATGATCATCGCAAAGAAGCGATTCTCTTTCAGATAGGCCCACAGTTCTGGCGGCAAGTCAGCCAGTTCATGGGTAATCTGGAAATCGTTCGCCAGACGACAGGCCTCTTCAACTGGCCCATCGATAAAAGCTTGCTCTTCTGCGGTTAACTGCGGTTTTGGGTAGTTATGCAGTTTTTTCCAGTCGGGCTGACCTTGGAACAGATCGCCTTCCCACCAAGTCGTACCGGCATCTATCGCCTCTTTTTCGGTACGTGACATGGCTGGCATGACTTTACGAAACATGCGCAACGCAGGGGCAGAAAACAGCGACTGGCGCAGTGGCGTGAGTAGCAGGGGCAGTAAAACAATCACCAGCGGCAATAATACCCAGTATGACCATAACTGCGACGCACCCATTGCGGCAGTGTAAACCAGCAGAATCAAACTACTGAGATAGAGGTTCACCCGGTGATAGAACAGCACACCAATAAGAACCAGCAAGGCAACAACGCTAAGAACCATCATGATAAAGCTCCTGAGATGTAGGAGGTCTGACCTGTTGAGTGATACATTTGTTTTAGTTCATCTCATTATTTTTATCAATACCATTACATGTTATTTACAACTCACTTCACAAATTGTTCGCAATCCTTGCGAAAACTCTTACGCCTAATTCATTACAGTGCTTCTCGCTGTTTATGCAATCCGGTACACTGATGCAGGAAGATATTGATGCCATAGGACTATAAAGAGGCTCCCATGTACCACGATTTAATCCGCAGTGAATTGAACGAAGCAGCAGATACGCTGGCAAATTTTCTGAAAGATGATGCGAATATTGATGCCATTCAGCGCGCAGCCGTCCTATTGGCTGACTCTTTTAAGGCGGGTGGCAAAGTGTTGTCATGCGGTAATGGTGGCTCCCATTGTGATGCCATGCATTTTGCCGAAGAGTTGACCGGTCGCTATCGCGAAAATCGCCCTGGTTATCCGGCGATTGCAATTTCAGATGTCAGCCATCTCTCTTGCGTCAGCAATGATTTTGGCTATGACTATGTTTTTTCTCGCTATGTTGAAGCCGTAGGCCGCGAAGGGGATGTTTTGCTGGGCATTTCCACGTCAGGTAATTCAGGTAATATCATTAAAGCGATTGAGGCTGCTCGAGCCAAAGGCATGAAGGTCATCACCCTGACAGGCAAAGATGGCGGTAAAATGGCCGGTACTGCGGATATTGAAATTCGTGTTCCCCATTTCGGTTATGCCGATCGTATTCAGGAAATTCATATCAAAGCGATTCATATCTTGATTCAGTTAATTGAAAAAGAGATGGTAACAGCCTGATATGTCGAGGTGATCAACGGCGAGGCTAATGGCATTGTTCACCTCAAATATTTATCAAAGATATCGCGGTTGGGTGAGTCCAAAGCGCAGCTAACACCGCTGCAACACCAAGAATGAAGGGTATACGCGGGAGGTTGGTTATGTGCGAATTGCTCGGGATGAGCGCAAATGTTCCCACGGATATTTGCTTTAGCTTTACCGGCCTGGTGCAACGAGGCGGAGGGACTGGCCCACATAAAGATGGCTGGGGCATCACCTTCTATGAAGGTAATGGCTGCCGCACGTTTAAAGATCCCAAACCTAGCTTTAATTCACCGATTGCCCGCCTGGTACAAGATTATCCGATCAAATCCTGCGCAGTGGTTTCGCATATCCGTCAGGCAAATCGTGGTGAAGTGGCGTTAGAAAATACCCACCCATTTACCCGCGAAATGTGGGGGCGGAACTGGACTTACGCCCACAATGGTCAGCTCAAAGGGTATCGTCAGTTAGATACTGGCACTTTTCGGCCCATTGGCCAGACTGATAGCGAATACGCTTTCTGCTGGTTGCTGAATCAATTGGCGAAACGCTACCCTCGCACCCCCAGCAATTGGCCTGCGGTATTCCGCTATATCGCCACGTTATGTGAGCAATTACGCGCCAAAGGGGTGTTTAATATGTTGCTCTCGGATGGGCGTTTTGTGATGGCGTTCTGTTCGACGAATCTATACTGGATAACCCGCCGTGCGCCTTTCGGTAAAGCGACGTTGCTGGATCAAGATGTGGAGATCGATTTTCAGCAGCAGACCACACCTAATGATGTGGTCACGGTGATCGCCACTCAACCACTGACCGTCAATGAAACCTGGCACAAAATTGCACCAGGTGAGTTTTCATTGTTCTGTTTTGGTGAGCAAATTTGATTTGGTCAGGGCGTACTGCGATGCAGGAGCGCTGGAGATCGGTGGGCGGCTCAGTACATACTGCCCGTTGATCACGGAAACCGCAGGCGGCATCCGGTTCTTGGCAAAGTAGGCATATCCCGGCTGTAATTGACGCCAGAAATTGTAATCCGAAGAGTTACGATGGCGCTGCATGTTTTGCTCAGTCATGCGGAACGGGTAAATACTGATATCGACCTTTTCCTGACCAAAGATAAATGCTGTTTGCACGTAGTTAAATATCTCGTCCATATAGGCATCGGTCATTGCATAACAGCCGATTGATTTGCAAGCGCCATGGATCATCAGATATTTCCCTGAATAGCCCTGTGACTTGTCATAATCATTTGGGAAGCCAATATTGATTGCCCGATAAAATTTACTGTCGGGTTTTAAATGGCGCATATCAATACTGTAAAACCCTTCCGGACTTTTGAAATCACCCTCACGGCGTTTCGGGCCAAGCCCCCCTGAGAATTCACAGATACGATAGCTTTGTACCAGCCGATACTCGCCTTGTAATCGGGCATATAATTCCAGAGTACGTTCTTCTTTGAAGATCTGAATATAGACCGATGACCCGAGTAATTGCTGTTTTAGCTCTTTGGACACTGCCACAGGCTCACTGGCTGAGCTGGTGAAGGATACCGCAGGCAAACAAATTATTACCGCAAACATTATCGTCGCAAACAACGGCGCGATTTTGCTCATTTATTATTCCTACTTATATTATGTAAATTATGCCACTGCATCTTTTGATTTATAGGCGCAGATTATCAGTCGGAGCTTTTTTAGCAATATATGTTTTGTATAAAATAAGTACCAATTCGGTAAAGTTGAGTTGATGAAACGATTTTACCGAGTGTATTGAGAATTTAACTGGAAATTATTTGTGTTTGCTTGACTCAGGTCACTGCATTTGTCAGACAGTGCCAGTTGTAAATGCTAAAATCGACCACTGCTAATTCCGCTCGCCGAATGGCTATTTCATCAGTGACATTCACGTGAGAGGATATAGCGCTTATTTTCAGAGATTCTTTCAGTAAGCATTCATGTTTGTCCAATTGACTCGGCATTAAGCCGCCGTTTAAATGAGTCGTGAAAGTATCTTCCCTTTTTGTGGCTGTACACTCTGGGTTCAAGTACAGCATTTGATATCACTAATAAAGTTGTCCAACCTTATGATTAAAATAAAGAAAGGACTCGACCTCCCCATCGCTGGTGCACCTTTGCAGGTGATAGAAGATGGCCCTGCTATTCGTCATGTCGCGCTGCTCGGTGAGGAGTATGTGGGCATGCGCCCCTCAATGTTGGTGCAAGAAGGCGATTGGGTTAAGAAAGGTCAGGTTCTGTTTGAAGACAAAAAAAATCCGGGTGTGATGTATACCGCACCGGCCAGCGGCAAGGTCAGCGCCATCAACCGGGGTGAGCGTCGTGTACTGCAATCTGTGGTGATTGAAGTTGAAGGGGATGAGCAAATTCCTTTCGAGCCTTACGCTGAGGCCTCCCTCAATCAATTGAGTAATGAACAAGTACAAAACTCTTTGCTGGCTTCTGGTTTATGGACAGCATTGCGAACTCGTCCTTTCAGCAAAACCCCCGTGCCTGGCAGTCGCCCACGGGCTATCTTCGTCAGTGCGATGGATACCCAGCCGCTAGCGGCCGATCCGCAGGTGATTATCGCCACTGAACCTGACGCTTTTAAGCATGGCTTAACCGTGCTTACGCGTTTAACTGAAGGTAAAGTGCATGTTTGTCATGCGCCGGGGCCGGTGATTACCACTCATCCGAACGCCCAGGTCACTTATAATGAGTTCTCCGGCCCGCATCCCGCCGGTCTGGTTGGCACACACATTCACTTCCTTGAACCCGTCAGCGCGCGCAAAACAGTTTGGCATGTGGGTTATCAGGATGTCATTGCTATCGGTAAACTGTTTACCCGTGGTGAGTTGTGCAGTGACCGCATCGTCGCATTAGCTGGCCCGCAAGTGAATCAACCTATTTTACTGCGCACCTGTTTGGGTGCCAGTTTGTCTGAATTGACAGCCGATAGGCTGAAAGAGGATGACAACCGCATTATTTCTGGCTCAGTCCTCAGTGGTACTGCTTTCTCCGCCACCCATGGCTATCTCGGGCGTTTCCATCAGCAAGTGTCGGTTATCCGCGAAGGGCGAGAAAAAGAGCTATTCGGTTGGGTGATGCCAGGTCGCGATAAATACTCTATTACTCGCACGACACTGGGCCATTTCTTCAAACACAAATTGTTTGCCTTCTCCACCAATATGCAGGGCGGAGAGCGCGCCATGGTGCCAATTGGTAACTATGAGCGGGTAATGCCACTGGATATTTTGGCGACCCATCTGCTGCGTGACCTGCTATCTGGTGATACCGATAGCGCGCAGGCGCTAGGTTGTCTGGAACTGGATGAAGAAGATCTGGCCTTATGCACATTTGTCTGCCCCGGGAAGTACGAATACGGTCCGGTACTGCGCGACATACTGACCAAGATTGAGCAGGAAGGATAACCTATGGGCCTGAAAAGTTTTCTCGAGAAGATAGAGCACCACTTTGAAGCGGGTGGCAAATTAGAAAAGTACTATCCGCTGTATGAAGCTGCTGCCACCATTTTCTATACTCAGGGCAAAGTCACACCGGGTGCTTCTCATGTGCGAGATGCCATCGATCTGAAACGGATGATGATTCTGGTCTGGCTGGCGGTCTTCCCGACCATGTTCTGGGGGATGTACAACGTCGGCGCTCAGGCGATCCCGGCGCTGAACCAACTCTACAGTGGCGCGGAGCTACAACAGATTATTGCCAGTGACTGGCATTACCAACTGGCACAGATGCTCGGGGTCTCCTTTGCTCCCGATGCTGGCTGGATAAGTAAAATGGCGCTGGGTGCCGCCTATTTCCTGCCAATTTATGCGGTAGTGTTTTTGGTGGGCGGTTTCTGGGAAGTGGTTTTTTCCATTGTTCGCAAACATGAGATCAACGAAGGCTTCTTCGTTACCTCAATCTTATTCTCCCTGATTGTGCCCCCGACACTGCCACTTTGGCAGGCGGCGCTGGGGATCTCCTTTGGCGTGGTTATCGGCAAAGAGATCTTCGGTGGCACGGGGCGCAACTTCCTCAACCCCGCTTTGGCTGGGCGTGCTTTCCTGTTCTTTGCTTATCCTGCACAGATATCTGGTGACCTGGTGTGGACGGCTGCGGATGGTTTTTCCGGTGCCACCCCATTGTCACAATGGAGTGTTAACGGCAGCCACAGCTTGCTCAACACAGTGACCCAGCAACCTATCACTTGGATGGATGCCTTCCTCGGTAATATTCCCGGCTCTATTGGTGAAGTCTCTACGCTGATGATTCTAATTGGCGGGGCCATTATTCTGTTTGCCCGCGTGGCCTCCTGGCAGATTGTGGCTGGTGTGATGATTGGCATGATTGCGACCGCGTGCTTATTTAACTGGATAGGCTCTACCACCAACCCGTTATTTGCTATGCCATGGTATTGGCATCTGGTCCTTGGTGGCTTTGCTTTCGGCATGGTCTTTATGGCGACCGATCCGGTCTCGGCCTCCTTTACCAATACCGGTAAGTGGTGGTATGGCGGCTTGATTGGTGCCATGTGTGTCTTAATCCGCGTGATCAATCCGGCTTATCCGGAGGGAATGATGCTGGCTATCCTGTTTGCCAACCTGTTTGCGCCACTGTTCGACTATGTGGTTGTTCAGGCCAATATCAAGCGGAGGAGAGCCCGTGGCGAGTGATAAACCAAGAAATAATGACAGTATCGGCAAAACGTTGCTGGTGGTCATCGTGCTGTGTTTGGTCTGTTCCGTGATTGTTGCGGGGGCGGCTGTTGGTTTGAAAGCTAAGCAGCAAGAGCAGCGCTTGCTGGATAAGCAGCGCAATATTCTGGCGGTGACCGGTTTACTGCAACCGAGAATGCCGGCGGAAGAAGTGCAGCGTGAGTTTGCTAAACGCATTGAACCGCGTCTGCTGGATTTACAAAGCGGCGAATTTATCAAACAAGATCCCGCTACATTTGACCGTACTCAGGCGCTGCGAGATAACCAAATGAGTGTTGCACTGACTGCGGCACAAGATATCGCCGGTATCCGTCGTCGAGCTAACGTGGTTGAAATCTATTTGGTGCGCGGTGAAAACGGGCAGATCAATAAGATTGTCCTGCCGGTCTATGGTTCTGGTCTCTGGTCAATGATGTATGCTTTTGTGGCCATTGATAGTGACGGCAAAACAGTTCGCGGTATTACCTATTACGATCATGGTGAGACACCGGGGCTGGGCGGTGAGATTGAAAACCAAAACTGGCGTAACCAGTGGATTGGCAAGCGGCTATTTGACGATCAGGGGCAACCCGCTATCCGTATCGTTAAAGGGCGTGCGCCAGCTAATGATCCCCATGCGATAGATGGTTTATCAGGGGCGACGCTGACCTCTAACGGGGTACAAAACAGCTTCGATTTTTGGCTCGGTGAAAACGGCTTTGGCCCGTTCCTGAAAAAAGTGCGCGAAGGAGCGTTAAAAAATGGCTGATACCAAAGAGATTAAGCGGGTCTTATTCGGGCCGCTATTTGATAACAACCCCATTGCGTTACAGATCCTTGGGGTTTGTTCAGCGCTGGCGGTGACAACCAAGTTGGAAACTGCCTTAGTGATGACACTGGCGGTGACCTTGGTGACGGCCTTCTCCAGTTTCTTCATCTCATTGATTCGCAATCACATTCCAAACAGTGTGCGTATCATTGTTCAGATGGTAATTATTGCCTCGTTGGTTATTGTGGTGGATCAGATCCTACGCGCCTATGCCTATGAGATATCCAAACAGCTGTCGGTATTTGTCGGCCTGATAATCACCAACTGCATTGTGATGGGGCGTGCTGAGGCCTACGCGATGAAATCCCCACCGATTGAAAGCTTTATGGATGGCATCGGTAACGGTTTGGGTTATGGCGTGGTGTTAGTGCTGGTGGGCTTTGTCCGCGAACTGATTGGCTCCGGCAAACTATTTGGTGTGACGGTGCTTGAAACTGTTCAGAACGGTGGGTGGTATCAGCCAAATGGATTGTTCCTACTAGCTCCTAGCGCATTCTTTATCATTGGTTTGCTGATTTGGGGTCTGCGGACCCTGAAACCTGCGCAGATTGAGAAGGAGTAATTGACGATGGAACATTACATCAGTCTGTTTGTCCGCGCAGTGTTTGTGGAAAATATGGCTTTAGCATTCTTCTTGGGGATGTGTACTTTCCTGGCCGTTTCCAAGAAAGTATCCACTGCTTTTGGCCTTGGTATTGCGGTCACGGTGGTTTTGGGTATCTCAGTACCGGCGAACAATCTGGTTTATAACTTGGTGTTGCGGGATGGCGCATTGGTAGAGGGTGTTGATCTCAGCTTCCTGAATTTCATCACTTTTATTGGTGTTATCGCCGCCATTGTGCAGGTGCTGGAGATGATCCTCGATCGTTATTTCCCAGCTTTGTACAACGCGCTGGGGATCTTCTTGCCCCTAATTACTGTCAACTGTGCCATCTTCGGTGGCGTCTCCTTTATGGCGCAACGTGATTACAACTTCCCTGAATCGATTGTTTATGGTTTTGGATCCGGTCTCGGTTGGATGTTGGCGATTGTCGCGTTAGCGGGTATTCGAGAAAAAATGAAATATGCCAATGTGCCTGCGGGTTTACAGGGGTTAGGGATCACCTTTATCACGACTGGATTGATGGCATTGGGGTTTATGTCTTTCGCCGGTGTGAGCCTATAAAAGCAGGAATAATTCATGGAAATAATTCTGGGCGTAGTGATGTTTACCCTCATCGTGCTGGCGTTGACGGTAATGATTTTATTTGCCAAATCAAAATTGGTTAATACCGGCGATATTACCGTCGATATCAATGACGATGCGGAAAAAAGTTTTGTTGGCCCGGCGGGAGATAAGCTGCTCAATATGCTGTCCAGCCACGGTATTTTCGTCTCTTCAGCTTGCGGCGGTGGTGGTTCTTGTGGGCAGTGCCGTGTAAAGATTAAAGAGGGCGGCGGGGATATTCTGCCAACAGAGCTTTCTCATATCTCAAAGCGCGAAGCCAAAGAGGGGTGTCGGTTGGCATGTCAGGTTAGCGTGAAGCAGAATCTGAAAATTGAATTGCCGGAAGAGATCTTTGGTGTGAAAAAATGGGAGTGCGAAGTTATCTCCAATGATAACAAAGCCACATTTATCAAAGAGCTAAAGCTGAAAATACCTGATGGTGAGGTAGTCCCGTTCCGCGCGGGTGGTTTTATTCAAATAGAGGCTGAGCCACATACCGTCAAATACGCTGATTTTGATGTGCCAGAGGAGTATCGCGGCGACTGGGATAAATTCAATTTGTTCCGATATGAGTCCGTTGCCACTGAGCAGACCGTACGTGCTTACTCCATGGCGAACTATCCGGAAGAGCGCGGTATTATCATGCTTAACGTGCGTATTGCTGCGCCACCCCCTTCACAACCTGATGCCCCGCCGGGGATAATGTCCTCGTATATCTGGTCACTGAAACCCGGTGATAAAGTGGTTATTTCTGGGCCATTTGGTGAGTTTTTCGCTAAAGATACTGACGCAGAGATGGTCTTTATTGGCGGTGGTGCGGGTATGGCACCGATGCGCTCGCATATCTTTGATCAGCTCAAGCGGCTGCATTCGAAGCGCAAAATCAGCTTTTGGTATGGTGCCCGTTCACGGCGTGAAATGTTCTATGAAGAGGATTTTGACCAGTTACAGGCCGAGAATGATAATTTCCGTTGGCATGTAGCGCTCTCGGACCCACAACCAGAGGATAACTGGACGGGATATACCGGGTTCATTCATAACGTTTTATTGGAAAATTATCTTAAAAACCATCCCGCACCAGAAGATTGCGAATTCTATATGTGTGGTCCGCCAATGATGAATGCAGCAGTCATCAAGATGCTGAAAGATCTCGGCGTGGAAGACGATAATATTATGCTTGATGATTTTGGTGGCTAATTTTTCACCATCCAGCTTCAAGTACGAAGGGGATACAGCTATTGAGGATATTGTGCAAAAACAGTTAATACATTGGCTAATGGCGGTTGCAGGGGTTTTTCTGCTTACGGGATGTGGCCCTGAGCAAATTAATCTCGAAGGTAAAACCATGGGAACCTCATACTCAATTAAGTATGTGAGTGACTCATCTACACCCAGCCCAGAGAAGCTCCAGCAGGAGATTGACCGCGAGCTGGAAGCCGTTAATGATCAGATGTCGACTTATCGACCTAACTCTGAATTGAGTCGTTTCAACAAAAGTCGAGAGGTGAATACACCTTTCCCGGTTTCAGATGCGACGGCGAAAGTTGTACGGGAGGCTATCCGAATTAACCGCCTGACGGATGGCGCGTTGGATGTGACTGTCGGGCCATTGGTGAACTTATGGGGCTTCGGCCCAGAAGGGCGGCCTGATGTGGTGCCTACCGAAGCTGAAATTGCTAAACGACGGGCATGGGTCGGCATTGATAAACTGGCTGTAGAAAATGGCGCTTTAGTCAAACGGATCCCTGAGTTGTATGTCGATCTCTCCTCTATTGCTAAAGGCTATGGGGTCGATGTAGTTGCTGAATATCTGGAAGCTAATAATATCACCAATTATATGGTTGATATCGGTGGCGAAGTGCGGACCCGTGGTAACAATGGTGAAAGCAAACCATGGCGCATTGCTATTGAAAAACCTGTGTCTGGTCTGGCACAAAGTGCTCAAGAGATTATCGAACCTGGGCGTATGGCAATTGCCACTTCCGGGGATTATCGAAATTATTTTGAGCAGAATGGTGTACGCTATTCTCATACTATTGATCCCGATACCGGCCGACCAATCAATCATCGGTTAGTCTCGATTACCGTTTTAGACCCGAGCTGTATGACCGCTGATGGGCTATCGACTGGCTTAGATGTCCTTGGGCCAGAACGGGGAATGGCATTAGCTAATTTACTGGGTATTCCGGTGCTTATGATAGTCAAAACCGATGAGGGCTTTGAGGAGCGCTATTCCGATGCATTCCAGCCTTATCGACAAAAACGGCCTTAATCGGAGGGGATATGTTGACTGTTTTTATCGCGTCCTTTGTCTTTTTCCTATTGGTTATCGCTGGGATGTCGCTAGGCTATATCGTAAAACGTAAAACTTTACAGGGCAGTTGCGGCGGCATTGGGGCGTTGGGGATGGAAAAAGTATGTGATTGCCCTGAACCTTGTGATGCGCGTAAGAAACGTTTGGCGAAAGAGGCTGCTCGCCAGAAGGCGCTGGATCAATATCGTATTTTATAGCCTGTGCTCAGATAGATAAAAATAGAGCCGATACGATAAATAAGTAGAGACGACAAAGCCCCAGCCAGCTATCTGTTGGCTGGGTTTTTATCATTTAAATTAAGTTAAATGGATATCTAATTACTTGTCATCACTGACAATTTTTTTAAACATGGCTGGCGAATCGACCATAACACCGTCCGCGCCTAATTCTTTTGCTTTCATATAATCTTCAGGCGTATTAATACCGAAGAATATAATATGTGCGTTAGTATTTTTCCGGAAACAATCAACCGCTTCTTTATCCCAGCTTAATACAGCGTTAGAACGCCCCTCACCTAGGGTATATTTCTCCACGACCTCAACATTTCGGTGTAATTCCAATCCATACCACCGCTCTTTATTATCTGTGGGTAAATTGCACTTATGATCCATGGTGATATTGGCTAACTGAGTCCGCGTAAGGTCGCGGCTTTCGAAACGTTTTACCTGATGTGATGGATCACTTGCCTTATTCACGGCATCCAGCGCGGCTAAATAAGTGTCATTGGTGGAGTAGACTCGGGTGCGAGATAGGCGGTTTTCCTCACCTTTAGTCGTCGCTTCAAGTGTTTTTTGCAATGCTTTGGCGAAGGTTGCCGGATTTGCATCTGGAGATTTGATGTCGAGATAAAATGTCGTAGTAGGAAACTGCTTTAATACCTCATCAAGTGTGGGAATACCAATGTGAACGTCTGGTTTAGGCGTAATATTATGTTTTTTATCATAAGCAACATTGGCGTCAACTTGTGCAAGTTGCTGTGCGGTATATGCAGATACTTTTCCCGACTTGTTGGTTAACTCTTTAAGGTCAGAGGGGCGATACAATACGGGAATATTATCTTTTGACAGTTGCAGAGTGATCCAAATTGCATCTGCACCATTATCTAACGCTTTTTTGATTGCTGGCAGCGTATTTTCCGGCGCATCCGCCGTTCCCCCACGATGAGCAATTATTTGTGGTGTCGGGGGTAATGCAGATGATGTAACGGATTGAGCATTTACTGCAAAACCAGAAGATAATAGTAAAGTAGCCATTATATAATTTCGCATGATATTTAGTTTCCATCCATTAGTTAATAATGAATCTTTCTGAGGTGAATGTTAATCATATAACTAACATTTTTCGACCTTGTCGAATTTAATGGTTTTTTTATAAAAATAAATAACAAAACACTTAAAAACCTTAATAACAGAATTCAATTCTGTTATATGAGAAATTGGTTAGCATTTTGATTAGGACAATTACTACCGCTTTTCAACTGAAGGATTAGGGAGGTGCTGTGGATTAGGATAATCTTGAGTTTTTCCCATTTAACTGTATTCTTATACAGTGGTTTGTTTGGGGAGATAACATGCGAAAAATTATTCATGTGGATATGGATTGCTTCTTCGCGGCAGTGGAAATGCGCGACGATCCTGGTCTGCGCGATATCCCCATCGCGATTGGTGGTAGTCGGGATCGGCGTGGCGTTATCAGCACTGCCAATTACCCGGCCAGGCGTTATGGCGTCCGCAGTGCTATGCCAACGGCAATGGCACTGAAACTGTGCCCGCAGCTTAAAGTTATTCCTGGCCGAATGGCGGCATATAAAGAAGCGTCACTGCATATTCGTGAGATTTTTGCCCGCTATACCCCATTAATTGAACCGCTATCCTTGGATGAAGCCTATCTGGATGTGTCTGATTGCCTTGCGTGCAGCGGTTCCGCCACCTTAATTGCACAAGAAATTCGCCAGTCGATTGCTGATGAACTGAATCTAACCGCCTCGGCTGGCATTGCCCCCATAAAGTTTCTGGCTAAGATCGCATCTGACTTAAATAAGCCCAATGGGCAATATGTGATCACGCCAGATCAGATCTTGCCCTTCTTGCATGATCTGCCGCTGAGCAAAATTCCTGGTGTCGGGAAAGTGACCGCTAAACGTTTACAAGAAGTGGGGTTGGTCACCTGTAGTGATGTACAAAACTATCCGCAAGCTGAATTATTAAAGCGTTTTGGTAAGTTTGGTCATGTGCTGTGGGAGCGCAGCCACGGTATTGATGAGCGAGATGTATCACCGGATCGCTTACGTAAATCAGTGGGTGTCGAAAGAACCTTGGCAGAAGATATTCATGATTGGGAGAGCTGTGAGTCATTGATTGAGCAGCTATATATTGAGTTGGAAACGCGCTTACGCAAGGTGAGGCCAGACCTACATATTGCTCGGCAAGGGGTTAAGCTAAAATTTCATGATTTTCAGCAAACGACGCAGGAACATGTCTGGCCACAACTGAATAAAGCCGATTTGCTACAAGTGGCGCGAACCGCCTGGAACGAGCGGCGTGCAGGGCGGGGAGTGCGCTTGGTGGGGTTACATGTCACTCTACTCGACCCCCAACTCGAACGGCAACTGCTGCTTAGCTGGGAATAGCGCGGCATAAAAAAACGGCAGACCCCTCAGGCCCGCCGTTATCGTATCAATAGATTAGCTAAACCTATTTACGCACGTTCTGGAATCGCTTTTAGCAGCGCAGTCAGCAACTGCCAATATTGACCCACACTCTCGATGTGAACTTGTTCATCCGGCGAATGCGGGCCGGTCATGGTTGGCCCAATCGACACCATATCCATCTCTGGGTAAGGTTTTTTGAACAAACCACACTCCAGACCGGCATGGATCACCATGATATTTGGCGTTTTGTTGAATAACTTCTGGTAGGTTTCCCGCACCAACGCCATTACCGGTGAGTTAGGGTCTGGCTGCCAGCCAGGGTAGCCGCCTTTTGGTGAGGTTTTAGCCCCCGCCAATTGACCAATTGCCGTCAGCATACTCACCACGTAATCTTTGCCACTGTCGATCAGAGAACGAATCAGGCAAATGATCTCTGCTTCACTCTCATTCATGGTCACCACCCCCACATTCAGTGAGGTTTCTACCACGCCTTTAACCGCATCGCTCATACGAATCACCCCGTTTGGGGTCGCATTTAACAATGCCACCAAACGCTGTTGGGTATCTTTCGTCAGGGCTTGCGCATCGGTAGTAACAGGCTCTAGCAGCACAGTCAGATTTTTTTCCACTGCGGCCAATTCGTTTTTCAACGTCGCCAGATAGTCTTGACTCAAACTTTTCAACTGATCGATTTTATCTGCGGCGATGGCTAGCGTCACAGAGCCTTCGCGTGGGATTGCATTACGCAATGTACCGCCATTCAGATCCAATACCCGCAGATCTAAATCTTTTGCCTGTTCAAACAGGAAGCGGGCCAGCAGCTTGTTGGCATTGCCTAAACCTAAATGGATATCGGCCCCAGAGTGACCCCCTTTCAGGCCTTTTAAGGTCAGTTTTAAGGTTTGGTAACCGGCGGGGATAGCTTCACGTTTTAGCGCCAAAGTAGTGATGAAATCAATACCACCAGCGCAACCCATATAGATTTCACCCTCCTGCTCGGAATCGGTGTTAATCAGAATATCCGCTTTCAACCAGTTAGGTTGCAGGCCAAATGCGCCGTCCATACCGGCCTCTTCGGTCATGGTCAGCAGCACTTCCAGTGGGCCATGCTCGACACTGTCGTCAGACAACACCGCCAGCGCGGAGGCCATACCAATGCCATTATCTGCCCCTAATGTGGTACCACGGGCTTTAACCCATTCACCATCGATATAAGGCTGGATTGGGTCTTTAGTGAAGTCATGTACCGTATCATTATTCTTCTGCGGAACCATATCCAGATGGGCTTGCAGTGCCACGGGCTTACGGTTCTCCATCCCTTTGGTAGCAGGCTTACGCAGCAGGATATTACCGACTTGATCACGTTCGGCGTGCAGACCTTTTTCTTTGGCCCACGTCATAATGTGCTGTGCTAGCGCTTCTTCATGGTAAGACGGGTGTGGGATCGAGCAGATTTTTGCAAAAATATCCCACAACGGCTGAGGCGAAAGTTGAGACAGTTCAGACACTGTAAGTCTCCTGTAATAGCATTCTCATATCGGCAGCCTCGCAATGGAGATGTCAGAGATGCTATTGGGTTGATGACTAAAGATTTTAGGGGTAGTGACAAACCGCCATCAAGATGGCGAGATAATTTGAGAATATCACTTTCATTGGCATTACGCGCGTATCGCTGCACAATTACCTTATCCGATCCGATTAATTAGCCAGATAATTGCTGGTTTTTATCCGGCTGGCTCACTATAATCTCGCGCAACCTTTTTTCCCCTTCTGATACATGGCAAGCCACTTCTTATACTGGCTGGGATTACATTTTATGAGCGAAAAATACGTCGTTACCTGGGATATGTTGCAAATTCACGCCCGCAAACTGGCACAGCGTTTACTGCCAGCCGAGCAATGGAAAGGTATCATCGCGGTGAGCCGTGGTGGATTAGTACCGGCTGGTATTCTGGCGCGTGAGCTGGGTATTCGTTATGTAGACACCGTGTGCATTTCTAGCTATGACCATGATAATCAACGTGATCTTAAAGTCTTAAAACGCGCTGAAGGCGATGGTGAAGGCTTTATCGTGATTGATGATTTGGTTGATACTGGTGGCACTGCGAAAGCCATTCGCGATATGTATCCGAAAGCACATTTTGTCACTATCTTCGCCAAACCGGCGGGCCGCCCATTAGTCGATGATTATGTGGTTGATATCCCGCAGGATACATGGATTGAACAGCCGTGGGATATGGCGGTGACTTTTGTTGCCCCCTTAAGCGGCAAGTAATTTAGCCAACTTTAAGCGCTCGGTATTGACCGGGCGTTCCATTTTCCTCGCAGTATGAGTACACTTGACTCCATCTGAGCAGCCCTTACCGGGCCTGATTCACGGCTTATGGAGGCTATTGTTACCATGGCACAAGCCAACCTTTCTGAAATTCTGTTCAAACCCAAATTTAAGCACCCTGAAACCTCGACTTTAGTCCGGCATGCCCATTGCAACCAGGCCATGAGTGTTCATTCGGCATTGGATGGTGACACCGCTAGCCATTGGTATCGAATGATCAACCGCCTGATGTGGACTTGGCGTGGTGTCGATCCCCTTGAGATAGAAGAGGTTTTATCGCGCATTGCCTGCTCAAAAGCGGAACATAGCGACAACGAACTGCTGGATACTGTGGTCGGCTATCGTAACGGCAACTGGATTTATGAATGGGCCCATCAAGCGATGCAGTGGCAGCAAAAAGCGATGGAAGAAGCTGAGCCGATGAGTGCGGGTCAATATTGGTTAAATGCGGCCAATCTCTACAGCATCGCCAGTTACCCGCACCTGAAAGGTGATGAGCTGGCCGAGCAGGTCGAAGTGCTGTCTAACCGCGCATATGAAGCCGCCGCTGAGCATCTGCCCTACACACTGAAAAAACTTGATTTCGCTATTTCCGATGGTGGCACCCTTTCCGGCTTCCTGCATATGCCAACCGTCGGCAGTGCGCCATTTCCGACGGTGCTGATATGTGGCGGGCTGGATACCTTGCAAAGTGATTATCACCGCCTGTTCCGCGACTATTTGGCCCCCAAAGGGATAGCGATGTTGACCATCGACATGCCATCCGTCGGGGCATCATCACGCTGGAAATTAACCCAGGACACTAGCTATCTGCATCAACAAGTGCTGCATGCATTGCCGAATATTCCCTGGGTTGATCACCAGCGGGTCACTGTTTTCGGCTTACGTTTTGGGGCCAATGTGGCGGTGCGCTTAGGTTATCTGGAACCTCAGCGGGTACGCGCGGTGGCATGTCTTGGGCCGATTGTTCATCATCTGTTGTGCAATAGTGATAGCCAGCGCAAAGTGCCGGACATGTATATGGATGTGATGGCCAGTCGCTTGGGCATGGCAGATGCATCTGATGAAACACTGAAAACAGAAATGAACCGCTACTCATTGAAAACACAGGGATTATTGGGGAGGCGCTGTCAAACGCCAATGCTGGCCGGTTTCTGGGAAAATGATCCCTTCAGCCCGAAAGAGGAGTCGAAACTTATTTGCTCTTCATCCTCGGACGGCAAATTATTGGCTATATCATCTACGCCGCTGTATGACAATTTCCATCGTGCATTATTGCAAACCAGCCAATGGTTAGAAGATAAAATGCGTTAATGAGTTGCTAATTTTTAACAATTTGCTAAAAAGGTGCGTCTACATAAGGAGATTTAAGAATGACGTCAACCAGTGCTCATCCTAAAAGCAAGCTTATGAAACGTTTTGCTGCTTTGGGGCCATACCTACGTGAAGGGCAGTGCCAGAATGACCGTTTTTTCTTTGACTGTTTAGCTGTTTGCGTCAATGTGAAGCTTGCTCCAGAGAAGCGTGAGTTCTGGGGGTGGTGGATAGAGCTGGAGCCTGCGGCGGACCATTTTACCTATGTTTACCAGTTTGGCCTGTTTAATAAAGAGGGCAGCTGGAAAGCAGAAAACATTAAAGATCCTGAAGTACAGGAGAAGCTGGAGACCACATTACGCGGTTTTCACAAGCGCCTGGCCGAAATGCTGACCTCTATTGAAATGAGATTGGTGCCCGCGCAAGATTTTAGCGAACAGCCCGTTAAGCTGTCGGCGTAAGAATTGCGCTGTTAATCGCTAAATAAGAAGAGCGCCCCCCTTTTGCACAATAAAAGGGGGAATATATTCTCATGCCTGTTGGCATAATGCTCCGCGCCTGTTACAACGTTTTATCTATCATCTCTTTTTTTAATTATCCCAACGGCAGAAAAATTATGAGTGGCAGCCAGACATTGGTTGTGAAATTGGGGACAAGTGTGCTGACTGGCGGTTCCCGTCGTCTTAACCGTGCCCATATTGTTGAGTTGGTGCGCCAGTGCGCCCAGCAACACGCCAAAGGTCATCGTATTGTTATTGTCACCTCCGGGGCGATTGCCGCCGGGCGTGAACACCTGGGTTACCCAGAATTACCCGCCACTATTGCCTCAAAGCAACTGTTGGCCGCAGTCGGGCAAAGCCGGCTGATTCAGCTCTGGGAGCAGCTATTTTCTATCTATGGCATCCATGTGGGTCAGATGCTGTTGACCCGGGCTGATTTAGAAGATCGTGAGCGCTTTTTAAATGCGCGCGACACGATGAACGCCCTGCTGGATAACCGCATTGTTCCGGTCATCAATGAGAATGACGCCGTTGCTACCGCTGAAATTAAAGTGGGCGACAACGATAATCTCTCCGCATTGGCAGCCATTCTGGCCGGTGCGGATAAGTTGCTGTTACTGACCGATCAAGCGGGCTTATACACCGCCGATCCCCGGAATAACCCCGCAGCAGAACTGATTCGCGAAGTGCATGGTATTGATGATGCCTTACGTGAAATTGCCGGTGATAGCGTCTCTGGTCTCGGCACTGGTGGTATGGCGACAAAACTGCAAGCTGCCGATGTCGCGTGTCGCGCGGGTATTGATGTGGTGATTGCCGCAGGGAGCCAGGTGGGGGTTATTGCCGATGTGGTTGACGGCACCCCCGTCGGCACGCGCTTCCACGCGCTGGAAACACCGCTGGAAAACCGCAAACGCTGGATTTTTGGTGCGCCACCTGCCGGTGAGATCACCGTCGACGATGGGGCGGTCTCTGCCATTATGGAGCGGGGAAGCTCGCTGCTGCCGAAAGGTATTCGCAGCGTTAAAGGGAACTTCTCCCGTGGTGAGGTGATCCGTATCCGCAACCTCAGTGGGCGAGATTTGGCCCACGGCGTATCACGTTATAACAGTGACGCCTTGCGCCTGTTAGCGGGGCACCACTCGCAACAAATTAGTGAAATCCTCGGATATGAATATGGCCCGGTGGCTGTTCACCGTGACGATATGATTGTCAGTTAAGGAGCAAGCATGAGTATGCTGGAACAGATGGGGAAGGCCGCTAAACAGGCCTCCTGGCAATTGGCGCTACTAAGCACGGCCAAAAAGAATCAGGCACTTGCGGTCATCGCGAACCTGCTGGAGTCTGAAAGTCAGGCCATTTTGCAGGCTAATGAACAAGATATGAAAGCCGCCCGTGACAGTGGCATGAGTGAAGCGCTACTCGATCGGCTGCTATTATCACCCGCCCGATTAGCCGCCATTGCGAATGATGTGCGGCAGGTATGCCGCCTAAATGACCCTGTGGGCCGCGTGATTGATGGTAGCCTGCTCGACAGCGGCTTGAAGCTCGAACGCCGCCGTGTACCACTGGGGGTGATTGGTGTCATTTATGAAGCCCGTCCGAATGTCACCATTGATGTGGCCAGCTTATGCCTAAAGACCGGTAATGCGGTAATTTTGCGCGGTGGGAAAGAGACTCATCACACCAATCAGGCGACGGTGAAAGTGATCCAACAGGCGCTGGAGCAGTGCGGTTTACCCGCAGCCGCAGTGCAGGCGATTGAAAGCCCGGATCGCGAGTTGGTGAATGAGTTACTGCGCATGGATCGCTATGTTGATATGTTGATTCCACGTGGTGGCGCTGGTCTACATAAACTGTGCCGTGAGCAATCGACCATTCCGGTAATTACTGGCGGAATTGGCGTTTGCCATACTTTTGTCGATGAAAGCGCCGATGTTGAGAAGGCGCTATTGGTCATTGAAAATGCAAAAGTTCAGCGGCCAAGTGCCTGTAACTCACTGGAAACTCTGCTGGTTCATCAGGCCATCGCTGCAAGCTTCCTCCCGATATTGAGTGCCAGAATGCATGCTTTTGGTGTGACACTGCATGCCAGCTCGCAGGCCATGCCGTATCTGGTGGAAGCTAAGGCCAAAGTGGTGGCGGTGGAAGCCGCAGATTACGATGATGAGTGGCTCTCACTGGATCTGAATGTGGATATTGTGGCTGATATTGATGCTGCCATTAATCATATCCGCGAACATGGCACCAGCCATTCCGATGCCATTTTGACGCGCTCCCTCAGCAGCGCTGAACATTTTGTCCGCGCGGTAGATTCATCAGCGGTCTATGTCAATGCCAGCACGCGCTTCACTGATGGCGGTCAATTTGGTTTAGGGGCCGAGGTTGCCGTCAGCACGCAAAAACTCCATGCCCGTGGCCCTATGGGGCTGGATGCATTGACAACCTATAAGTGGATTGGCTACGGCGACGATTTAGTTCGCAGCTGATTGACCGCAAATTGTTGTTTGCAGATTAAAGCGATATTTGGCTCCCGCCGATGTCGCTTTATTTTTAACTCCCTGACTCCCCGTCGAAAATACAAAAATAACCGCTAAAGTCATTGCGATATCTGCCGATAACCGTCTTGATACTTATAGGCTTTTAATAATCTGGGTAGCCAGGGCGATAAATTAAAGATGGAGAATGGCAGGTGAGCGAAACGTCTAAAGAGAATTTTGTTAAAACGAATAAATTAGCGATCTGTGCAATTCTTCGGGACTTAAAGAAGAACGATACCGCCGTGATGGTGACCCATGCGCGCGGGCAATTTATTAGCCGTATTCTGGATGTGGTACCCGAGACAAATCAGTTTATTTTTGATTTTGGCAGCGTAGAGCATGAAAATATTTCAGCCTTGGCTGCGAATCAAATCACCATCATTGCGGAACCTACCGGTGCAAAAGTCGAATTTACCTGTAGTCCATTGAGAGAAATAAAGTATTTATCACTGCCGGCTTTTAGCACCGCCCTTCCTGAGCAACTTTACTTCATTCAACGACGGGAATATTTTCGCGTCAATATTCCTCAGTGGCCTGCTTATTACTGCTCAGGAAAATTCGCTGATGGTAGTAAATTCTCCTATACACTGGCAGATGTCTCCTTGGGTGGAATGGGTCTATATGCAGTGAAAGGCAGTGAGTTCCCGCTGCAAGGATGTGGCATTTTGCGTGATGTCTCGGTTGATTTATGCGGTTTTGGTATTTTTAAATTAGACCTGCAATTTATCCGAGCCATTGATAAAAAGGTTGTAAATAACAAAGGCGAAACACTCACGATGCAGCGCCTGAGTTTTAAATTCCCTCACTTAAGCCCAATTCAAGAAAAAGGGCTGCAACGTGCCATTTTTGAACTGGAAAAGCAGCAAACTGCCAAGGCACGAAAATTTCAGGATGGTATCTAATTGAGGAATTTCACACTGATATGAACACAATCGAGATAGTCAATCAGCGCTATCTCAACGGAATAAAATAAAAATTGAAAAATATGTTGAATTATCATGCGACTGGCCCAATATTATAAGCTGGTTATTAAGGAGGATTAAGCATGGGGATCAGCGAAGAAGAGAGTATCCGCCGTTTGACTGATGAGAAAAACTCGATTGGTCATTCGGCTAAATGGGTAGCAATAATTTCTGCTGTCTATTTTGTTATTATGCTGTTTTATCAGCATGAGCTGGGCGTATTAACTCTGGCTGGTAGCATTTTTGTCGTGTCATTCTCTATCTGGATGAAGAAGCGCCAAAAAGTGAAATCTTATCGAAATCAGTTGCAACAGATGGATGAAGACAAAGCGCTTTAATGCCAGATAATAGTTTTATCGAGCCTGATAAACTGTTTATCCGGTTTTCAGACCGCTATTTTCTATCGTTTGCAGCTATGTCAGCACCAACAGATTATTACTGCCCACCATCAGTGATAGTATGTACTTACCGCGACTATTTCCTTGCCAGCGATTTAGACATATTAAATCCGGTCACGGCAAATGCCATTTTCTCATACAATCTTTTCGCTTGTGGATTATCAGCCGCTACCCGCAGTTTTATCTCAAATACACCCTGAGCAATTAATTGTTTTTCTAATGCCGCTAAGCACGCCGAGCCATAACCCTGACGTTGACACGGTGGTAGTACGTAGAAATCCTTAATAAAGGCTGCACTATCCTCTTTGCCTAATCCGTACCATAAATAACCCACCAGCTGTTCCTCACCGCTGATATTATCTCTATTTTCGATGCAAAAAAGATGATCGCTTGGGCTATTAACACCTTCCGGCAAATAGTTATCAAAGCTATGCGTTGCATAAGCCAAAGCTTTCTCCGCGCTATAATCACTATTAGACACTAAATCTTGCGCATACTCGGTAATAAATATATTCCTATAGTCGCCAAGCTCCTCAGCCAGCATTGCTCTAAGCGTAACCATAATATCTCCCGCGCTATTGTGATGCTGCAATTCACCCACTATAGTGGATTTAGTTTGAGAAAAGTATATTAACGCTTTACAGGAAATATGATAGATAAATTAAATCAGTGAGTTAAACCATCAGCGGGGATGTAATGACAACAGAAAATAGCCATACAGATGCAGTTGAAAGGCAGTTTGGCGATCAGGCTAATGCCTATTTGACGAGTGCGGTTCATGCTCAGGGTAAAGATTTACAGCGCCTGGCAATGCTACTGCAACCCCATGGTTATGCTCATTTACTCGATCTTGGATGTGGGGCTGGACACGCTAGTTTCGCAGCGGCGGGTGTGGTGAAGTCTGTTGTTTCATATGATCTTTCCGCACAGATGCTACAAGTGGTTAGCCAGGCAGCAGCAGAAAAAAATCTGACGAATATTGTTGCAAAGCTCAACTAATCGCCACCATCTTTCAAGTTGCCGGTGTATTGGCTGCGTTTGCCTACCCGAATCACTGATTTGCCGCCTTCCTGCATCTTGATAATCTATAAAGTATAAACTTGGGCAGCGGCCAAATATATCGGCGTCTGTCCTTGATTATCTATTTTCTTGTCTCCAGTGACATAAAATATTTTATTTCCTCCTTATTCCCCACACAATGATTGATGTTCTTTACAGAGCATTACGTCTCCTTGCAGTGGAGCACTCATAATTATTCTCACAAAGACGTTACATACCACCCGCCTGTTGGAGAATTTTATGAAACTATTACCTATTATCGCAGCCGCACTTATTGCCACCGCTTCATTCGCCACTATGGCTGCGCAAGAAGTGAGTCCGGAACAAGCGACGAAGTTGCAGAGTATGGGGGTTATTTCTATTTCTAATGTCAGCGGTTCACCGATGGATGTGGAGTCAGCATTAAATGAGAAAGCAACCGCAGATGGTGCTAGTCACTATCGGGTCATTGGCATGAGCAATCCAGGTGACTCCAGCAATTACAGCGCCAGTGCTGAAATTTATCATTAATTATTCACAATAAGTGATAATTAATGAAATAGTTAGAGATGCGTTCGGTATTGCAATCACCATCGTGCTCTCTGCTACGAGTAAGCCCAAGTTAACAATGGCGAGTTATTGTTAATTTGGGCTTACTCATTTCATGATCATCTCTATTTTTCCTCATGGCATTTTCTATTTGCCGACTAAAAATAATTAATTATTAGAGCAATCTTAATGATAACTTAAGGAATATAAGGTGTTATTGTGATGTATCTGGGGCAGCGAGGAGAGGCTATGTTAAACACCGTTCGGCGTAATTTTAAAAGTCAATTTTCCTATTTACAGCGCTTTATTGCCTCACCACGTACGGTTGGCACGTTGGCTCCTTCTTCGCCTTGGTTATGTCAGGCGATGTTGAATCAGGTGGATTGGAAGCAACATCTTAATATTGCTGAACTAGGTGCCGCTGATGGTGTGCTAACAAAGCGGATCTTGTTACATATGTCAGCAGACTCTCACTTACAGGCTTACGAAATTCTGCCCCACTTTGTGCACGCATTACATCAGATAAACGACCCGCGTTTGCAGGTTGTTGCTCGCTCGGCCGAACAGTTAGATCAAAATTATGATGTGGTATTTTGTTGCCTACCACTGCTCTCGATCCCAACCAAGATCAGCATCAGAATATTGCAACAGACTCAGCAGCGCTTACGCGCAAGTAATGGGATGTTGGTTTTGTTCCAATACAGCCAGCTTTCCGAGCCTTTGCTATCCCGCTACTTCACATGGAAAAAGATACGGGTAGTGCGTAATTTCCCTCCTGCAATAGTTTACATTTGCCAGCCTCGTTAGAACCCCCAATTTACAGCCTCTGATATTCCCTGCACCATGATCTCTGATTTCTCAGAGAATCATCAGGCGAAAGCACCGCTAAATGACTTAAAAAATAGGACCAAAGAGGGCTTTTAGCGGTTCCTCTCTTTTATCTAAACGAAAACCGCATTCCATTTGAAATACCGAAATGATAATGATTATCATACGCATCCATTTTTCTGGTTATGTGACGCGTATGCGCTATTTTCAGGCTCTTTTGGTTTTTTGTCTGCTAAGTGTGGCCCTTAACGGGCAGGCAAAGAGTGTTACCGATATTCTAGGCCGTCAGGTGGAAATACCTGATAATCCACAGCGTATTATTGTGGGTGAAAGCCGGATGCTCTATACACTGGCGTTATTGGAGCCAGGAAATCCTGCGCAACGAGTAATTGCCTGGCCCGCTGACCTGGAACGTTACGATGCGCAAAGCTGGCAACTTTATACACAAAAATTTCCTGAAATTGCTCAAATCCCAATAATTAAAAGTGGCAACATTCGCCAGATAAATGTTGAGAGCCTGATCCTATTACAACCCGACCTGGTTATTTTGTCGCGGCTTGGAGGGGGAGAGGGCGATGACGGAACATTGGTTCGTTTAACCAAAGCCGGTATTCCTGTGATCTTTGTAGATCTGAGGATCGATCTGTTAAATCAAACGATCCCCAGTATTAAGTTGTTAGGTGAGGTGCTTAATCGTCAAGGGCGCGCCGAGAGATTTATCATTTTTTATCAGCAACATATGCATGTTATCCAACAGAGGCTGGCCCAGTATCAAGGGCGAAAACCGACGGTTATGCTGCATTTGCATCTAGGGCGACGTGAAAGTTGCTGTACCACGGCCTCTAAAGGCAATCTCGGTGACCTGATTGCTTTTGCTGGTGGCGACAATATTGCTGCCTCCCATATTAATACCCTGTATGGAGAACTGAATCCGGAAACTGTGCTGCAAGCCAATCCAGATATCTATATTGCTACCGGTATGGCCGGACTGACTGGTAAACGCTTTTCTCACTTAAAACTGGGGCCGCTAGTGAATGCTGAGCTGGCACAGCACAGCTTCCAACAAGTGTTGTCAGACCAACCTATCCTTTCCCATCTTCGTGCCGTGACTCAGGGCCATGCCTACAGTATTTGGCATAACTTTTACCTCAGCCCTTATCACGTTGTGGCAGTTGAGATGTTTGCCAAAGCGTTCTATCCCGATTTATTTGCTGATATCTGCCCACAGCAAACATTCCAACAGCTCTATAAACAATTTTTACCGCTACCTTTCTCAGGGATTTATTGGAGTTCGTCAAAATATGGAAATACTTAAGCGTCAACATTGGTATTGGTGCGGGTGCGCGCTATATTGGGTCGCGGGCGGGTGACGCAGCAAATCGTTTTATTTTAGATGATTACACTGTAGTTGATGCTTTTGTTTCATACTCATTACCGATTAATCATTATCGGGTGAAATGGCAGCTAAATGTGAAAAAACTGTTTGATAAAACCTATTACCCTTCAAGTGGTGGCAATTTGCGGATTGCTGTTGGTGAGCCTCGGCAGTTTGTTTTACGTGCCAGTATCGATTTCTGATTATGTTAATCACCTGGTAGGGATTAATGATTCCTATCAGGTGTACTAAAATATCATTTGTAATCTGTGTATCGTTAGTTTTACGGATTTGTAAAGTTTGCACTACCCTCAATTATCGGTATGATTCGCATCTACAGCATATAGCTGAGTGTTAATCTAATTTAGTCGGTTAACAATAGCGGCCAGTTTTTTGATGACGAGAATTTATCCTCAGAAGTTGATATGAAAGGACTTTTAAGTAATGACACAAACTATCTTCATGGTTGGTGCGCGTGGTGCAGGTAAGACAACGGTAGGGAAGGCGCTGGCAGAGGCGCTAGGATATCGCTTTATTGATACCGACCTGTTTATGCAACAAACTTTACAGTTGAGTGTTGCCGAAGTCGTCGCTCGCGAGGGTTGGGATGGCTTTCGTTTGCGAGAAAGTATGGCCCTGCAAACCGTCACAGCCCCTAAAACGGTGGTTGCTACTGGTGGTGGCGCGGTGTTGACCCCTAAAAATCGGACATTTATGCGTAATCACGGGTTGGTCATCTATCTACGTGCCTCTGCTAATGTGTTGGCGGAGCGTTTAACCGAAGATCCAGAAGATGCTCAACGACCAAGCCTCACCGGCAAACCGATCGTTGAGGAAATACTGGATGTATTAGCCAGTAGGGAAGCACTCTATCAGGAGGTTGCCCATCATGTGCTGGATGCAACTCAACCACTGCAAGAGGTTGTCGGGCATATTTTGCAGATTTTAGCGGATGAAACAGTGAAGTAGTTCGGGCGTTAGATCAATTTGTAATATGAATAATTAGTCCATCTGATTGTTTGATAATTATACGAAGCGTACAATCATCACCTATGTAATCATTTCGACGCAAATCATTTACACTGATTAATGCCATTTAAGGCAAGGCCAATCAAGGCGGGCCGATGAAAACCCTCAAATTATTTATCCATCAACACACCAATTTTATGCCTGCGTTCTGGTCAATATTGATTGTGCTCTTTGAAACCTCGCTGGCGCTATATATCTTACGAAATCTCTGAGGCCACTCTCTTTTGCTAAAAATAGACTCACCATTTATGTTGTAAGCCATTTTCGACTGCTCTGTTTTAGCTAAATAGCCACTTTCCCCTGGGGTAAACAGTAAATTCCAGCACCAATTTGTGCGTTTTCTCCGCAACCTTGGTTGTGAATTCGGTAATGATCCCATTTCGCCATAATAATCAGTGACAGAGCGTTTAGAGTGACTCTAATATGAAAGCTCAATTCTGATTAAGACGCGGGTGCAAAACTATGCTGAAATTTAATGAGTATTTTACCGGGAAAGTGAAATCTATTGGTTTTGACAGTGACAGCATTGGGCCAGCTAGCGTTGGGGTGATGGAGAAGGGTGAGTACACCTTCAGTACAGCTAAAGCGGAAGAGATGACGGTCATTACTGGCAGCTTAAAAGTCTTGATTCCAGGTTCGTCAGGTTGGGAAATTTTCAAGCCGGGTGAAACCTTCTATATCCCGGGGGAGAGTGAATTTAACCTGCAAGTTGCTGAAGCATCATCGTATCTGTGCAAATATTTGAGCTAATTTACTTTTAATTTAGCGAATGTTTCAGCCCTCTCCATACCAGAGAGGGCAATACTTGTTGAGTTGAGTTACAGCAGTATTAGTGCTGAGCCTCACCACCCAAAGCTTCAATCAGATTTTTAATCAAAGCAGCCAGTTCACTGGTCATCAGAATAAAATCGGCATCGAAACGTTGGGCAAAATCTTCCCGGTCAATATCATCATTCTGTTCACGCAAGGTGTCAGAGAATTTCAGGCGTTTCAGTGATCCATCATCGGATAGCACCAACTGAACACGCTCTTGCCAATCCAGTGCTAGCTTAGTTACCAACTTGCCAGCTTCAATATGCACCGCGATTTCATCACTGAACAGATCCTGTTTCTTACAGCGGATCACGCCGCCATCCTCCAGAATAGCTTTTAGCTCAGCTTCATCCATCAGTGTAAAACCAGCAGGTAATTCTTTACTGCGCACCCACTCAGTTAGTGTCAGCTCAATTGGATTTTCCAATGTCAGCGGCACTACCGGCAAGGAACCCAGACTTTTTCGCAGCAATGCTAAAGTGTCTTCAGCCCGCTTCGCACTGGCCGCATCGACCATAATTAGGTCATTGACCGTATCAATCCACAGGAAGGTTTGGTTAAATCGACTGAATGCTCGTGGTAATAAACTGTGTAGAACTTCATCTTTTAATGAGTCTTTTTCAGTTTTTTTCAGTTTGCGATGTTGTTCACCTTCCAGACGCTCAATTTTGGCTTGTAACTCCTGCTTAATCACCGGAGATGGCAAGATTTTCTCTTCTTTTCGCGCACAAATCACGATCTGGCCATTAACCGTATGGGTTAAGGCATCGCTGTGTGAACCCATCGGTGAGACCCAGCCGGTTTTTGCCATATCCTGGCTACCACAGGGGGTGAAACTAAGGGCGCTTAACTGTTTCTCCATTTCATCCGCAGATAGCGAGACTTCCCGGCTCAAACGGTAAACCATTAAATTCTTAAACCACAGCATAGTGTTATCCCTGGCTCGGGCGCGCCTGGAGCGCGCGAGTTAATCAAACGCAGGGCGGCATGATAACGAATTGATGCCTTGACCCCTAGCAAAGAATAAGAAAAAAGAGCGCCAGCCAATCATTTTCTAAATGCAATTTTAACCCGATGGGATTTAAACACGACCTAATGCAAAATTACGGATAACAAAGATTGTGTCACCGCGACCTATTGTCCACACTGAAAAGATAGGATTTCTATTATCGTTATTGCCTGGTCATATTGGGGCATATTTATTGCTCATAATACAACGAATAATTCCGTCAATGAGGTGGAGCGCTATGCGCATTGGTATCGATCTGGGTGGCACCAAAATAGAGGTCATTGCATTGAGCAATGATGGGCTGGAACTTTTCCGTAAGCGGGTTGATACCCCACGCCATGATTATCAAAAAACATTGCAAGCGATTGCTGCTTTAGTCGCTGATGCTGAACAGGCGACGGGGGAGCGGGGCAGTGTCGGCGTGGGTATTCCGGGGACACTCTCCCCTTTTACCGGCAAGGTAAAAAATGCTAATTCGGTATGGCTGAATGGTCAGTTTGTCGATAAAGATCTGTCAGATCTCCTCTCTCGCCCAGTACGTCTGGCAAATGATGCAAACTGTTTGGCGGTTTCCGAGGCAACCGATGGCGCCGGCGCAGGGAAGCATCTGGTATTTGCTGTCATTATCGGTACTGGCTGTGGGTCAGGTATTGCTATCGATGGGCGAGTTCATGCCGGTGGTAATGGCATTGCCGGTGAGTGGGGCCATAATCCCTTGCCGTGGCAGGATGACGAAGAGCGGCAATATCAGCAGGAAGTTGCTTGTTATTGCGGCAAAAAAGGGTGTATCGAGACATTTGTCTCTGGCACCGGTTTTGCCACTGATTACTTTCGCCTGAGTGGAAAACCACTTAAAGGCCATGAGATCATTACGTTGGCTGAACAGGGGGATGCAGTAGCAGAGCAGGCCATGAGCAATTATGAGCAACGTTTTGCCAAGTCATTAGCTCAGGTCATTAACCTATTTGACCCAGATGTGGTGGTTTTAGGTGGAGGAATGAGTAATGTTGAACGCCTCTATAAAACATTACCTGCGTTAATCAGCCCATGGGTCTTTGGTGGTGAGTGTGAAACCCCAATTCGTAAGGCGGTGCATGGTGATTCGAGTGGGGTGCGTGGCGCTGCTTGGTTATGGCCAACTGCCCTTCGCCCTTGACGCTACCGCGGTGTTAGCGGCACTCACTCACCCGAATCACTTACTTGAGTAAGCTCATCGGGACTTGCTCGCTTGCTGCCTGGCGGTAACGCCAATGGCTTTGGGCACGCCCTTCGCCCTTGACGCTACCGCGGTGTTAGCGGCACTCACTCACCCGAATCACTTACCTGAGTAAGCTCATCGGGACTTACTCGCTTGCTGCCTGGCGCTAACGCCAATGGCTTTGGGCACGCCCTTCGCCCTTGACGCTAGCGCGGCACTCACTCACCCGAATCACTTACCTGAGTAAGCTCATCGGGATTTGCTCGCTTGCTTATCCAAATGACGGTCTGAGTCAGTCATTGGGGGTCTGCTCAGTCTTGATTAACCCGGAAAATATTATCTAGACGGCTTACACCCAGTCCGTTGACTTTCTTCACTTTTATTTGCACTGGAATCCTCTCTTTCATGGCCTCAATGTGGCTGATGATCCCGATGGTTTTACCTGATGCATTCAGGCTATCAAGTGCATCCAGTGCGGTATCCAGCGTCTCTGCATCCAGCGTGCCGAAACCTTCATCGAGAAATAGTGAGTCAATGCTGGTTTTATGACTGACCAGATCCGACAGTGCCAGTGCCAGCGCCAGACTAACCAGAAAACTTTCGCCTCCAGATAGTGTGCGAGTATCGCGTATGGCATCAGCTTGCCATGTATCCACCACTTGTAACTCCAGTGCATCACTGGTTTTGCGCTGCAACAGATAGCGGCCATGTAAGCGGCTGAGTTGGTTATTTGCCAAATAGACCAGATGATCGAGTGTCAGCCCTTGGGCAAATTTGCGGAATTTATCACCCTCTTTGGAGCCAATTAAGTGATTGAGATAGCTCCAGTCATCATATTGCTGCTGGCTACGTTCAATTTGTTCAAACAGGGCATGTTGGTTATTACGACGAGCAGCGTCACTGTCTAGCTGATTGCGCAGCTCACCTTGGCGTAGTGTGTTGGCTTTTAGCTGTGCCGAGAGTTGATCCGACTGTTGCTGCAATATCGCCAATTCAGACATCTGATCGACGCCCGACGGGCACTGTTGCAAATGTTGTTCCAGCGCTTCGTTGATTTGCTGCTGGCGAATATGGATTTGTTGTTGCCGCTCACTCAATTGCTGTTGCAATTGCTGCAGACGTTGTCTCTCTTCTTCGCTCAGCAACGCGGCCGTCAGAGCCGCTTCATCTTCGAACGCGCTTATCTCCAACGCCTGCTGTAACTCAGCTTGAGCTGCCGCCGCACGCTGCTGATTATGTTGATATTGCTGCTCTAATCCCGCCAACTCACCGGATAACCGGTTGAGCTGGGATTGCGTTAGTTGTAGAGCTTCCGCTGCGTTTTGCTGTGCCAGATCCACCTGCTGCTGCTGTCGGCGTAACAACTGGCGCGCTTCGCTAACAGTGCGGTTGCCAAACAGGGCATCGCGCTGCTGCTGATATTGTTGTAGCAGGGCCTCAGTTTGTTGATGCTGCTGAGTCAGCTCAGTTAATTGATCTACGCCTGCTTGTAAATGGCGGCGCTCATCTTCAATCCGCGTCTCCAGTGCTTTTTGCTCCAGCACCCGTTGTTGTTGCTCTTGTTGATACTGCTGCCAGCGTTGGCTCTCCTCTTCCCGCAGTGCCAGCCAACTCGATTGCTGGTCAGCTTCAGGTATTGAGAGCGATAATTCAGCCAGCGCATTATGCAAGCACTGATGCATCAGTGCTAACTCATCCTGCTGGCGCTGATGCTGTGCTAATAACTTCTGGTGAGATTGCTGGGTATCATGTTGACGCTGCGTGATTAATGCCAACTGTTGCAGATGTTTTTGCTGCTGCTGTTCAGCTTGAGCCAGAACATCCTTAGCTTGCTGATATTGTTGATTTAAACGCTCATGCTCGGCCAGTTTTAGCTGGCATTTTTGCTCTAACTGTTCCTGCTGTTCTAGCCAGGTCACTAAAGCTGCAGGCTCATTCAAGGCAAAAGTCAGTGCCAATGGTTGTGCCAATGGTTGTGCCAATGTTTGCCAGCGCTGTTGATATTCAGCCAGTTGTTGGCGATGGTGCTGTAACTCTTGCTCCACACGCTGCTGTTGTTGCTGCACACTTTCTACCTGAGTGCGCAATTCGGTTCCGGCGGTGAAGAGTTGCTCGACTTGAAGGCGAAGTTCTTCAACGCGTTTAGCCGTTTCTGAGGGTTTTACCGCCTGATACGCAGTAACGGCGGGATGATCTAGCGCCCCACATAGTGGGCAGGCTTCTCCAGATTGTAGTTTGGCCCTTTCCGCCTCTAATCCGGCGATCTGTTTTTCGCGCTCCCACAAGCTTTCCAGATCTGTCAGATGCTGTTTTTGCTGTTTATATAACTGACGTTTTTCTGCCAACTGCTGTTCAAGCAGTTTTAACTGTTGCTGCTGGCTAGCGAGTTGCTGCTGTTGTTTATCGATTAGTGACTGAACTTGTTGCGCCAAAGGCGATAATGCCGCTAATTGTTGCCGTGTGGTTCGTTGTTGCTGGAGTTCGCCCCATTGTTGGCGTAGTTGTGCTGAAGGTTGTTGTTGCTCAAGCACTGATAATTGCTGCTGGATGCTTCCCGTCTGCGAACTGGCTTGTATCAATACTGCCTGTTGTTGCTTGTCTTGCTCATTCAGCGTGTTGATTTGTTGCTGTAACGTGTTCAGCAATGTGACCTGTTGCTGTAGCTGCTGTTTACTTTCAATTGACTGTTGTTGCAGTATTTGCCGTTGGCGGAACTGTTCACGCCATAAAGGGAGGTTTTTCTCCCAGTGTTGATGGTGGGTATGCAGGTGTGCATATTCCGCCAATTGTTGTAGGCGCTGATGGTTTTTTAGTTGCTGCTGCTCATTGAACTCAAGCTGCTGTCTCTCTTGTTGTTGCTTACCCTGTAGCTGCTGCAATTGCGTAGCAAGTTGCGCCAAGGTGTGCCGCTGCTGTGCAATAGTGTTATCCAGCGGGACGACTTTTTGTTCGATCACTGCTTCTTGCTCATGCAACTTTACTGCCTGCTGTTGGCGAGCCAAATTGGCTTGCTCTAATGCTTGAGTCAGTGGTGTCAGTTGCGTCTGAAGTTGCTGCTGTTGTTGAGTCAGTGTGGTGATACGTAGTTGTATTTGTTGCAAATCTTGTTGGCTACGTGAGCGTTCCCGCAGCAAGGGGCGCAACTTTTCAGCGGGCTCACTTCTGGCTAGCCGTTGCAGCTCCGGCTGAGCTTGCTGGAGAGTTTGCTCAATCAGTTTTTGTTGTTGCTGATATTCCAAGGCGCTCTTTTGCTGCTGTTGCCAATGGGTTAGCCAGGTTATTTGGTGTTGATTGACTAACTGATCTGCGGTGAGCTGTTTCTCTTGTTGATTGAGCAAATCTATCTGCTGCGATAGGGTTGATCGTTGTTCTTCATTTAGCAGTTCAATACCGGTTGCCCGTTGGTGCAAGGTATCCAGATCGGTTTTGGCCTGCTTATGCTGTTCGAATACATGCTCTGATAGACGCCCATAGATGTCGGTGCCCGTTAGCTCTTCCAATAGCTCCGCGCGGTCATTGGCGTCGGCATTGAGAAATGCGGCAAATTGCCCCTGTGACAGCATCATAGATTTGGTAAAGCGGCCAAAATCCAGGCCGGTTATCTCAGCAACCCTATCGAGTTTATCACGCACTTTATCGGCCAGAATCTTGCCGCTTTCACATAACGCCAGTTCAACTTTAGGCGCTTGCAGATTCCCTTCGGGGCTATTTTTTGCGCGACGTTGACTCCAAAATGCGCGATAGCGGGTGCCTTTCACCTCAAATTCAACTTCGGCCAGTGATTCTGCGGTATGGCGTGTCATTAGCTCATTTTGGCTGGGCGTGACATTCAGGCGCGGTGTTTGGTGGTACAGCGCAAGGCAAATCGCATCTAATAGTGTGGTTTTCCCCGCCCCGGTGGGGCCGGTGATGGCGAATAAGCCGTTGCTGGCAAACGGCTCAGCAGTGAAATCTATCTTCCACTCCCCTTGCAGAGAGTTAATGTTTTTTAGCCGCAGGCTTAAAATTCTCATATCGGTTGCTCCTCTGCGGCATCTTTACCTTGCGTGATCTCTTCCACCACCTGACTGAACATTTGGCGCATCCGCTGCTGGCGTGGTTCGGCTAAATCTGCCTCCTGTGCGAGCCTACGTTCAAATACATCGGCGACACTCAGCTCATTGAGTGTCTCTTTCTCTTGCCGCTCAATGCTGTTGTTACGCTGCTCTTTACTGCGACGTAATAGCACGACCTCAACGGGTAGATCTGCGGTCAGGGCCTGAATCCGCCGTTGAATATCAGTGAGATAGTCTTTGGTGGCAACTTCGATATCCAGCCAGACTGGTAAGCCCTGATGATCAACAAATTTAGCCAACTGCTGCTCGATTTGCTGCAAATCCCCTTTAATGAGCTGCATCGGCTGAAATTGCGGTATGAATAGCGGGGTCACTGATGCCAGGGTCTGTTGGGCAAACTCCACCAGATAGACACTTTTCTCTTTGCTCAATTCATCAAAACTCAGGGCAATGGGGGAGCCGCTGTAACGGATATGCTCGGTTTTAGCCACTTGCTGAGCCCGGTGAATGTGGCCCAACGCAATGTAATCTGCTGGTGGAAATGCTTGGGCGGGGAACGCATCCAGTGTGCCGATGTAGATATCACGAACCGAGTCTGAGGTGGTGACACCTAGGGTGGTGAGATGCCCGGTGGCAATAATAGGTAGCGGCAAACCCAGTTCGGTGCGCAGTTCAATGGCCCGCTGATATAACGCCTGATAGTGGGCAGCAATG
Source organism: Yersinia bercovieri ATCC 43970 (assembly GCF_013282745.1). NCBI lineage: Bacteria > Pseudomonadati > Pseudomonadota > Gammaproteobacteria > Enterobacterales > Yersiniaceae > Yersinia > Yersinia bercovieri. The sequence goes on from NZ_CP054044.1 coordinate 2,468,731, forward strand.
GCTTCTTGCAGTGCCAGCTGTTTTTGCCCGCCAGATTCGCCGGCTTGACTAGTCACCAAGTCCCGTGGTCGTAAGAAGGGAATTGCACAGAGTAAGGCCGCAGGTTGTTGCTGATGGTTTTTCAGCGTAATAATTTGTTGTTCGAGATTGCGACTGGCACAAGAGATCACCGTGGTATTCAAATAGGAAAGCAAGTCACGTGATTCATTCAGTGTCGAGACTGAATCGTGATTCCCCCCTAGAACAACCAACTGGCAGCCCGTGGGCTGTAGCTCCACCACGAAGCGGTTATAGAGCTCGCGGGCATAACTAGGTGGGGAGCCGGTATCAAAGATATCACCAGCGACAATCAGCGCATCTACCTGATTTTCTTCAATCTGCCTAATGAGCCAGTGCAGAAATGCCTGGTGTTCGGCAGCCCGGCTTTTGGTGAAGAAGTGTTGGCCTAAATGCCAATCAGAGGTATGGATAATGCGCATAAATCTCCCGCACGGCAGGTTATCAGTCAAAGAGAGTGGCGCTGATTATAAACGCTGACCGCAGGATGTCGCGGCTAAAACAGTCGCTTGAAGTAAATCTCCGAGACGTCTCGCAAACTTGGCTGCTGCATTTTGCAATTACTGTAAAATTTATCACTATGCTTATTGCGGGTAGAAGCGCGATGTTTTTCATAAAAATGTCACAAAACTGACGCATAATGGCTCCCGAAATCAAATAGTGACCACTAACTTACTGGCAGGGTTGATGATGGCAAGACGCATACTGGTGGTGGAAGATGAAGCGCCAATCCGTGAGATGGTGTGCTTTGTGTTGGAACAGAATGGTTACCAACCATTAGAAGCCGAAGATTATGACAGCGCAGTCACTCGTTTGTCGGAGCCTTTCCCTGATTTAGTGCTGCTGGACTGGATGCTGCCGGGTGGCTCGGGTATCCAATTTATTAAACATATGAAGCGCGAAGCATTGACCAGAGATATTCCGGTGATGATGTTGACAGCCCGTGGCGAAGAAGAAGATAGAGTCCGCGGTTTGGAAGTGGGTGCTGATGACTATATTACCAAGCCTTTTTCGCCGAAAGAGCTGGTGGCGCGCATCAAGGCGGTTATGCGCCGGATATCGCCAATGGCGGTGGAAGAAGTGATTGAAATGCAAGGGCTAAGCCTTGACCCCTCCTCACATCGGGTGATGGCTAACGAGCAAGCTCTGGATATGGGGCCGACCGAGTTTAAACTACTGCACTTCTTTATGACCCATCCTGAGCGTGTTTACAGTCGTGAGCAGTTGCTTAATTATGTCTGGGGCACTAACGTTTATGTAGAAGATCGGACGGTTGACGTGCATATTCGTCGACTACGCAAGGCGCTTGAAGTTGATGGTCATGACCGCATGGTACAAACTGTCCGGGGAACTGGATACCGTTTCTCAACGCGCTACTGAGTTTTCAGTGCCGGAGAATTCGTTGTGTTAGAACGTTTATCGTGGAAAACGCTGGCTTTAGAGCTGGCCCTTTTTTGTTTGCCGGCATTACTGCTGGGTGCTTTTATCGGGTATCTCCCTTGGTTATTGCTGATATCCGTGCTCGCGGCGCTAGTCTGGAACTTCTATAACCAACTTAAGTTATCTCACTGGCTGTGGTTAGACCGCAGCATGACCCCGCCTGCTGGCCGTTGGAGCTGGGAGCCGCTATTTTACGGCTTATACCAGATGCAACTGAGAAATCGTCGGCGTCGGCGCGAGTTGGCACTACTCATCAAGCGCTTTCGTAGCGGTGCCGAATCACTGCCGGATGCGGTGGTTATCACCACCATTGATGGCAATATCTTCTGGTGTAACGGCCTGGCTCAGCAACTGCTTGGGTTTCGTTGGCCGGAGGATAATGGTCAGCATATTCTTAACTTATTGCGCTATCCAGAGTTCAGCCAATATCTGCAACAGCAACTTTTTTCCCGCCCACTGACCCTGCAATTGAATAATGGCTATTACGTTGAGTTTCGCGTGATGCCTTATTCAGAAGGGCAATTACTGATGGTCGCCCGTGATGTGACCCAAATGCGTCAGTTGGAAGGGGCGAGGCGTAACTTCTTTGCGAATGTCAGCCATGAACTGCGCACCCCCCTGACAGTATTGCAGGGCTATTTGGAAATGATGCATGACCAGGAGTTAGTCGGGCCATTGCGGGACAAAGCACTCGGGACGATGCAGGAGCAGACCAAGCGCATGGATGGGCTGGTTAAACAGCTATTGACGCTATCACGTATTGAAGCTGCACCTAATGTGGATATGAATGAGCGAGTGGATATTCCGTTGATGCTAAAAGTATTGCAGCATGAGGTACAGGCATTGAGTAATGGCCGTCACGAGATCACTTTTCGGGTAAATGAGCAGTTAAAGGTGTTTGGCAACGAAGATCAACTGCGCAGTGCTGTCTCGAATCTGGTCTATAACGCGGTTAATCACACCCCTGAGGGCACCAAAATTGAGGTGTGTTGGCAGCAAACGCCACAAGGCGCACACTTTCAGGTCAGCGACAATGGGCCGGGAATTGGCCCGGAACATGTGCCACGGCTGACCGAGCGTTTCTATCGGGTGGATAAAGCGCGCTCACGGCAAACGGGCGGTAGTGGGCTGGGGCTGGCGATTGTGAAGCACGCATTGAGCCACCACGATGCACGTTTAGAGGTGATGAGTGAAATTGGTCTGGGCACGCGATTTATCTTTACCTTGCCGAACCGGTTGATTGTTCCCGCAGTTTTAGCCGAGAATGCAGTCAAATCCTAACACTGCATGGATACTAAGCTGATGAGATGGGGGAAATGGGCGCTGTTCACTGCCATGCTAGGGGTTAGCTGTGGTGTTCTTGCGCAACAGGTGGAGCTATCACCGATGACGGCCGGGCACTCATCACTGCCCGTTTCAACAGCTGATACCTTGTCAGGTAATCTTTCCAGTGTTGGTTCTGATACCTTAGCCAACTTGATCTCCTTGTGGGCTGATGATTTCAATCAGCACTATCCCGGTGTTAATTTGCAGATACAGGCCGCAGGATCGTCCACTGCGCCTGCCGCGTTGGCAGCTGGGGCCGCTCAGCTCGGTCCTATGAGTCGGCCAATGAAAGCTGGTGAAGTTAGCGCATTTATCCAGCGTTATGGCTATCCGCCGCTGGCGGTCCCAGTGGCCGTCGATGCATTGGTGGTTTTTGTTCATCAGGACAACCCACTGAATAAACTGACTTTATCTCAGCTTGATGCCATTTTCTCGCAAAATCGCCGCTGCGGAGCACCTCGCCCGATTCAGCGCTTTGGTGAATTGGGGTTAACAGGTGACTGGGCGAATCGCGCTTTGCAGCGGTATAGCCGAAATTCAGCCTCAGGAACCTATGGCTACTTTAAGCATCGAGTGCTGTGTGATGGTGACTTTATGAATAATGTCAATGAGTTGCCTGGTTCAGCCTCCGTGGTGCAAGCAGTGGCGGGGTCATTAAATGGCATTGGTTATGCCAGTATTGGTTTTCGTAACAGTGGCGTTAAGTCATTGGCTCTGGCGGCTACTGGGCAGGATTTTGTCTTGCCGACACCTGAAAATGTTAAAGATGGTCGCTATCCCTTGTCGCGCTATCTCTATATTTATATCAATAAGGCACCGGGCCAGCCGTTGGAACCGCTGACTGCGGCACTCCTTGAACGAGTTTTATCGCCAGAAGGGCAGAAACAAGCTACCCATGATGGCTATCTGCCTCTACCTCCTGATGTATTGACTCATACCCGAAAAGCATTGGGCTTTGCTGGCTAGTCTGCTTTCAATATCACTTTTCGCCCATACCATCGGGCGCTGTTTCCTGCGAATAAAACTCTCGGGTAACCGGTGATATTTTCAACCGATGAGTAGAGGGAGCAGGGTAAGAGTGACCATAAATTGTTAACTATTGGATATAAATGATACAAATCTTGTGGTGCATATTTCTCTAAATCTGGCACGATT